>JBILXR010000033.1:0-14900 GCA_044378215.1 Opitutales bacterium
ACAACGACATCAAACCAGGCCACGGCGCCGGCAACGCCCAATACTGCGTGCTCACGATCGTGAACCTGAAGTCCATGCAGGTGGAGCGCACCATTCCGATGGCCAAGTCCGCCGAGGCCTTCGCCAACGAGAAACTGCCGGCCGGAGCCTGCTTCGTCCCTCGTATCATCCGCCTCGATGATCACACGCTCCGCTGCTTCTTCGCGTGCGAGGACCAGAGCGGGCGACGTCAGTCCCAGACCTGGTATCGGGACTTCGATCTCCGCACGCAGACGTTCTCGCCGAACATCCATCGCGTCAGACTGAAGACCAGCGAAGGAATCTTCGACCTTCAACCCAACCACTTCCATGCCGACGCGGCCAAGCACGGCTTCAAACAGCCCGCCAAGGCCTTCGGCCTCTACCTGCTGGACTCCTTCAAGCAGATCGACGGGCGCACCATCCTCGCGATCAACAATTTCCCCGGGGCCCAAAATGCCCTCGCGACCCTGAACGAGGCCTGCGACACGATCGAGATCATCGGACATTACAACGAGCCCGCCGAAGCCCGGCTCACGGAGTCATCTGTCAATCGGCTGCCCGACGGCACCTGGCTCGCCATCTGCCGGAGCGAAAGCGACAATCGCAACTATCGGTTCGTCACCAGCAAGGACGGCAAGACATGGAGTCGGGGCGAAGAACGCCCCTTCGTCAGCAAGGGCAGCAACTCGAAGCCCACTTTCGATAAGTTCGATGGCGTCTACTACCTCGGCTGGCAGGAAGCCTCCAGGATCGTCGATGGTCGCGGCGCAGGCCGATATATCTTCAATCTGGACGTCTCCCGTGACGGCGTGACTTGGGAGCGTAAATATCGGTTCGAATCCGCCGTCAGCTTCCAATACCCGACTTTCCGTCAGCACGATGGTGCGATCTGGTTCGCCGTGACGCAGGGCAAAGGCGGCAGCACGGATCGGATTATGTTCGGAAAACTGGAATAAGTCTCCTTAGATCAGGGCATGCCCCTCCGCCGCACCGTCGCGCTGCTGACCCTGCTTCTCTGCTCCTCCCTCTTCGCCGCAGAGACCTTCGAGATCGACGGCCATAAGGCCGTGATCCATCCGGCGTCCAAGCCTGCCGAAGGCAAGCCGTGGCTGTGGTATGCGCCGGCGCTCAAGGGCGGCGTCTCCATCGTCCAGCACAAGCTCTACGCCGACGCCTGCCAGCAGGCCGGCATCGCCATCGCGGGCTACGACCTCGGCGAAGTCCGCGGCGCCCCGAAGAGCGCGGCGCAGTTCACGAAATTCTACGACGAGATGGTCAAGCGTGGCTACTCACCCAAGCCGATCCTGCTCGGCCAAAGCCGAGGCGGCATGATGACCCTCACCTGGGCGTTCCGTAAACCCGAGAAGGTGAAGGCCTGGATCGGCATCTATCCGGTCTGCAATCTGGCCAGCTGGCCGCTCAAGAACTCCAAGGCCCAGACCCTCGCCGACTTCGGCCTGACCGAGGCCGAGCTCACCGCCCGGCTCAAGGAGTTCAATCCGCCCGACAACCTCGCCGGCCTCGCCGCCGCCAAGGTCCCGATGTTCGCCGTCCATGGCGACAACGACGTCGTCGTCCCGCACCAGGACAACACCCTCCTCCTCAAGGCCCGCTACGAGGCGCTCGGCGGCAAGTTCACGGTCAAGATCGTCCCCGGCGAAGGCCATAAGGTCGGCCCGTCCTTCTTCGCCTGCCCGGAGCTGGTCGCGTTCCTGCTGGAACAGACGAAGTAGATCCGGGCGACCGGCCCCCGCGGGCCGAGGGGGCCCGGCCAAGGCTGGCCTCCAAGGAAAAATTCTTGTGAGATAATCCACCGGGTCGGCACATCTTGTGTAGGCGCCCCCTGCCCCCTGTCATGGACCCCCAAGACCTCGACCTCATCGCGCTTATAGAGCGTATCCGGCGAGGAGATACCTCTCTCTACCTGGAAGTGGTCCGACGTCATGAGGGTATGCTTCGGGGCTATGTGGCGAGCCAGCTTTATAACCACGCCGAAGCGGAGGACCTGACGCAGGAAGTCTTCATCACGGCCTGGCGGGATCTGGCCCAGTTCCGCCCGGACGGGGATTTCGGCGCCTGGTTGCGCGGCATGGCCCGGAACCGTTTGCTCACTTACTTCCGCAGCCAACAACGACGCGCGGGGGCGGTCGAACGCTTCCAGGCCGAAGTCTCACGCCTCCTCGAAACGGAACTGGCCGCCGGGCCGCGCCACGATGAAGCCGGCCGCATCGAGCAGCTCACGCGCTGCATCTCGCTCCTCCCCGACAAGCTCCGTCGCGTGGTCAAAGCCGGCCTCGGCGGCGCGGGCCCCGCGACCATGGCGCAGGAACTGGCGACCACGGTGCCGGCCGTCTACCAACTGCACTACCGGGCCAACCAGCTCCTGCGCGAATGCCTGAACAAAGCAAAGACCTTATGACCGACGACCTCCTGCTCTTCCTCCAAGCCTGGACCGGCGGCACGGAGGTATCCGCTGCCGAGCGCGCCCGCCTGCTCGCACGTCTCAAGGACGACGAAGCCTTCCGGGCCGCCTGCCATGAGGAGATCCGCCTCCTGGGCATGATCCACGCGACACAGAGCCCTGCGCCGGCCTGGCCTGAACTGCAAAAGGCACTCGCCTCCGCCCAGCACGCCAGCCGGAACCCGCAGATCTCCTTCCGCCAGCTCGCGGCGATAGCCGCCAGCCTCGTCCTGCTCATCGGCGGCGGCCTCTGGTGGCATGATTCGCAACAGGTCATCGCCACCGTAGTGAACGACGCCGGGGCGGAGGAACTCTCCAACGGAACCTCCATCCGCAAGGGGCTCCATCGTCTCGACGCGGGGGTCGTGGAACTGATGACCTGCAACGGCGCGCGCCTGACCATCGAAGCGCCCGCTGAGTTCCGGTTCGAAGACGCCCAACGCCTCCGCCTGACCAAAGGCCGCCTCTCAGCCGAAGTGCCTCCCGCCGCGAAAGGCTTCACGGTGATCACCCCGTCGGGACAAGCCGTCGACCTGGGCACGCGCTTCGGCGTAGACGTCCCGGCCACCGGGCCGGCGGAGGTCCACGTCTTCCAAGGGGAGGTCGTCGCGAAAGCCGCCGGCGATGGCCGCACGCTCAGCCTCCGGGACGGCAAGGCGGTGACGATGACGAAGGGCGTCAGCGTGGAGCGCGAACTGCGTTCCTCCGCCTTCATCCAAGCGAGCGAAATGGACGGCCTGAGCGCGGGGCTGTCGGCCGGCCAGAGGGCACGCTCCGAGGCCGCGACCGCAGCGCTATGGCGAGACCCCAACTTGATCGCCTTGCTGGATTTCCGCTCCGGCGAACCGCAACCGGGCGTCTACCGCACCGTCCAAGGCCGCTGGCCAGGCTCCCGCGCGGCCGAGTTCGTCGACGTCGGCGACCACCTGAAACTGGATGTCGGCGGGGATCGCACATGGCCGCAGCTCACCCTCGCGGCCTGGGTCAGGCTCGACCAGCTCGGGGCGCCTTACCAGTCCCTCCTCCACACCGATGGCTGGAACAAGGGCAACCCGGGGCAGGTGCATTGGATGATCACCCAGCTCACGACCATGCGCCTGGCGCTCTACGCCAACACGCTCCGGCCGGGCTCGGGAGAACTCAACGGCTACCCTGACTCCCGCACGTCCGTCCGGCCGGAACAAGGCCGCTGGCTGCACCTCGCCACGGTCTACGATGCCGACCGGAAGACGGTACGCTTCTACCTGAACGGCCAGTTCGACAAGGAGTCCCGCCAGGAGGTGGCGCATCCCGCCAGGCTCGGCAAGGCGCAGGTCGGCAACTGGGACCGACAGGATCGCAAGCTCAGCGGTCGCGTGGACGAGCTTCTGCTGCTCGGCCGGGCGATGACCGACGCCGAGATCCGCGCCCTCTTCGAAGCCGGCAACCCCTATCGCTAGAATTCAGATGACCCGCACAAGCATCATCACCTGCCTGACGCTGGCGGCCGGCGCGACGGCCGCCCCGGTGGACTTCGTCCGCGACGTCCGACCGATCTTCGAGAAGCATTGCTACGAATGCCACGGCGACAAAAAACAGAAAGGCGGCCTGCGGCTCGACGTCAAAGCGGCGGCGCTGAAAGGCGGCGATGCCAAGGGCCCGGACATCGTCCCCGGCCAAGCCAAGCAGAGCCCCCTGCTCCATCTGGTGACCACGGAGGATGAAGACGAGGTCATGCCGCCGAAGGGGGCACGACTGAACGCCACCCAGGTCGCCGTGCTGACCCGCTGGATCAACGAAGGGGCGGCCTGGCCCGAAGGCGTCGACACGGTCAGGCTCAAGGACAAGAGCGACCACTGGAGCTTCAAACCGGTCAAGGCAACCGCCGGGGCCGCGCGCCCTGAGACCATCGACGGGTTCATTGACGCCAAACTCGCCGAAAAAGGCCTGCGCCGGTCGCCGCCGGCCGCGGACGGCGCCTGGCTCCGTCGCGCAAGCTTCG
This sequence comes from Opitutales bacterium, assembly GCA_044378215.1. Lineage (GTDB taxonomy): Bacteria > Verrucomicrobiota > Verrucomicrobiia > Opitutales > UBA953 > UBA953. Next base: position 4,464 of record JBILXR010000033.1, read on the forward strand.
ACCTCACCGGACTTCCGCCCACCCCCGAGGAAGTCACCGCCTTCGTCCGAGACCCCGACCGAGCCGCGGCCGTCGAGCGGCTGCTCGCCTCGCCCCGTTACGGCGAACGCTGGGGCCAGCATTGGCTCGACGTGGTCCGCTACGCCGACACCTACGGCTTCGAGGTCAACACGGAGCGACCGCACGCCTGGCCTTACCGCGACTACGTGATCCGCGCCTTCAACCAGGACACCCCTTACGACCGGTTCATCAAGGAGCAGATCGTCGGCGATGCGCTTGGACAGGACGTCGCGACCGGCTTCCTCGTCACGGCGTCGGTGCTCCTGCCCGGGCAGATCGGCCGGGACGAGGCCTCGAAGCGGTTGGCACGGCAGGATTCGCTCGATGAGATCGTCAACAACCTCGGCCAGACCTTCCTCGGGTTGAGCGTCGGCTGCGCCCGTTGCCACGACCACAAATTCGATCCGATCACCGCCAAGGACTACTATGCCATGCAGGCCTTGGTCGCCGGCGTCGAATACATGGACCGCGAGATCCGGACCCCGGAGGCGGACGCCGCCCGGGCGCGCCTGAAGTCGGTCAAGGCGGCGATCGTCGCCATCGAAAGAGGGCTCGCGCAACTGGTCCCCATGGCCGGCGCCGGAGAGGTCAGGCCGATGGTCAACGCCCGCGAGAACGTGGAGCGATTCAAGCCGGTGCGGACGCAGAAACTACGCTTCACCATCCGCGAGACCAACCGGCTCGAGCCGTGCGTCGACGAGATCGAGGCTTTCGGACCTGACGGCGAGAACGTCGCCCTCAACGCGGCCGTCACGGTCTCCGGCGAGCGGGTCACGGCCGATACCCATGAGCAGCGTTTCGTCAACGACGGCAACTACGGCAACGCCCGCAGCTGGATGTCCGACGAGAACGGCAAGGGCTGGGTGCTCATCGATTTCCGCCAGGAACGGGAGATCGATCGGGTCGTCTGGGGCCGGGACCGCCAGGGCAAGTTCACCGACCGCCTGGCCACGAGCTACGTGATCGAGGTCGCGGACGCCGCCGGCAACTGGCAGAAGGTGGCCGGTTCGGACGATCGGGCGAAATTCGTCCCCGGAAGCACCATCGAGCCAGGATTCACCACGAAGGGACTCGGCAAGGAAGAAGCCGCGCAAGCCAGACGCCTACTGGCCGAGAAGAACAAGCTCCTCGCCGATCAGCGCGCCTTGGATGCGGAGCAGAAAGCTTTCGCGGGCGTATTCCGTAAACCAGACAAGATCCACCTCCTCAACCGCGGCGACCCCGAGCAACCGAAGGAGGAAGTCGCCCCCGCCCTGCTGAGCGTGCTCGGAGACAAGAAGCTACCGACCGATGCTCCGGAGCAGGCCCGGCGCGAGGCCCTCGCCGGATGGATCGCCGATCCGAGCAACCCGCTCACCGCCCGCGTAATGGTGAACCGCATCTGGCAGGGACATTTCGGCGCCGGCCTCGTCCAGACCCCGAGCGATTTCGGCAACAACGGCATGAAACCGACCCATCCAGAGCTGCTGGAGTGGCTCGCCCAAGAGTTCGTCCGCGCCGGTTGGAGCGTGAAGCACCTGCACCGGCTGATCATGCTGAGCGAGACCTACCGGCAGTCCTCCGCGATCGACACGCAAGCCGCCCGACTGGACGCCGACGCGCGGATGCTGTGGCGCTTTCCTTCCCGCCGGCTGGACGCCGAGACCATCCGCGACGCGATGCTCGCCGTAAGCGGCAAGCTCAACCCCAAGATGTACGGCCGCGGCTTCGATCTGTTCGACAAGCGCGGCGGCCTCAGCGGATTCAAGCCCGTCGAGGAGTCCACGCCCGAGAACCGACGCCGGATGATCTACGCGCACAAGGTCCGCCGCGAGCCCGAGGCCGTCTTCGGCGCGTTCGACTGCCCCGACGCCGGCCAGAGCACCGCGATCCGCACCGCGAGCACCACGCCGATCCAGGCCCTGAACCTCTTCAACAGCCCCTTCACGCTGCAAAGGTCCGCCGATTTCGCGGAACGCGTCCGCACGGAAGCCGGCGCGGATCCGGCGGCGCAGGTCCGCCGGGCCTACCAGCTCGCGCTCAGCCGCGAGCCGACCGCCCAGGAGCTGACCGAAGCCCTGCCGGCGGTACGCACGCACGGCGCTGCCGTGCTCTGCCGCGCCCTTTTCAATTGCAGCGAATTCCTCTTCCAACCATGAACCTTCACGCTGAAGACCTTTCCTTCGCCGGACGCGCGCTCTTGGACCGCCGCCGGTTCCTGGCGCACAGCGCCACCGCGCTGGGCTCCATCGCGCTCACCGACCTGCTCGGCGGCGACGGCCTGCTGGCGGCCGAGAATCATGGCCCGATCATAGACCCCGCCCGTCCCTATGCGCCGCGTCCGCCGCACTTCCCCGGCAAGGCCAAGAACGTCATCGTTATCTTCTGCGCCGGTGCCGTCAGCCAGCTCGAGACCTGGGACTACAAGCCGGAGCTGTTCAAATGGGACGGCAAACCCCTGCCCGGCGGCCCGGCCGTCACCTTCCAAGGCCCCGCCGGCAACTTGGCCCGGCCCCAATACGGCTTCCGCCAGCACGGCCAGACAGGCAAATGGGTCAGCGACCTGATCCCGCACCTCGCCGAACTCACGGACGACATCGCGTTCGTACATTCACTCACCAGCAAGTCCAACACGCACGGGCCGGCGGAGAATTTCCTCTCCACGGGCTTCGTGCTCGACGGCTTCCCCTCGCTCGGCTCCTGGGTGACCTACGCGCTCGGGAGCGAGAGTCAGAACCTGCCCTCCTACGTGACCATCCCCGATCCACGAGGCGTGCCCCAGAACGGCGCCAACAACTGGGGGCCGGGCTTCCTGCCGGCCGCCTTCCAGGGGACAACGATGAGCTCGAGCAAGCCGGTGCGCCACCTCACCGCCGGCGTCTCCGCCGACGCCGACCGCGCCGCCCGCTCGTTGCTTCAGGGCATGAACGCCCGTCACCTCGAAGCGAACCCAGGGGACAGCAAACTGGCGGCCCGCATCGCCAGCTATGAACTCGCCGCGCGCATGCAGCTGAGCGTCCCGGAAATCAACGACCTCAGCACCGAGCCCGCCCACGTGCTGAAAAGCTACGGCGCGGACGACACGACCAACCCGGACAAGGCCGCGTTCGCCAAGAACTGCATTCTCGCCCGCCGGCTCATCGAAAAAGGCGTACGCTTCGTCCAGCTCTTCAACGGCGCCTACGCCAGCGGCGGCAAACTGAACTGGGACGGCCACAGCGACCTCAAGGGCCAGTATGACGTCCATGCGCAGATCCTCGACCAACCCGCCGCCGCCCTCATCCGCGACCTCAAACAACGTGGACTTCTCCAGGATACCCTCGTGGTCTGGTGCACCGAGTTCGGCCGCATGCCCTTCTTCCAGAAAGGGGCCAAAGGACGCGACCACAACCCCGACGGGTTTACCTGCTGGATGACCGGCGCGGGCGTCAAACCAGGCGTGAGCCACGGACGTACGGACGAACTCGGCCAGAAAGCGGTCGAGGATATCCATCCGCTTTACCACTTCAACGCCACCATTCTCCACCTGCTCGGACTGGACTTCGAGAAGCTGAGTTTCGAGCACAACGGGGTCCAGCGGCGGCTGACCAACGTGGAGGGCAAGCTGATCCCCCAGCTGCTGGCCTGACCCAGAAAAGAACTCCTGCTCTAAACGAAGGAAAATAAGCGTCCCGTCCGAGGGAAAAGGTGGAACTCCGAGGGCCCTAGGCTTACGGATGAGGTACCCCCATGCTCCGCCGCCTTACCCTAGGGCTGGCCCTGCTCCTGCAGGGACTGGCTTGCGCCGAGACCCGCGACCTCATTCTAGTCGCCGGGCAGTCTAACGCCGTCGGCTTCGACGCCTATGCGGAAGAGCTCCCGGCTGACCCGAAGGACGCCGCCACGATGTTCTGGTGGCGCGTGGGCGATCCGCCCCCTGACGAGTTCGACGGTACGAGCGCCCGCCAGTGGACGACCCTGCAGTTCCAACCCCGCACCCCCGCGATGTCCGGCGACGCGGCCAAGAAGACCGGACGCCAATACGGCAACTTCAACAAGAAGACCAAGGGCGGTTTCGGACCTGAGATCGGCATGGTGCGCACGCTCGCCACGAAGGAGAGCCGTCCCCTCGCCATCATCAAGACGGCCTTCAGCGGGACGTCCGTCGCCGGCGACTGGAATGTCGATCTTCCGGGCAAAGCCGATCCGTGCTACCGCGCGATGATCGACGAAACCAAGGCCGCCCTCGCTTCCGCCCAGGCCAAGGGCGTAACCCTCCGCCCTCGCGCGTTCGTCTGGGTGCAGGGCGAGAGCGACGCCAACAAGAAGGACTCACCCGTCTACGCCGCCAACCTCACGAAGATGCTGCAGCGTCTCCGCGCCGACCTCGATGCGCCGGACCTGATCCTGCTCCTCGGCGTCAACACGCGCTTCGGCAACGACAAGAACGTCTTCATGCCGAAGGTCGTCGAAGCTCAGAAGGAAGTCGCCGCCGCCCTGCCCCGCGCCCGCTACGTGGACACCGCCGGCGCGGAGACCCTGCCGCCCTCCCACACCCACTTCACCGCCGTCGGCACCCTCGAGGTCGGCCGTCGCTACGCCGAAGCCCTCCTCGCCGTCGAATCCGCCCTTACCAAGTAGACCATGCGTTCCGCCTCCCTCAGCCTCCTGTTCGTCGCCACCGGCCTCGCGGCCGCCGAGTCGAAACTGGATTTCAACCGGGACATCCGCCCCATCCTTTCCGATAACTGCTTCGCCTGCCACGGCTTCGACGCCAAGAAACGCAAGGCCGACCTACGCCTCGACACCGCCGAAGGCGCGACCGCGATCAACGACGGCGTCCAGGCCGTGAAGCCAGGCGACCCCGAGGCCAGCGAGCTCATCAAGCGCATCCTCAGCAAGGACCCCGAAGAGGTCATGCCTCCGCCCGAATCGCACAAGCAGATCACCCCCGCGCAGGTCGACCTTCTCCGCCGCTGGATCGCCCAGGGCGCCGTCTACCGCAAGCATTGGAGCTTCGAAGTGCCGGTCCGCCCGGAAGTCCCGGCCGCCGCGAAGGGCACTTCCCCGATCGACGCCTTCCTGGGCGCAGAAATGACGAAGCAAGGCCTGACCGCCGGCCCCGAGGCCGACCCGGAGCGCCTCATCCGTCGCGTCACCCTCGACCTCACGGGCCTTCCGCCGACGCCGGCGGAAATCGACGCCTTCCTCACGGACACCGCCCCAGGCGCCTATGAGCGCGTGGTCGACCGCCTGCTCGGCTCCGTCCGCTACGGCGAACACATGGCCCGCGGCTGGCTCGACGCCGCCCGCTATGCCGACACCCACGGCCTGCACCTCGACAACGAGCGCAGCATGTGGCCTTACCGCGACTGGGTCGTGAAGGCCTTCAACGACAACCTGCCCTTCGACCAGTTCACCACCTGGCAGCTCGCCGGCGACCTGCAGCCCAACGCCACCCGCGAACAGCGCATCGCCAGCGGTTTCAACCGTTGCAACGTCACCACCAGCGAAGGCGGCTCGATCAACGACGAACTCCTCTTCCGCTACGCCGTCGACCGCACCGACACCACCATGGGCGTGTGGATGGGACTGACCGCCGGCTGCGCGGTCTGCCACGACCATAAGTTCGATCCGGTCACGACCAAGGAGTTCTACTCGCTGTACTCGTTCTTCTATAGCGCGGCCGACCCGGGCTTCGACGGCAACATCCTGCTCACCCCTCCGGTCCTCCAGCTTTCCACGCCCGAGCAGGAGAAGAGCATGGCCGAGTTCGACCGCCTCATCGCGACCAAGCAGCAGGCCATCCGCGCCGCGATTACTTCTTTCAAGTACGTCGACCCGGCGACCCTCACCCCGCCGCCGCCCGTGCGCACGGGCGAGACCGTCTGGTTCGAGGACGCTTTCCCGGCGAAGGCCAAGGTCGAGTCTTCGGGTAACCCGACGACCTTCGTCGAAGCCAGCCAAGGCCCGGTGCATAGCGGCAAGCGGGCCTTGAAGCGCACGGCCAAGGGAGTCGCCCAGGACTTCTTCGCCAAAGGGGCCTCGTTCGAGATTCCGGCTAACGGCGTCATCTCCGTCTGGACCTACCTCGACCCGGCGAACCTGCCCAAGTCGATCATGCTTCAGTTCCACATCGGCGGCTGGAATCACCGTGCGTTCTGGGGCGAGGAAGGCGCCATCCCCTTCGGCAAGGTCCGCACTCCGGAAAGAGTCAACGGGGGCAAGCTGCCTGAGCCCGGCAAGTGGACCCAGCTCAAGATCGACATCGCCAAGCTCGGACTGAAGCCGGGCATGAAGGTCGACGGCTTCGCCTTCACGCAGTTCGACGGCACGGTCTTCTGGGACCGACTCGCGATCAACCATCGCATCGAAGAGGCAAAGGACGTCCAGTGGTCCTTCCAGTTCTGGTCCGAAAAGAAACAGGGCTCCCGCGTGGCCGAACTGCCCGGCGACCTGCAGAACCTGGTCCGTGGCAAGAAGGCCGCGCAGTGGACCGACGCCGAGCGCAAGCGTCTGCTCGACTGGTGGCTCGAGAACGAATTCCAGGGCGGCAAGGAGCAGCTCGACGGCCTCCGCGCCGCGAAGCTCGCCGAGGAGTCCCGCAAGAAGGCGCTGACCGACATGATCCCCGCGACGCTCATCATGGCCGAACTCCCGCAGCCCCGTCAGGCCAAAGTGATGATCCGCGGTCAATATGACAAGCCCGGCGAAGCGGTGTCCCGCGGCGTGCCCGCGGCCTTCCACCCGCTGCCCAAGAAAGAGACCTACGACCGGCGCGACCTCGCGGAGTGGCTGATCTCACCGGCTAATCCGCTGACCGCCCGCGTGACGGTCAACCGCTTCTGGCAGCAGTTCTTCGGTCTCGGTCTGGTGAAGACCAGCGGCGACTTCGGCTCGCAGAGCGAGCCGCCCAGCCACCCCGAGCTGCTCGACTGGCTCGCGGTGGACTTCCGCGAGCAGGGCTGGGACGTGAAGCGTCTCATACGCAACATCGTGACGAGCGCCGCCTACCGTCGCTCCGCCGCCGCCTCGCCCGAGCTGCTCGCCAAGGACCCCGAGAACCGCTTCCTCGCCCGCGGACCGCGCGCGCGCCTCGACGCCGAAGTCATCCGCGACCAAGCTCTCTTCGTCTCCGGCCTACTCAACCCGCGTATCGGCGGCAAGGGCGTGAAGCCTTACCAGCCGGACAACGTCTGGGAGCCCGTCGGCTTCAGCGGCAGCAACACCGCCCGGTATGTCCGTGACAGCGGCGAGGCCCTCTACCGCCGCTCGCTTTACACTTTCTGGAAACGCACCGCGCCGCCGCCCTCGATGAGCACCTTCGACGCCCCGGCCCGCGAGGCCAGCTGCGTCCGCCGCGAACGCAGCAACACCCCGCTGCAGGCGCTTGCCCTGATGAACGACGTCCAGCACGTCGAGGCCGCCCGCGCCTTCGCGCAGCGTATCCTCAAGGAAGGCGGCTCAGATGACGCTGCCCGACTCGCATTCGCCTGGCGCACGGCCGTCGGCCGACGTCCGAAGGCCGACGAAGCCTCGGCCACGCAGGAAGCCTTGGCGGCGCACCGCGCCCGCTATGCCTCGGCCCCTGAAGACGCCACCAAGCTGATCACCTTCGGCGACTCGAAGCCCGACGCCGCCCTGCCCGCGCCCGAACTCGCGGCCTGGACCCTTACCGCCGGCCTCCTCCTCAACCTCGACGAAACCCTCAACCGATGAACGATCCGATCCTCGACCACCTGCGGCTGCTCAACCGCCGCAGCTTCCTCGGCACCGCCGGCCTCGGCGTCGGCGGCGTGGCCCTCGCCGGCCTGCTATCGCGCGACGCCCTCGCCGCGAACACGGTGCACCGCCCGCTGGCGGGCTACCCGCACTTCGCTCCGAAGGCCAAGCGCATCATCTACCTGCATATGAACGGCGCGCCGTCCCAGCTCGACCTGTGGGACTACAAGCCGCAGCTGCAACCGCACTTCGACAAGGACCTGCCAGAGAGCATCCGCAACGGCCAGCGCATCACCACCATGACGTCCGGCCAGGCCCGCTTCCCGGTCGCGCCGAGCAAGTTCAAGTTCGCCCAGCACGGCAAGTCCGGCCGCTGGATCAGCGAACTTCTCCCGCACACCGCCAAGGTCGTCGACCTGCTCGCGGTGATGAAGTCCGTCAGCACCACCGCCATCAACCATGATCCGGCGTGCACGTTCGCGATGACCGGCAGCGAGATCCCCGGTAAGCCCAGCATCGGCTCGTGGCTCAGCTACGGCCTCGGCAGCGAGAGCGACGACCTTCCATCGTTCGTCGTGCTCACGCCCAAGAGCGCCGGCGGCCAGGCCCTCTTCACCCGCATGTGGAGCAGCGGCTTCCTGCCGACGCGCCACACGGGCGTGGCCCTGCGCTCGGGCGGCGACCCGGTCCTGTTCGTCCAGAACCCGCCCGGCGTGAAGCCCGCCGACCGCCGCGTGACGCTCGACGCCCTCGCGAAGATCAACGCCGCCGGCCACCGCGAGCTCGGTGACCCCGAGACGCTCACGCGTACGGCGCAGTATGAGATGGCCTTCCGCATGCAGGCCAGCGTGCCCGACCTCACCGACCTCTCGAAGGAGACGCCCGCCACGCTCGATCTCTACGGCCCCGAAGTGAAGGAAGCCGGCTCCTTCGCCCACAGCGCCCTGCTCGCCCGACGCATGGTCGAACGCGGCGTCCGCGTCGTCCAGATCCTCCACCGCGGCTGGGACCAGCACGGTAACCTGCCCAAGGATATCGCCCGCCAGTGCCAGCAGACCGATCAAGCCTGCGCGGGCCTGCTCCTGGACCTGCAGTCCCGCGGCATGCTCGAGGACACGCTCGTGGTATGGGGCGGTGAGTTCGGCCGTACGGTCTACTCCCAGGGTACGCTCACCAAGGAAAACTACGGTCGCGACCACCACCCTCGCTGCTTCACCATGTGGATGGCGGGCGCCGGCGTGAAACCGGGCATCTCCCACGGCGAGACCGACGACTTCAGCTACAACGTGGTCAAGGATCCGGTGCACCTCAGCGAACTCAACGCCACCATCCTCCACCTCATGGGCATCGATCATCGCCGCCTGACCTACAAGTTCCAAGGCCTCGACCAACGCCTCACCGGCGTCGAGGAACGCCGCGTGATCAAGGAGCTCCTCACCTGAGGAGTTTCTCAGAGACGTAACTATCCCGCGCTGAGCGGGGTTCTTCATGAACAGCCCGACCGCCCACATGTCCTGCCCACGCCTCATCGCCCTCCTGCTTCTGCCGCTCGCATCCCTGCAAGCTGCGGGCACCGCCCCGACCACCTGGTCTGACGACTTCTCAGACGCAGGAACTTTCGCCAAGCATTGGGGGCCCTATGGTTTCCTCGCGTCCGGCATCGACGCCAAGCATCCGCTCGGCAAGACCGTCAGCGGTAAGGACGCGCGGCCGGAATGGTGGCAAGTCATCGACGGAGCGCTCCGGGGCCAGTGCTTCCCGGAAGAAAAGCATCCGCCGGGATTGCGACGGGCGATCACTGGGACCGACATCCGGGTGAGTTGTCGCTTCAAGCTTTCCGCCGGAGGCCAGGTCGGCATCAGCATCGGCGGTCCGAATCCCATCGTGGAGCGAGACTTCAACGTCGCCGGCGTACACATCCGTACCGATGCCGTCACCGCTTGGGACAACGACGTCCTGCACCCGAAAGGTTCGCCTCAGGCCAACGAACTGAAGGCCAAGGGCACTTGGAACCGGAAGTTCTTCTACGCGAAGACCGTGAAGCTCCCGATCGCTGCCGACGCCTGGCACTCCCTGGTCCTGGAACTGCGCGGAAAAGAACTGAAGGTCATCGTCGACGGCCAACTGGCGCTCACCTATGTCACGCTCTGCGGCGACGTGGCGAAGCATGACATCGGCCTGCAGCCCGGCGGCAAAAGCCCGCGCCCCCTCGCCACTTGGTTCGACGATATCCGCGTCGAACCGCTGACTCCTTAAAACCAAGCCCTCTGTTGAAGACCCAATCCCGCCCTTTCCCAACAATCATTCCAATGAGAACTCTGCTCGCCCTCCTGCTGCTCACGCTCACCGCCGTCGCCCGGCCACCCAACGTCATCTTCATCCTGACCGACGACCAGGGCTGGGGTGACGCGAAGTTCGCGGGACACCCTTATGTGAAGACGCCGAACCTGGATCGCCTGGCCAAGGAAGGCACCTGGCTGCGCCAGTTCTACGTCGCCGCTACGGTGTGCTCGCCCAGCCGCGCTGCCTTCATGACGGCGCATTACCCGGCGCGCCACCAGATCCACGGACACTTCTCGGATCATGCGCAGAACGCCGCCCGCTCGATGCCCGACTGGCTCGACGCCGAAGTCACCACCCTGCCCGACCTGCTCAAGCAGGCGGGCTATGCGACCGCCCACTTCGGCAAGTGGCACC
>JBILXR010000034.1:0-14890 GCA_044378215.1 Opitutales bacterium
GATCGGGTCGTCTTTCTTGGGGTCGTCGATGATGTCCTTCTGCGACAGCGTGTAGCGCCCGTCCAGTCGACGGCCTTCGCGGACATAGAGCTGGGGAGACCAATGCCCCGTCTCGGGGAATTCGTCGCGGCAGAGGCCGAGTTCGGCCATCGTCTCACGGATCTTGGCCGGGACGGCGGCGTCGGTCGTCAGGAACTGGTAGAACTCCAGCGTGTATTCCTTGTGCTTCTCCCAGAGCTTGGCGCGGCCCGCCGGATCCGAAGCACACCAGCCGTTGGCCTCGCCGACGAGACCCATCGAGAACATCTTCCCGATGCCGTTGTTGGCGTCGAATTTCTTGCCCGGCAGCGGATAGAGGTCCCAGGGCAGGGGCGCGTTCGGGTATTTCAGGAAATAGCGTCGGATCAGTTCGAAGCGGGCCGGGTCGTAGGCCTTCGGCGCCGGGAAGGGCGCGCGATTGGCGGGATCCTTCGTCAGGCAGAGACGGAAGCTGTAGACCATCACCGTCTGCTCCCCCGCGTAGTCGTCGCCCTTGCGTACGGTCGTGATGAAGGGCAGCGGCAGGCCGTGCGCGTCGAAGCCGTCGATTGCCATGAGCTGTTTCGGATACTGACGACCCGCGAACGACTCGCCGTATTCGTCGCGGCTGTCGCGTCCGAGGTGCCAGTAGGCGCCGGCCCTCGCCAGCAGGTCGCCCTCGTAGGTGGCGTCGACGAAGACCTTGGCCGTATGGACTCCGGCAGGCGTCCGGAGGCCGACGATCCGGGCGCCGGCTTTCTCGACGCCTTCCAGGGTCTGTTTCGTCAGCACGCTCACGCCGGCTTCCTTGAGCATCGCGTCCGTTACGCGGGCGGCGACGTGCGGTTCGTAGGTCCACACGGAGTTATCCTTCACCGTGACGTCGTAGGGCAGTTTGACGCCACGGGCGGCGTAATCGGCGGCGACGCGCTGGTGCCATTCTTCGAACAGGCCGCGGAGCGTGGAGCGGACGGTCTGATTGGAGTCGCTGAAGCTCAGTCCGCCTGTGTTGACGCCGCCGACATGCGCGGTCGGTTCGATGAGCACGACCTTGGCGCCTTCGCGGGCGGCGGCGATCGCGGCGCAGAAGCCTCCCGGGGTGGCGCCGTACACGATGACGTCAGCCTCCGCGGCCCGGGCGGGGCGGGTGAGCAGCAGAAGCCCGAGGGCGAGGAGGAGGCGCATGGGCGGGGAAGAGGGCAACTTAGCCCTCGGCCCTGCTTTGCCAACTTAATCTACCTTTTGCCGGCTGCTTACTTCGCCGGCAGCGGCGGAAGCTTGGCGCTGTAATGCACGGCCCGGTGGCGGGCGTCATCGTAGGCGAAGTGCAGCCACTGTTTATCGGCACTGACGAAGCCGTCCGGATAGTTCAGCGAGCCTTTCATCAGCTTGCCGGGATATTTCGGGTCGGGGCCGGCCTCGGCGACGAGCACGCGCTGGTAGGGCCAGGTCTTGCCGTCGTCGAAGCTGATCCAGAGGGAAAGCGGAGCACGGCGCTTGGAGTTATTGTTGTGCAGTAAGGCGACGGCCTTACCGCCGAGGGGGAAGAGGGTGGCTTTGCTGCCGGGGTTAGGGATGTCGGTGACCGAGGCGAATTCCGGCCAGGTGCGGCCGCCGTCCCTGGAGATAGCCTGATAGAGGATGCCGCCGAGTCCGTCCGCGCGGATGAACATGAGAATCGAGCCATCGGTCCGTTCGTAGATGGTCGGTTCGGCCCAGCCGAAATACTTGTCGTTGGGGGTGAGTCGCACGTTGCCGTGCTCGGTCCAGGTCTTGCCGCCGTCGGCGCTCATCAGGACGCCGTTGCGCGGGTTGGTGAAGGCGCGGTCGAGCGGGGCTTTGGCTTTCTCGGCATCCGGACCGACGTAGTGCTGGAAGGGCATCAGGATGCGTCCGTCGCGCGTGGTGATCGACGGACGGATGAAGGTGCGCTCCTTGAGGCGGCCGGGCAGGGCGTTGGGCTTGCTCCACGTCTTGAAGGAATCGTCACTTGTTAGATACCACGAACGGAAATCGTTGGCCCAATGTTTGGAATGCGTGGCGAAGAAGAGCGTCGCGCGTCCGTCGCGCACGAGGACTTCGGTCGGCCCCTGGCCGATGGTCTTGCCTTCGCGGGGGAACCCGACGTCGAAGGACGCGAGAGGCGTCCAGGTCTTGCCCTCGTCGGTGCTGAGCGTCATCGCGGTGTAGTTAAGGGGCGAAGGCTCGGTATCGCCCCCGGCCAGCATGAAGTAGATCCATGAACCGTCGGGCATCAGGCGCAGAGTCGTGTCACAGACCATCCGGTTGGGGGTGTAGCCTTCGTAAGGGATGCTGGTGCGGTCCTGCTTGGCATCGATGAGCCCTTGGGCCGTCCACTTGGCGTCAGCACGGACGCCATGGTCGCCGAGTTCCGGGTGCGGGGTCTTGAGGGCCTTGTTCACGAGCGTACGCGTGACCTTTGTCTGCTTGGCCACGTCTTCCTCGGTGAACTTCGTGAGTAGGATCTCGGCGTCGGTGTGGCGGTTCCAGTCGTAGAGGATGTGGATCGTGCCGTCCGGAGCCTGGAAGCCGTCGGGGTAGGAGACCGAGGCGCGGTCGTCGAGCAATAGGCCCGGGCCCCAGGTCTTACCGTCATCCTTCGAGATGAAAGCGCTGAGGCTGGAGCGGCGGGGCAGCTGGACATCGACTGGGCCGTTCTTCACCAGCAGCAGATTGCCGGAGTTGAGTCGGCGGACGAAGAATCGGGCCTTGGGGTTCTTGATCTGTGAGTCCGTGGGTGTGCTCCAAGTGCGGCCGCCGTCGGTCGAGGTGCTTTCGCTGATGCCTTTACCGGCGCGGGCGAGCATCCACAGCGAGCCGTCCTTACGTTCGATGATCATGTGCTCGTCGAAGTCGGTGCCCGGGAAGGTCACGCCGCCGCGGCGGGTCCAAGTCTTACCTTGGTCGGACGACGCGTAGACGTTGGCCATGCGGATCGCGTCGAGGTCGCGGTGGTGGTTCCGGAAGGTCTCCACGCCGGCGAAGTCCTTGTTCCACGGGCCGATACGGTCACGCGTCCAAAGCGAGACCGGCAGGAGCCAGTCGCCGTTGGCGAGCACGGTCGGCTTGTTCAACGTGCAGCCGTCGGCGATGCGCACCGGAGCGGACCAGGCCGGATTCGTGTCATCGGGGTTATCGCAGTGGGTGACCCAGTCGCCACCGCGTCCGTCGAAATAGCCCAGGCTCTGGTCGAAGAAGCACCAGAGACGGCCCTGCGGGTCGGTCCAAAGGTTGCCGACAAGCGTGCGTCGGTTCGGTTTGCCCGGGAGGTCGGTCGGGTCGATGACCAGGCGTGGTTTCGACCAGCTCTTCCCGCCGTTATCGGAGGACGCCAGTATCAGGAAGCCGTTGGCGCTGTCGCCATTGCCGATCCAGGCGGCCCAGAGGCGTCCCTTCGGCGTGCGGTCAAGGCCGATGATCATATTGCCCGGACGGTTGGCGTCGGCGTATTCCGGACCGGGATTGGTGTTCAGGGTCGGCGCTTCCAGCGACAGGTCGAGAGTGGCTTGATCCAAGGCGAAGACGCCAAGGGTGGAGGCCAGCAGGAGAAGGCAGGAGCGTAGCATGGGGTAAAGGGGGCGCTGACTCAGCGCAGGCCAAGTTTGGCGCACGCCTGGCGGATGATCCAGTCGCTCGACTCGAGGGCCTGACGCGCGGCTTCTTCTTCGGCGCCGGTGAGTTCTCTCACGATGCGGATGGCCCGCCCGCGCAGCTTCGAGTTCGAAGGCTTCAGGTCGATCATGAGGTTGCTCATCACCTTGCCGGAGCGGGCGAGCGCGAGCGTGGTGATCAGATTGAGGACGAGCTTAGTGGCGGTACCGGCCTTGAGTCGGGTGGAGCCGGTCAACACTTCCGGCCCCGTGTCGGGCAGGATAGCGCGGTCGAGCAGCGGATGGTCACGGTAGCCGGGATTGCACGAGACGAGCACCGTCTTGGCGCCACGGCGGCGGGCCTCGGCGAGGCAGCCCCAGATGAAGGGCGCATGGCCGCTGGCGGAAAGGCCGATGACGACGTCGTTCGCCTGGATCGTGCGGGCTTCGATGGCGCGTCGGCCGGCGTCGGCATCGTCTTCGGCGCCTTCGACCGCGCTCCAGAGCGCCTGGTTGCCGCCGGCCATGATGCCTTGCACGAGGCGAGGCGGGGTGCGGAAGGTCGGCGGACATTCGCTGGCGTCGAGGACGCCGAGGCGGCCGCTGGTACCGGCGCCGCAGTAGAAGAGGCGTCCACCGGCGGCGAAAGCGCGCACGACCTCGTTGACGGTCCACTCGATGTGCGTGCTTTCCGCGAGGATCTTGCCGGGCAGGGTGGCGTCTTCGTCGAGCATCAGGCGGATCGCCTGCGGCAGGGGCATCTCGGCGAAACCGACGGACTTCGGGTTGCGGCCTTCGGTCGGTGCGGAGGCGACGGGGCGCCAGGAAGCGAGCGCGGTCGGCACCGTTGCGGACGGTCGTGGAGCCGCGGGCGCGCCTTCGAGGCGACGGGCGAGACGGATGGCTCCCCAGGTGCCGGAGCGAGACAGGCGGATGACTTCGCTGCCAGGCCGCGCGGCGAGGATCTTGGCCGTGACCTCGTCGGCGAACCATGGGTTCTTGAGGATCGTCGAGCCGTTGAGCAGGAACTGCACTTTCTCGCCGGGAGCGGCGACGCGGGCGGCGCAGTGGACGGCGTCCTTGCTGAGGCGGTCGGAGGCGCGTCGCAGGATGGCGACGGCGATCTCGTCCTGACGGGAAGCCGCGGCGGCGAAGACGACCTGGGCGAGCGAGGCGATCTCGGTCTTGCTGGCCGACATCGACCACTCGATGAGGGCCTCCGGATCGTTCATCTGCAGGAACGCCAGCATGTCGGCGCCGAGGGCGGGCCAGCCGGCCTTGATGTCAGAGATGGTTACCGTCGAGCGGAGGGCGTGCACGGCGATATCGCACGCGCTGCCGCGGTCGCCGATGATGTGGCCGCGGCCGCCAACCTTGACCGTCGCGCCGGAGCGATGGCGTCCGAGCGAGCACGAACCCGTGCCGCTGAGGAGGAGCACCTGCGCGGCGCAGTCGGGCGCCCAGGATTCGGCTTCGATGGCGAGGAGCAGGTCGTCGCCGACGACGGCAGGAGTGTCGGGCCAGGTCCGGGCGACCGCGCGGGTCAGGCGGGCGCGGTCAGCCGCGGTACGGACCCCGGCCATGCCGATACCGATGCGGTCTGGCTTGGCCGGGAGCTGGTCGCGGAGCGAATCGAGCAGGGTCGCGAGCTGGTCGTCGTCGAGCAGGCGGAGGTTGCCCGGACCGGCCGAGAGCGACGCGAGCACCTGATCCGCGCCATCGACGAGCGATGCCGTGGTGCGGGTGCCGCCGCCTTCGATACCGAGGACGAGCATGGGGCTCAGCGGACCTTATAGATCTTCACGTCGTCAATCCAGACGGTCGAGTTCGCGAGGAAGCTGAACCAGCGCTTGGGGTCGTGGGCGTAGCCCTCGGAGCGGTGGCTGGCGATGAGCTCACCATCGAGGCTGAAGCGCATCTCATCGCCTTCGGTGACCAAGGTGAAGACGTGCCATTCCTGGTCGGCCTTCAGCGGGGTGGTCTGGGACTTCTTCCTGAGCATCGCTTCGAAGGCCGGGTCAGGCTTCCGCTTCGCGGCCGCGTCCTCGGCGTGCTTCTTCTTCACGGCGAGGTTCATCGAGCCCGTCTTACGGTCCGAGAGATTCAGGTCGGTCTGCGAGAGGGTCGCGTAGCAGAGGTGGCCGGCGTGGACATCCTTGAGGGCGCGGTCGACGAAACCGGTCACGAGGTTTTCAGCCTTATTAAGTCCCGGGAACTTGAAGCGGACGATCACGCCCCCGTCGGCGAAGCCGGCGTCGTGGTGGATGTGGGCGGCATGGCCGGCCTCCTTGGTCGCGCTGGCGATCTTCATGATGCCGTCGTCGAGGTCGGCCTGCTTGAGCTTAGGGACGCGGTCGGCGGTGGCGCTTTCCCAGCCGTTACCGATGTCCTTGAGGCCCGTGCCGGTCTCCTCGCGCTCGAAGGCGTCGTGGAAGATCAGCGTGCCCTTGGTCTGCAGCCAGGCGGTGTCGTCGGCCGCGGCGAGGGGGAGGGCGAGGAGGCAGGCGAGAAGGGCGAGTTGCATGGGTTGGGGGTAGGGGTGGGGTGGAAGATACAGTGCAAAGGCGCAAAAGTGCAAAGGTGGAAAGATAGGGGCGGGGGTAGGGGCAGGGATAGGGGTAGGAAAGCATTTCCGGGTCCCGGGAGGCAGGGCTGACCGCCTCGGTCAGCCGCGGTTGAGCGAGGTCGCTCAACCCTACCCAAGGCAAGCATTTCCCCGATGCTCCATACTCAATACTCGATACTTACCCGCCACTTTTGCACCTTAGGACAGCACGTGGTGCTGTCCCTGCCTCGGCTTACGCAACCAACGCCTTGACGACCTTGGTCGGGAGTACGCCGGTGAGCTTCTGGTCCAGTCCCTGGTATTTATAAGTGAAGCGTTCGTGGTCGTAGCCGAGCAGGTGGAGGACCGTGGCGTGGAAGTCGTTGATCGGGAGGGGGTCCTTGACGATGTTGTAGCTGAACTCATCGGTCTCGCCGTAGATCTGGCCGCCCTTGGCGCCGCCGCCGGCCATCCACATCGAGAAGCAGCGCGGGTGGTGGTCGCGGCCGTAGTTCTCCTTGGTGAGTCCGCCCTGGCTGTAGATCGTGCGGCCGAACTCGCCGCCCCAGACGATGAGGGTGTCGTCGAACATCCCGCGCTGCTTGAGGTCCTCGATGAGGGCGTGGCAGGGCTGGTCGATATCCTTGCACTGGCTGGGCATGCGGCCGTTGACGTTCGCATGGTGGTCCCAGTTGTTGTGGTAGATCTGGACGAAACGGACGCCGCGTTCGACGAGACGGCGGGCCATCAGCACGCTGTTGGCGAAGCTGCCGCGCTTCCGGGCTTCCTCGCCGTAGAGCTTGAAGATGTGCTCGGGCTCCTTGGTGAGGTCGGTCAGTTCCGGCACGCTGGCCTGCATGCGGAAGGCCATCTCGTACTGCTTGATGCGGGTGTGCGTCTCGGGGTCGCCCACGGTCTCGTAGTTGAGGCGGTTGAGCTGGTTGATGCCATCGATGGTCTGCTTGCGCAGGTCGTCGGGCACGCCGGGCGGGTTGTTGATGAAGAGGATCGGGTCGCCCTTGCTGCGGAAGGAGACGCCGGCGTGTTCGCCGGGCAGGTAACCGCTGGACCAGAGGCGGCTGGAGATGGCCTGTTCTTGGTCACGGTTGGTCGGGGTCGCGATGAGCACCACGAAGTTCGGCAGGTTGTCGTTCTCGGAACCGAGGCCGTAGGAGGCCCAGGACCCAAGACAGGGCCGGCCCGTGATCTGGTTGCCGGTCTGCATGGCGCAGATCGCTGGCTCGTGGTTGATCGCCTCGGTGTTGAGGGAGCGCATCCAGCAGATCTCGTCGGCGTGCTTGCCGAGGTTCGGCAGCAGGTCGGAATTGAGCCACATCCCGCATTGGCCGAACTGGGAGAAGTTATACTTCGACGGCGCGATGGGGAAGCGGGCCTGGCCGCTGGTCATCGTCGTCAGGCGCTGGCCGTTGCGGATGCTCGCGGGCAGGTCCTTGTCGTACATCTCCTTCATCTGCGGCTTGTAGTCGAAGAGGTCCATCTGGGCGGGGCCGCCGACCATGTGGAGGTAGATGACGCGCTTGGCCTTGGGCAGATGCTGCGTGCTGATCGCTCCTGGCGCGGCGTGGGCCATCGTGCGGCCGAGCAGACTGGTGAGCGCGGCCGCGCCGAGGACGTTGGCGCCCGTGCCGAGGAAGCGGCGGCGGGTCTGGAGGGCGTTCCACTCGTGGAGGATGGACATGGGATTATTTGTTAAGGATTTCGTCGAGGTTGAGGAGCTGACTGCAGACCATCGTCCACGCGGCCAGTTCGGTCTTGGGCACCTGATCGTCGGCCTTCGCGTCGCCGACTCCGAGGAGGGCGGCGGCGTCGGCCGGCTGGGCCACGTAGTGCTTGCGCATCTTCGACAGGCTGTCGGTGAGGATCGCGGTCTCAGCCGGCTTGAGCGGACGGCAGAGCACGCGCTCGGCGGCGGCGTTCAGGCGGGCGAGGTCGTCGCCGGTACCCTTGAGGGTGTGCTGGGCGAGGACACGGGAGGCTTCAACATACTGCGGGTCGTTGAGCATCACGAGCGCCTGGAGCGGGGTGTTGGTGCGGTCGCGGCGGACGCAGGTGACTTCCCGCGACGGGGCGTTGAAGAGGTCGAGGCTCGCGGGCGGGGCCATGCGGCGCCAGTAGTTGTAGAGCGAGCGGCGGTAGAGGTTCTCGCCTTGGTCTGCTTTGTAGACCTGGATGCCCACGCCCACGACTTCCCAGATGTTCTCCGGCTGGTAAGGCTTGGTGCCCGGGCCGCCCATGCGGGGCGAGAGCGTGCCGCTGACGGCGAGCGCCTGGTCGCGGAGCATCTCGGCGTCCATGCGGAAGCGCGGGCCGCGGCTGAGCAGGGAGTTGTCACGGTCCTTCTCGATCTTCTCCTGGGTGGTCAGGGCCGCTTGGCGATAGGTCGCGCTGGTGAGGAGCTGCTTATAGAAGCGTTTCACGTCCCACC
The DNA here is from genome assembly GCA_044378215.1 of Opitutales bacterium. Classification (GTDB taxonomy): domain Bacteria; phylum Verrucomicrobiota; class Verrucomicrobiia; order Opitutales; family UBA953; genus UBA953. The sequence continues at coordinate 8,621 of JBILXR010000034.1, forward strand.
CGTGAGTGCGGAAGTCGATGGCCAGCCAGTCGAGGAGCTCGGGGTGGGAGGGCAGGCTGCCCATGATGCCGAAGTCCTCGGAGGTCTTGACGAGCCCGGCTCCGAAGAGTTCCTGCCACATGCGGTTGACGGTCACCCGGGCGGTCAGCGTGTTCGCTTCGCTGACGATCCATTTCGCCAGGCCGAGGCGGTTGCGCGGGGCGTCCGCAGGGAGCTTGCCGAGGGCGGAGGGGATTTCCGCCGGGACGGCGTCGCCCTTCTTGTCGTAGGCGCCGCGGATGAGGATGTTGGCCATCGCGGGGCTATCCATCTTCTCTTCCTGGACGTGGGTCAGGGGGCTACGCGCCCGGATCGCCGCCTGCTCGGCGTTCAGCCGGGCGACGGCGTTCGAGGCGAGCTTGAACGTCTCATCGCGGTTGAGCAGGTAGTGCTCGCGCAAGGCTTCCTTCTGCTGGGCGTTGGGCTTGCCGGCCAGGGATTGACGCAAGGCGCCGAGCTTGGACAGGGTCGTCACTTCGCTGGGTTCGAGCGCGCGGGCGTAGAGGAAGACGTCCTGAATGGCGCCTTGGAACGGCTCGCTTCGACTGCGTTGGCCGATACGCGTCGGGGTCGCGGCCTTGCTGACGGTCTTGAGCTTGTCCACCTCGGCGCGGGTCTCGGCGAGGACGCCGTTGACATAGATTTTGACGCCGGCGGCCTTGCCGCTGCCGTCGTAGGTCGCGAGTACGTGTTGATACGCCGTATTCAAGGCGTTGCGCGTCGTGACGACCTTGATGGCGTCGTCGGGCCACTTGCTGATGACATAGACACCGAGGTTGCGGCCGGAACGGAAGAAGCTCCATCCTTGTGAGCCCTTGGCGTCGTCCATGCGCGCGACGATCGTACCGGAGCCTTCGATGGTGTCGGTCTTGACCCAGGCGGCGGCGGAGAACGGCTGCATTGTGCCGAAGTCGCCTGCCTCCCCGACGACCAGGTGGGATCCTTTCTTGAAGACCGGCGCCGGCCCGATCTTGCCGGCCTTGTTCCAGGTCACGGGTTCGCCCGCGGAGGTGGTGCCGGCGGGGATGCCTTTGCCTTCGTTCAGTGGGAGACGGGCGACGAGGTCCTTGGCGGGGATGTCCGCGTCGAGGTCGGCGGGCTTGGCCGTCTTGAACCACTTTTCGAATTGCGGGGTGCCGAGTTTGCGGGCTGCGGCGACCTGCTCGTTGCCTTTCGCGATCTCGCCTGGCAGGGCGTTCCAGCGCGGACGATCGGCGTCGGAGGGCAGATAAAGCACCGGCCCTTTGCCGTCCTTCACGTTGCCGTCCAGTCCGCCCTGGGTGGTGTTCCGGAAGAAGGCGGCCATCGCGTAGAAGTCCTTCTGGGAGAACGGATCGAACTTATGATCGTGGCACTGGGCGCAGTTGGTGGTCAGGCCGAGATAGACCCAGCCCATAGTCTGCACGCGGTCGGCCGCGTAGTTCGCGAGGTTCTCCTCGACGATCGTGCCGCCTTCGTTGGTCGTCGGGTTGCAGCGCTGGAGGCCGGTGGCGATGCGCTGTTCTTCGGTGGGGTTGGGGAGCAGGTCTCCGGCGAGCTGCTCGACGGTGAACTGGTCGAAAGGCTGGTTGCGGTTGAAGGCCTTCACGACCCAGTCGCGGTAGGGCCACATCTCGCGGTAGGCGTCGAAGTGCAGGCCGTGCGAGTCGGCGTAGCGGGCGGCGTCGAGCCAGTAGCGGGCGCGGTGTTCTCCGTAGGCCGGCAGGGCCATGAGTTCATCGATGAGCGCCGACAGCTGGGCGTCGGAGAGGCGGGAGCCGTCCTTGGGCAGGTGTTTGGTCAGCAGGGCCGGGGAGGGCGGCAGGCCGGTGACGTCGAGGCTCACGCGGCGGATGAGCGTGGCGGCGTCGGCTTCGGGGGCCGGCTTGAGGCCGACGGCGTCGAGCTTGGCGCGGACGAATCGGTCGATGGGATTCTTCGCCCACGTGTCATCGGAAGTCTGGGGCAGTGGCGCCGTCTGCGGGACGACGAGAGACCAGTGCGGTTGCCACGGCGCGCCTTGTTCGATCCAGCGGCGGACGAGCGCGATCTGGTCGGGCTTAAGCGTCTTGTGGGTTTCCGGAGGAGGCATGACCTCATCCTCGTCCGTCGAGAGCATGCGCTGATAGAGGGTGCTCTGGTCAGGCTTGCCCTTGATGATGGTCGGCGGCTCTTCATGCCCTTTCTTGTCGACGCGTGCTGCGAAGAAGCCCGCTTCGGTGTCGAGACGCAGGCCGGCCTTGCGGGTGCCGGGATCTGGGCCGTGGCAGTGGAAGCAATTGTCCGCGAGCAGGGGGCGGATATCGCGGTTGAATTGCACGCCGTCGGCCGCGTAGGCCGAGGTCAGCATGAAGGGCAGGAGAGCCAGGAAGGGCTTACGCATGAGAGGGGTGACCTGAATAAAGACGGTTATTCGGAGAGGGGAAGCCGGATTAGGGCAAACACGACATAAGATAGGATACCAAGGCGGGTTGTTCCCCTGCCTAGGTATAAAATACCACCCGGAAGGCGTCTGAATTAACTCAGAAATCCCAGCGGCGGGTCGCGCCTTGGGCGGGGGCCAGGACGATGTCGTCGAGGTCCACCGCGGCGGAGCCAGCGGGCAGGTAGAGTCGGAGGATTCCCGTGGCCTGCTGGGGGCTCAGTTCGACGGTGACGTTCTGCCAGACGGCTTCGCCGGAAGTCCGATAAGGAACGGAGAGCAATTCGGAGCCGCCCGTGGCGCCCAAGAGGGCGATGTGACCTTCCCCGGCCTGCGGGGCACGGATCCGGAAAGACAGCTTGGCTTTGCCGGCGGTCAGGCCGGCGCCGACGCCGATGAAGGAGTCAGCACCCTTAGACTCGATGTGCAGGGCGCCTTCGATGACCGAGGCCTTGCCGGCCCGATTCTTCCAGCCGCCGGGGATATCGTCGGGCGCCAAGGCTTTCTTCTTGGCCGGTGCCTTGGGGGCGACCTTGCCGAAATTCGGATTCGCCTTCGGGATCACCGCCTCGGTGTCCTTCAGGAAGCCGTCGATGAGTCCGTTAAGTTCCTGTGCTAACACCGCTTGGTCCTTCGCGAGGTTGCGGCGCTCACCGAGGTCTTGCTTGAGGTCGTAGAGCTCCAGTTCGTCTGTGCCGTCTTCGTTGCGTCCGTAGAAACGGATGAGCTTCCAATCACCCTTGCGCACGTAGGTGCCGGCGTAGAAGCCGTCCATGACCGAGTCACGGGTGGCGTTGCCGTGCGGGAAGTGGCAGAAGACGCGGTCGCGGGGCGACGCGCCGCCGAGGAGGGCATCCGTCTGGTCGAGGCCGTCGACCTTCTGGTCCGGCTGGCCGGCCGCACCGCCGGCGCGTAGGAGCGTGGGGTAGAGGTCGACGGACTGCATCAGGAAATCGGCCGTCGTGCCGGCCTTCACCTTGCCGGGCCAGACGACGATGCCGGGCTCGCGGGTGCCGCCTTCGTACAGCGAGGCTTTGCCGCTGCGGTAGGGCAGGTTGCTCGTCGCCGGGATCTCAGCGTAGCCTTCGGGGTCGGTCTTTTTCGGCGGGTAGGCGTAGCCTCCGTTGTCGGACCAGAAAACGATGATCGTATTGTCCGCCTCGCCGGAATCGTCGAGGTGCTTGAGCAGGCGGCCCACCGAATCGTCGAGGCTCTTCACCATCGCGGCGTAGAGGGGGTTCTTCTGTGGATTCGCGGGGTCTGCCTTCTGCTTGAAGTATTCGATGTAATCCTTGCGGGCGTTCCAGGGAGAATGCACGGAGAAGAGCCAGAAGTTCACGAAGAAGGGACGTCCCTTGCTGGCGCGGATGAACTTGCCGGCCTCGTCGGCCATGCGTTCGTCGACGTGGCGGCCGGCCTCGTCCTTGATCGCGGGGTCGACGATGAACTGCCAAGGCGCCAGGTAGCCGCCGCCAGGGCCCGGGGCTTTGGGCGTGTGCGGCCAGTCGAGGTCGAAGCCTTGGTCGCGGGGTTCATAGGCGTCTCCCGCTTTCAGGTTATGTCCAAGATGCCACTTGCCGAAGTGCGCCGTCGCATACCCGGCGGACCTGAGCGCTTCGGCGAGCGTATGGTAGTCGGGTTTGAGGCGCGTGATCGATTGGGCGATGAGCGTCCGACTATTGGGATTGCCGGGCTCGAGTTTCTTCTCGAGCTGCACTGTCGGGAGATGGCAGACGGGAGAGGTGATGCCGATACGGGCCGGGTATTGGCCGGTCAGGATGCTTGAGCGCGTCGGCGAGCAGAGGGGGCTAGCGGAGTAGGCCTGCGTCAGGCGGACGCCACGGGCGGCCAGCCGGTCTAGGTTGGGCGTCTCATGATACTTGCTGCCGAAGCAGGCAAGGTCGCGGCCGCCGAGGTCGTCGGCCAGGATGAGGATGATATTCGGCTTATCGGCGGCGACGGCGGCAAGGGGGACGAGGAGGAGGGCGAGTTGGCGCATGGGGCTTAAGAGGGATAGGGGTAGGGCAGGGGTAGGGTAGGACGAATCAGTGGGGCAGGCCTTTGAGGTCGGCGGGCATCACGGGGTCGTCTAGGGCCAGCTGCGCGTCCAGCAGGGCGGTCATCTCCTTGAACTTGACGGACTGGACCGTCGCCAGGTCCTCCTTCTCGTACGGGTCCCTCGCGAGGTCGAAGAGCTGTGCTTTGCCCTTCTTGGGGCGGATCACCTTCCAGTCGCCGTGGAGCAGGGTCTGGCCCTGGGAGTGCGCGATGTAGATGGTGCGAGGCGCCGGCGCGGCGTCCTCGCCTTTGATGACCTTCCAGCGGTCGAGTCCGTCCCACTTCGTATCCTTCTCGGGCCGGAAGCCCGCCAGCCCGGCGACCGTGGGCAGCCAGTCTCCGACGTAAAGCGGGGCGGTCACTTTGCCGGGGCTGAGTACGCCCGGCCAGTTGGCGAAGGCGCAGACGCGGATGCCGCCCTCGTAGAAATTGTTCTTCTGGCCACGGAGAGGGTCGTTCTCGCTGTTGAAGGGCGAGTGCGGGACCTTGCCGACGTAGTTGTTCTGCAGGCTTTCGATGCCGCCGTTGTCAGAAGTGAAGATGATCAGGGTCTTCTCGCGCTGGCCGGTATTCTCGAGCGCCGCGACGAACTCGCCGATCTTGGCGTCGAGCTGCGAAACCATCGCGGCCATGCGGAGGCGCGACTCGTGCTTCACGGGGTCTTCGTGGAACTTAATGCCGTCATAGAGCTTCTTGAACTGGTCCGGTGCGTCGACCGGCGTGTGCACGGCATGGAACGGTACGTACATGAACCAAGGTTGGTCGCCGCCCTGGGTGATGCGCTTCAGGGCTTCGGCGGCGATGAGCTCGGTGGCGTTGCCTTCTTCGCGGAAGAGTTTCCCGTCGCGGTGCCAGGTGTCCTCGTAAGGATTGCCTTTGCGGTATTTGTGCGTCCACGGGTCGGCCGCGCCGGTGAGCGTGCCGTAGCTGGTGTCGAACCCGTAGGCATTGGGGATCCACTCCGGTCGCGCGCCGAGGTGCCACTTCCCGGAGAGGTGCGTGCGGTAGCCGACGGATTTCAGCGCGGAGGCGAAGGTGGTGGTCCCCAGCGGCATCGCGCGCAGGTTGCTGGGGGAGAGCGCCTGCGGACCGAAGCGTCCGGGGCAGCGTCCGCTCATCAGGGCGGTGCGGGTGGGGGTGCACACGGGCTGCACGTAGTGACGGTCCAGCTCGCGCCCTTCACGGACCAGCCGGTCCATGTGCGGCGTCCTGCCGAAGCCGCCGTGCCAGCCGACGTCCGACCAGCCAAGGTCGTCGGCGACGATGAGCAGGATATTCGGGCGCTCAGCGGCGACGAGGGGCGACAGGGCGAGCAGGCAGGCGAGGAGGGCGCGCGCGTTCATGGGGTAGCTCGAAACTACCCTCGGCGAAGGGAGTGGACAGCCAAATGTGCTTATCGACGGACTTTGGTTCAGCGTCCGACCGCGCCGAAATCGCTTCGGTCCGAAGTTCCCTTGGCGGGGCGTAATTCGATCGAGCGCAGGCGCAGGCCTTCGGCCTGGTCGCCTAAGTTCAAGCGGACGTGGATGGCCTGACCATCGATCGGCAAGGCGATGCTCTGCTCCGATCTGCCGGCGGGCAAGGTGAAGCGGACGATGTTCGCAGGGAGGAAGTCGGGCTGTTCCTTGGTGCGCCAGCTGAGCGAGCAGGCCGAGGCGACCTTGGCTTCGGCGGTGATGAGGGCGGTAACCGGGCCGTTGAGCGCGAGGCCGGTCTTGGCGAGGAAGGGTCTGGCGTTCTTCGCGGCCTTAGGATCGGCGGTGACGGTCAGG
>JBILXR010000173.1:0-4064 GCA_044378215.1 Opitutales bacterium
GCGGCGACGTGAGCTGCCTCTTCCGCGACGTGGTGAAAACGCCGAACATCGACCGCCTCGCCAAGGAGGGCGTCAAGTTCACCTCGGGCTACGTCACCGCCCCGCTCTGCGGTCCCTCCCGGGCCGGTTTCCTGAGCGGTCGTTACCAACAGCGCTTCGGCTTCAACGGTAACCGCGACGGCATCCCGACGGACATTCCGCTCCTCCCGGGCCTGCTGAAGTCTGCCGGCTACCGTACGGGCATCATCGGGAAGTGGCACAGCGCCGGCCCGATGCCTCATGAACGTGGCTGCTTCGACGAATCGTTGGTGTCGGCCACCTCCAGCCCGTTCATCGACTTCTTCCGGCCTAAGCTGATGCGCGATGGCAAGGTCGAGCAGTTCACGGAATACAGCACGGATCTCTTCGCGCGTGAGGCGGAGAGCTTCATCCGACGTCATGCCGATCGGCCTTTCGCCCTGACGGTGACCTTCAACGCCCCGCACATCCTCCGTACCACGAAGGACGCAATGGTTCATCTGAAGGACCTGGAAGCAGGCCAGGCCGCCGGCAAAGTGGTTGATATTCCGAAAGTCTTCACGGCCCGGCCGGGCGAAGCGGCCCGCTATGCCGCGCAATTCCCCGGCGACTCCGCCCGGGCCGACACGGTCGCCACCATCGTGGCGCTGGACGAAGCCGTCGGACGCATCCTCGACAGCCTGAAGGCGGCCGGACTGGAACAAGACACGCTGGTGTTCTTCTTCGCCGACAACGGCGGCCACCCGGAAGTCCGCAGCGAGAACACTCCCCTGCGGGACTATAAGTGGAACCTCTTCGAAGGCGGCATCCGTGTGCCCTTCCTCGCCCGCTATCCTGCCAAGTGGCCCGCCGGCCGCGCCTTCACCCACCCGGTCAGCTCACTCGATATTCTGCCGACCTGCCTCGCCTCCGCCGCCATCCCGGCGCCCGCAGGTCTCGATGGCATCGACCTGACGCCGTTCCTCGGCACGCCGACTCCGGCGGCCCCTCACGAGAACCTCTTCTTCGCCATCGCCAAGCAGGCCGCCGTCCGCTCCGGCAAATGGAAATACGTCCGCGATCAGCAAGGCGCTCAGCATCTCTTCGACCTCGAAGCCGACGTCGGCGAGATGAAGGACCTCGCGACGAGCGAACCAGCCAAGCTCGAGGAACTTGCCGCGCGCTGGGAAGCGTGGAACACGAGGGTCCGCGCCGAGGCCAAGTAAAGCTCCTCAGCGCCTCGGCCGCACGAGTACGAGCTGAGCGATGCGGTCCTCCGCGATCCAGCGGATGCTGCCGGGAATCCGTGGCGTGAAGAAGTTGTCGATGACGCCGACGTAATGGGCGCCGCCGATCTCAGCGCGACCGACCCCGACGACCTGATGGCCCCAGCTGAGCTCAGGCTTACGCGGCAGGAGCACCATACAGGAGACCAGCACGGGTCGGCCGGCGGAAAGTTCGGCGCCTAAGAGGCGGCGGTCATAGCCCGAAAGCGCGACGTCGACGTCGACACCCCGCGCATCCGCATCCACCTGCAGGGCTTCGGCGAGCTCGTCCGGAAAGGCGCCCGCGAGGGACATCTTGCCGTCCGTATAACCCTCGAGATCCGGGATGACGCCCATGCGCATCCGGCCACGCAAGCGACGGACCAAGTCCTGCTCCCCTACCCCGCCCCAGGCCATGGTATCAGGACGGGCCGACCAGAAGGCGATCAGGCTGGCGCCCGCCGTCGGCACACAACCGGAGGCTACGGCCGAACCGTCCGGCGCCTTCAGCGGAAACTGCTGGATGGGCGGCACACCGGCCAAGGCTAACGCCTGCGGCGTAGTCGCGTCACGAAGTCCTTCGACGCTGAAGTCGATGAGCCGGCCGTCATCCGTCCAAGCCAAGTAACCCGCCGACCCTTCGGAGCATCGCAGTTCGGCCCACCAGAACGGACGTCCCTGCCGCTGCCATCGCGTCGGCTCAGGACGGATGCGACGGACCTCGCCGACCTCCACTGACGTCAAACCATCGGATACGAGACCCGCAGCGCGGATCGACGCCAGATGCGCCTCCGCCTGGACGACCTCCGGCTTGGGCTCGGAGCACCCGCAGAGGAAAGCGACGAGGACGAACAGGCTGGCGCGCAGGGTCGTCCTCATGGCCGCTCAGCGCTTCCGATAAACTTCGAGACGACAATCGTAGCCGCCGAGGTCGACGGTGCGGCTGGATTCCAGACGCAGGGTCGGATCGACGGACGAGAGGCGCAGCGGGTTCACGAAGACCAGGCGACCGTTGGGACGCAGGACTTCCGAAGCGATCTTGAAGAGGTCGGTGAAGAGCCCGTGCATGTTCGGCACGCGCACACGACGGCCGAGCGGCGGATTCGAGATGACCAGCGAGACCTTGCCGCGGTCGAGTTCCGGGATGCGGATGATGTCGCGGAAGTCGCACGTATGGAAAGCGGCCTTGGTGCCCGGCAGTTTGGCGGCCTTGAAGTTGGCCTCGGCGATCGCGATCGCGGCCGGATCGATGTCCGTGCCGACCACCTGCCCCACCCCGCCGGCCAAGGCCGATTCGATGAGCTCCAGGCCGGAACCGCAGAAAGGATCCCAGACGATCTCCTTGTCCTGACGTCCGGCCACACGGACCAGGCAGGCCGCCAGCGGCGGGTGCGAGGCGGCGTTGACGGCGTCGGTGCGATAATAGAGACGCGGGTTAGGCGAGATGCGCGGACGGAGTTCGACCAGCGCGCTGCGCTCGTCGAAGTGCACGTCGACGGACCACGGGGATTCGCGGGCGTCATTCAGTATGCGCGGATTCAGTTCGAAGGCGTTCTTGGCGACCTTGGCGACGGCGGCGTCGTGATTGCCCTCGGAGACCATGCTCAGACGATAGCGGGCCGCGCCCTGCGTGAGGGCCAACATAAGCTTCTCGGTGAGCGGCGAAGCGATGGCCTTGGCGAGCACCTCGAGCGCTTCGGCCGAACCCGGTTGACGGATGAACGCCAGGAAGAAGGCCGCCGTATCGAAGCAGCGCAGCTGATAAAGTTCGGCGAGCGTGAAGGCGTCCTTCGGCTCGACCACCACGAAGCAGCCGCGGACTTCGACCACGCGGAACTTGCCGCCGCGGCTTTCGTCTTCGCGCACTTCGTCGGCCACGATCGATTCAAGGCCCTTGCGGCAGCGCAGGTGCAGGCGCAGGCCGGGGTGCTTCGGCACGACCGCATCAAGGCGCACGTTGCTCGGGCCACCCTGTCGGGCCACGCTCGCGCGGACCTTCTGTTCGTCGATGAGTTTCTCGCCCGAACCCGCGACCGCCTTGAGGGTCGCCGCGCCGCCGATTTTCTCGAGGGCCGAAGCGACCTTCTTCTTCTCGCGGTCGACGTCGGTGGTCTTAAGGATATCGATCAGCTTGCGCTCCGATTCTTCGTCGCCCCCGAGCTTCGGGATGGCGGCGGTGGCGTAGCGGCGGATCTTCTCCGAAGGGTCCTGCAGGAGGCCGATCATCCAGGCCTTCACCGCGGCCTTCATCTCCGGATTACGGGAGGTCGAGAAGACCACGCCTACGGCCCGGACCAGGGCGACCTGCTGGTTACGCCCCTTCGGGCCGAGCTGGTCGAACTTCGGGACCTCGACGGTCCAGAGCTGGGCGGCCGGCAACTCGCGCAACTGTCGGTAAAGGTCGTTGTCGGCTTTCATGGCTTGGGTAGTCGGGCGGGCGGGCGGCAAAGTCAAGGGAGACGCAGGCGGGCGGGCCTTGGCGGACAGCGCGCGCAGCGACGGTCGGCGTGTCGCACTTTGGGCTTTTTCCTAACAAAAATAACCAAAAGCAGCCGAGCGTTTGTCGGCTCGGGAACTTGGCACGAAAACCCGGCTCCGCCCCCCTCGGACCAATCCACAAGTTGCCTTTGACAGAGGGGGATTATTGCCCACTAGATTTAGACGTCTTGCGGTCTCCGCCAAGGCACCCGGCGGCTCAGCCGCCAGCCCATCCGACCACTTTTGCCCACACCAGAAATGAAGAATCCCGGACTTCCCGAAAAACAGGGTCTTTACGACCCCCAGTTTGAGCATGACGCCTGC
>JBILXR010000174.1:0-4040 GCA_044378215.1 Opitutales bacterium
GTCTGGGTGTAGTCGATGCTGCCGGCCTTCGGGATGCCGTAGAGGCCCTGGGCCTTGTAGTATTCCTTCACCAGTTCGATGTGGGACTCGTCGCGGCCGGTCTGGCGGAGGTAGTCGAGGGACTTGTCGTCGACCGGGAAGAAGCCCATCGTGGCGCCGTATTCCGGGGCCATGTTGGCGATCGTGGCGCGGTCGGCGAGCGAGAGGGCCTCGGTGCCTTCGCCGTAGAACTCGACGAACTTGCCGACGACCTTGGCCTTGCGGAGGATCTCGGTGAGGCGGAGGGTGAGGTCGGTCGCGGTGACGCCTTCGCGGAGGCGGCCGGTGAGGTTGACGCCGATGACCTCAGGCGTCTGGAAGTAGACCGGCTGGCCGAGCATGCCCGCTTCGGCTTCGATTCCGCCCACGCCCCAGCCGACGACGCCGATACCATTGATCATCGTGGTGTGGGAGTCGGTGCCGACGAGGGTGTCCGGGTAGAACACGCCGTCCTTCTGGAAGACCAGCTTGGCGAGGTACTCCAGGTTGACCTGGTGGACGATGCCGATGGCCGGCGGGACGACGCCGAAGGTCTTGAACGCCTGCATGCCCCACTTGAGGAATTCGTAGCGCTCGGTGTTGCGGCCGAATTCCTGGCGCAGGTTGTCGAGGAAGGAGGAGGCGGTGCCGGCCTTGTCGACCTGCACGGAGTGGTCGACGACGAGGTCGACGGGGACGAGCGGTTCGATGACGGCGGAATCCTTGCCGAGCTTGGCGACGGCTTCGCGCATGGCGGCGAGGTCGACGAGGAGCGGCACGCCGGTGAAGTCCTGCAGCACGATGCGCGCGACGACGAACGGGATCTCGGTGTCGACGGGCTTCGCGGCGCTCCACGCGGCGAGGGTCTTCACGTCGTTCTCGGTGACCGCGACGCCGTCGCAGTTACGCAGCACGGATTCGAGGACGAGACGGATGGAGACCGGCAGGCGCGAGACCTTGCCGAGGCCGGCCTGCTCGAGCGCGGGCACGGAGTAGATCTGCCCGGACTTGCCGCCGGCGGAGAAGGGGCGGAGGGCTTTGAAGGGGTCTTTGAGGGCCATGGTATGTTTGGGTATGAAAGGATGGGTCCGGACGCGGCCGTCCGGGGCAGTAGCCAAAAGCAAAGAAGGCGGTCGGGGCAAGCCCGACCGCCTTCAAATAAGCCTAGCTGACGCTCAGGCTTCGACGGCCTTCTTGATCTTGGCGAAGTTCGGCATCGAGGACGGGTCGCGCTTCACTTCGGAGTGGATCACGTTGCCGGCCTTGTCGGCCACGAAGACCGAGCGCTTGGCCACGTTGAGGAGGCCGGTCTTCTCGGGGATCACGCGGGTGTCCTTGACCTTGAAGGCCTTGAGGGCGACGCGGTTGAAGTCCGAGACGAGGGTGAGGCCGATGCCGGCCTGCTTGGCCCATGCTTCCTGAGCGAAGGGGGAGTCGACCGAGATGGCGATGACGTCCGCTCCGAGCTTCTTGTACTCGTCGAGGAGGCCGGTGACCTTGCAGAGTTCGTCGGTGCAGACGCCGGTGAAGGCGAGGGGCACGAAAAGGATGACGGTCTTGCCCTTGCCGACGTTGCGGCGGAGGTTGACGTCGACCAGGCCGGCGTCGGTCTTCTGCTTGAGAGTGATTTCAGGGAGAGGCTGGCCGAGTTTCAGGGGCATGGGTAGGGTAGGTGGGGGGTTCGGTGGGGAAATTGGTCAAAAAACGTGGGGTGGCAAGGACGGAGGCGGTAAAAGGGCGTAAAAGTGCCCTTTTTGATTTGGCTCGCTCGTTTGGTGACCTGAAATCCCCCAAATCGCTCTTATTCGACCTCTTTGGCCAACCCCAAACGCCGGAACCACTTCCGCTGCTTCCGGACCAAGGCCCAGGTGTCCAAGTTGATCCGCTCGGCGAGTCCGGAGCGGGCGACCCGTTTCCCGCCCTCCAGCCAGTCCATGACGGCCCGATAGCCCACGGCCCGGGAGGAAGTCAGCTCGGGGTCGAGTCCCAGGGCTAGAAGGCGCTCCGATTCTCCGATGATACCCTGCGCCAGCATGAGCTCCGTCCGCGCGGCGATCCGAGCTTTGATTTCCGCATCTGGCCGCTCAAGCAGTTCAAACGTGACCGGGTGGTCGGCGAAGGGACCCCGGCGCGTCAGGAACTCATCGCGCAGGGAATCGAGGCTGCGCCCCGAGGCGAGGCGACGTTCCAAGGCTTTGGCGACCCGGATGGGATTCTGGAGATCGAGCCAGTCGGGTAGCTTCGGCCCTTCGAGTTCGCGGAGTCGCAGCAAGAGCGCGGCGAGTCCTTGGCGGTGGAGCGTGCGCACTTCCTCGGTGATCGCCGACGGAATTTCCAACTCGTCGGTCACGGGCCCGAAGAAAGCCGCCAGATAGAAACCGCTGCCGCCCGTCACCAGGACGCGCTTGCCGCGGGCGTGCGCGCCGGCGATGGCCGCGCGGGCCATGTCGACGTATTGCGAGACGGAGTAGCGTTCGCTCGGGTCGACGAGGTCGAGCCCATGGTGGCGGACCCGACGTCGTTCCTCGGCGGTCGGCTTGGCCGAACCGATGTCCATGCCGCGATACACGCAGACCGAGTCGCACGAGATGATCTCGGCGTCGTGCTGTTCCGCCCACCGCAGGGCGGTCTCCGTCTTGCCGACGGCGGTCGGTCCCGTCAGGACGTGGAGGGCTGGCGCGGAGGCGGTCATCAGCCGCGCTTGGCCCACTCGAGGAAGTAGGACAGCAGGACCAGCGCGGCGGGCGAAGTGAGCACCATGCTGTCGATCAGGTCGAGCGCGCCGCCGATGCCGGGAATGGTCGCGCCGGAATCCTTGGCGCCCGCGAGCCGCTTGAAGACGGACTCCACGAGGTCGGAGGGGATGCTCAGCGCCGCGATCGGCAGGGCCATGACGGCCGCCTTCCAGGGTACCATGAAGCTGACGCCGACGGCATCGCGCAGGAGCCACGCGTAGAGACCTGAGACCAGCGCGGAGCAGGCGACTCCGCCCGCGCAACCTTCCCAGCTCTTGGCGGGACTGATGTTCGGGGCGATCTTGTGCTTGCCGAACGGGACGCCGAAGAGGAGGCCGCCGACGTCGGTGAACTTCGTGGCGACGAAGACCCAGACGACGTAATAGAGGCCGACGGACTGGGTGGTGAGCAACTGGCCTTCCTTCATGCGCGCGATGGCGATGAGCGAGGAGAGCATGAACGGCAGGTAGGCGAAGCCGTAGAGCGTCGGGAAGCGGCGCAGCAGCGACGGCACTTCGCCGGGGTGGCGGAGCAGCGAGAGGAGATGCAGGCCCACGAGCAGGGCGGCGCCGGTCAGCAGGTAGTTCGCCCGGGCTTCTTCGGCGGCGAGAAAGAAGAGCCCGAAGAGCAAGGCGAAGCCCGCGACGATGCCGGAGACGCTGGGACGGCCGACGCCGGGGATGGACCGAGCCAGCTGGTAGAACTCATATTGGGCGGCGCAGATGACCAGCGCGAGCAACCCGAAGGAGGCTTTCTCGGCGAACGAAAAGAGGTTGCCGACCCAGATGACGAGTCCGACGACGACCCACAGGCCGATGGTGCTGAGGGCGCGGTCTTTCATGCTTGGGCCGGGGGCTGGACCTGGGCGCCGGTCTTGCCGAACCGACGTTCGCGCTTGGCGTACTCGGCGAGGGCGAGATGCAGCTGCGCCTTGTCGAAGTCGGGCCAGAAGACGGAGGCGAAGACGATCTCGGCGTAGGCGGACTGCAGGAGCAGGAAGTTACTGAGCCGGAACTCGCCGGAGGTGCGGATGATGAGGTCCGGGTCGGGTAGGCCGGCGGTCTGGAGGCGCGCTTCGACGGCGGCCCAGTCGACGGACTCGGCTTGCAGCTTGCCGGCGGCGACGTCGGCGGCAAGCGCACGCGCGGCGGCGACGATCTCCTGGCGCGCGCCGTAGTTGAGCGCGACGACCAGGTTGAAGGCGGTGTTGTCCTTGCTCGATTCGATCACGTCCTCGAGCGGCGACCGGACGAAGCCGGGCACGGCGGTGATGTCGCCGATGACGTG
>JBILXR010000035.1:0-14627 GCA_044378215.1 Opitutales bacterium
GAGGTCATCGCTCTCACCTGCCCGAGCGGACAGATATGGCCGTCGCGACCGCCCGACCACGTGACCCAGAGTTCGCCGTTGGCGCGACGCGCGAGCGTCGACCAGCCCGCATAAGGCTCTTCCGGCGAGGTGATGGTCCTCGTCTCGAGGACCTGCGCGGTCTGGGCGCCAAGCGCGGCCGCCACGAACAAAGGCCAGAAACGACGGAGATACGAACCAGGGGTAGGATTCATGTGAGTCTGATAACACCTCCCGCCGCCGTGGCAATCCCGGCGAAGATGCCGTCAGCCGAGGTTTGCGTGCGGACCGACCTCCTGCTTAATGCAGATATGCCCATGCTTCGCCTCCTCTCGTTTGCGCTCATCAGCTGTCTCGGCGGCCTCCTCACCGCGGCCGAGACCTCCGACCGGCAGCAAGAAGCGCCAGCCAAGAAAGGCGTCGGCCTACCTGAACGCAAAGGCAAGGCCGCCCGCCACCTCGAGCTGCTCAAAGTGGGCTGGTACTACAACTGGGGAGACCAGACCAAACTGACGACCGACGCCCGCTTCGTCCCGATGATCTTCTCCGGCCGGCGCGCCGCGCCGGAACAGGCCGTCCCCTTCCTCCTCGGCTTCAACGAACCCGACCACCCCAAGCAGGCGAACCTCAGCGTCGAGGACGCTTTGGCCAAGTGGCCGGCCCTCTCCGCCAAGGCGGGCTTCATCGTCTCTCCAGCCCTGGCCGGAAACCCCGTCACGAAGGATTGGCTCAATGGCTTCCTCAAGGCGGGAGCCAAGGTCGACGCTATCGCCGTGCACTGGTACAAAGGAGCCGACGCCGCCCGCTTCATCAAAGACCTCGAACAGATCCACGCCCATTTCGGGAAGCCGATCTGGGTCACGGAATTCGCCCCGCAGACCGCCGCGGACTCAGCCGCGGCACCAGGCAAATACTCGCAGGCCCAGGTCGACGCCTTCATCGCGGCCTCGACGCGCTTCATGGAGAAGACCCCGTGGGTGCAGCGTTACGCATGGCACGACTCGGGCATCGGCACCTCCGCCCTCTTCACCGAACAAGACGAACTCACGCCGACCGGCAAGGCCTACGCCAGAGCGAAGAAGTAATCCGCCAATCCTCGTTTCCACGGGCCCTCCGGCCCTCCTGCCCTCGAATCAAGGCATCTCCGCGCCACGGGCCGCGGTGACGAGGTGATACCACTCTTCGCGGGTCAGTTCGAGGTCCGCCGCGGCGGCCAGCTGCTTGATCTGCTCAGGCTGGGTGGTGCCGATGATGGGGACGATCCTAGCCGGGTGCTTCAGGATCCAAGCCAGCGCGACGAGTTCGCGGACGACGACGCGCTCCTTGGCGATACGGTCGAGGACGGCCAACACGGCGGTCGGGTCATAGTGACGCTGCCCCGGCAGGAGATCCACGCCGCCTGAACCCAGCAGGCCGGCGCCGAGCGGACTCCAAGCCAGCGGGGTGACCTTCTTCTCCTGGCATTGGTCGAGCGTGCCGTCGTGCAGGGCGGAGAGCTGCAGGAGGCTGACCTCGACCTGATTCGTCACCAGCGGGAAGGACAGCGCGTTCTGCAGGAGCGAGAACTGCGAGGGGCTGAAATTACTGACGCCGAACTCGCGGACCTTACCGGACCGGCGAAGTTCCGTGAAGACACCGGCGACCTCGGCCGCATCCATGAGGTAATCCGGACGATGGAGATGCAGCAGGTCGATGGTCTCGACGCCGAGCTGCTTGAGCGAGAGTTCGCACTGGGCGAGCAGATGGGCGCGGGAGAAATCATAGCGTACCGGGGCGCCGACGGGGCGGTTCTTGAAACGGATGCCGCCCTTGGTCGCGATCGTCATCTTGGCGCGCAGGCCGGGGTTCTCCTTGAGGATGCGGCCGAAGACGCGCTCGGCTTCGCCGTCGCAATAGATGTCGGCGTGGTCGAAGAGCGTGTAACCCGCATCGACCGCCGCGAAGACCGCTGCCTTGGCCGTCGCGTAATCCGAGGCGGCGTCGCCCTTGGTCGCGATGCGCCAGCAGCCATAGGCGAGGCGACTGGAGGTGAGCGGGCTCTGGCCGAGGGTGACCGTCTTCATGAGGTCTGTAGCAAGCAAAAGGCCCCGCCCTGCCGCAAGCCTATCCCCGGGGTCGACAGCCCGACCTGAAAGGATAAGGTCGGGACATGGACTTCTCCCAGCTGCTGCAACAGGGCACCGCCCACGCCTGGCTTTACATCCCCGTCGCCATCCTCCTCGGCGCCCTGCACGGCCTAGAGCCCGGCCACTCCAAGACGATGATGGCGGCCTTCATCATCGCGATCCGGGGCACCGCCTGGCAGGCCGCCCTGCTCGGCTTCTGCGCCGCCCTCTCGCACACGCTCATCATCTGGATCCTCGCCGGTCTGGCGCTGAACTACGGCTCCCATTGGAACGTCGAACAGACCGAACCCTACTTCCTGCTCATCAGCGGTCTGATCGTCGTCGGCATGGCGGTCTGGACGATCATGCGTCTGCGCGAAGAGCACGGGCATCATCATCATTACCACCACGGCGAAAGTGACCATGCGCACGGCCACGACCACGCCCATGACGACCTCGACGCGGAAGACGCCCACGCCCGCGCCCATGCGGCGGAGATCGAGAAGCGTTTCGCCGGCCGTCACGTCACGACCGGTCAGATCGTGATCTTCGGGCTCACCGGCGGACTCATGCCCTGCCCGGCCGCGGTCTCGATCCTCATCATCTGTCTCCAGCTCAAGGAATTCTCCTTAGGCTTCGGCATCGTGGCGGCCTTCAGCCTGGGTCTCGCGCTGACGATGATCTCCGTCGGCGTGCTCGCTTCCTGGGGCTTCAAGAAGCTCGCCGAGAAGTCCGGCTGGTTCAGCCGCATCGCCGCCCGAGCGCCTTACGTGTCGTCCTTCCTGCTCATCGCCCTCGGCCTGGCGTTCGCCATCCGCGGCCTGGCGATGATGAAGTAAGGAGGGCGGGCTCCGTCGCGCCTTTATCCTTTCGCCTGATGAAAGGATGACTTAGGTCTCATTCGGACCCGATGAAGCGACTCCCTCACGACCTTTCCCCGGCTTTTTCGACGCAGGACTTCCAAGAGGACCTGTATGTGCGCTACCGGGAGTTCCTGACGGATACGCCGGTCTTTCGCACGCCCGACGGCGTCGTCTACCTGACCCGCCACGCCGACTGCGCGTCCTTGCTCGGGGATGACCAATTCAAGCGCAACGCCCCGGGCGGCGGCTGCCCCTTCGGACCGCGCAAGCCCAACCCACTCCCGCTGGAGGCCATGATCGAGAAATGGGTGATCTTCATGGATCCGCCCAGGCACGGAGTGGTGCGCAAGGCCTTCTCCGAGCCATTCACGGCCAAGAACATCGCCCGGGCCGAGCCATTCATCCGCTTGCGCTGCAGGGAATTACTGGCGGACCTGCCGCGCCAATCTCGTACGGAGCTCCTACGCGGCTTCGCCTTCCCGTTGCCGATCATGGTGATCGCCGAGCTGGTCGGCATCCCCGAAGTCGACCTACGCCAATTCTATGTCTGGTCCGCCGACCTGGCCAGGTCGCTGGATCGAGCCGACGAAGCCGGCTTCGCCCATGGCAGCGAGGTCGCGGCCGCGCTCACGGATTATTTCACGGGCTTGGTGCGCAGCGCGCGGACTTTGCCTGAACACACCCTCATCCGCATGCTCGTCGACGACCCCGGGCTCGCGCTCACGCCGGCCGAACTGGTGGCCGGACTGGTCTTCATGCTCATGTCCGGACATGAGACCACGAAGAACCTCGTCGCCTGCGGACTGCTCACCCTGGCGAGACGGCCGGACCTGCTGGCGCAACTGAAGGCGAAGCCCGAGCTTGTTCCCGATGCCGTCGAAGAAATGCTGCGCTTCGACTCGCCGGTCCAGAAGATGAGCCGTTGGACCCATGCTCCGGCGACCTTCGGAGACTACCAGATCAAGGCCGGCACGCTGATGACCGCCATGATCGGCGCGGCCAACCGCGACCCTGCGGTCTTCCCGTCTCCGGACGAGTTCGACCTGACCCGACCCAAGAACCGTCATCTCGCCTTCGGCGTCGGCCGGCACTTCTGCATGGGTTCGATGCTCGCCCGGCTTGAAGGGCGGGCCGCCTTGGAGACATTCCTCCCGCTGGTCCGAGAACTCTCGCCGGCGCGCCATGTCTGGCGGACGCACTCCTCGTTGCGGAGCTTGGACGAACTTGAACTGGAAATCAGCTGGGAATGAGCCTGCCCAGCCCCTTCTCCGGCGTCCCCGGCTGCGCCTTCCCTGCCCTGCCGCCGGCCGCGACCTCGCTGCAGCTCGCCCTGCAGTTCCAACTGGAACAATCGCAGTGGTGGCCGGCGGAACGACTGCGCGCCGAACAGCTTCGCCAGCTTGGGCTGGTCGTCCGTCACGCCTTCGCCACGAGCCCCTTCTACCGGCAACACTACGCCTGCCTTGGCGAGCCGCCCCCCGCGGAGCTGACGGAAGAAGACTGGTCGAAGTTGCCGATCGTCACGCGGGCGAAACTACAGGCGGCGGGCGACGCCTGGCCGAGCACGCGACCCCCGCAGGAGCATGGGTCGGTTTCCTTCGGCACCACCTCTGGTTCGACCGGGAGGGCCGTACGTTTCGCCCGCACCGGCGCGACCAACGTCTTCTGGCAGGCGTTCGCCTTGCGCGACCACCTCTGGCAGAAGCGTGACCTGAGCGCCAAGCTTTCGGCGATTCGCTGGCTCCCCCGCGGCGAGGCGGAAGCGCCCGAGGGCCGGACCGCCGCCAACTGGGGTCCGCCGATCGCCGGCCACTTCCCGGGCGGACCTTTCTCCATCCTCAACGTGGTGGCGACGCTTCCCGAACAGCTCGCCTGGCTGAGGAAGGAAAAGCCGGCTTATCTAGCCTCCTTTGCTTCCAACCTCAAAGCACTGGCCGAGTACGCCCAACGCCAAGACGAGGTACTCCCGGCCGTCCGCTCCCTGCGCACCATCGGCGAGACGGTCTCCCCCGAGACGAGGCGCTTCCTCACCGAAGCCTGGCAGGCCCCTCTGGCCGACATCTACACCTGCGAAGAAGCCGGCTACCTAGCCCTGCAGTGTCCGGGCTCCGACCATTACCACGTGCAGTCCGAAAACGTACGGCTCGAGATCGTGGACGATGACGGCGGCCCCTGCCCGCCCGGAAAATCAGGGCGGGTGCTCATCTCAAGCCTCAATAACTTCGCCACGCCGCTGCTCCGCTATGAGATCGGCGACTATGCTGAATTCGGCGGACCCTGCGCCTGCGGCCGAGGCTTGCCCGTACTACGGCAGATCCAAGGCCGACGCCGGAACCGACTGCGACTGCCGTCCGGGGAAAGCGTGTTTCCTTACCTCGGCGAGCATGGGCAGATCCTGCGGATGACGGGCGTCAAGGTTCGCGAATTCCAATGCGTGCAGCACGACCTCCGACGCATCGAAGTCAAGCTGGTCGCCGACCGCACGTTCACGCCGGAGGAGGAAAAAAGGGTCGCGGCCAAGATGCGCGAAAACCTGGGTCACCCCTTCGAAGTCTGCTACACCTTCCACGAGACGATCGAACGAGGTCCCCGCGGGAAGTTCGAGGAATTCATCAGCCTGGTCGATCTCCCGCCGGAGGCAGGGGGCTCACCCTGAGGTCGCGACGCACGAGCGCCGCATGGTTACGGCTGGCGTCATCCGGATAATAGTCGCGTAGGACGTGAGCCGCGTCAGGCACCTCGAAGCCGATGCCCTCGTAGAGCGCCAGCAGCGGATCGACGAGCCGTTCACCGCGTCGACGCCGACAGTAGTCGAAGGGTGCGATTTCGCCCTGTTCCTCGCAAAACCGACGGTACCCGGGCAGGACGGCGCCGGCCAGGACGTAGGACAATCCAAGCTCCCGGGCCAAGGACGCGACGGCGAGCACGCCCATCGGGAAGACGTTGAGGCTGCGATACTCCGTGTCGATCACCCCGGAGACGATATAGAGCGCGTTGCATCCTTCGAGCCGGCAGTGTCCGAGATAACCCTCATGCGTGACCGCGTCCCAATTCGTGAACGCATGCGGACGGGTCGGCTCGTACGAAAGGGGCATCGAGGCGATCGTGCCGATGATCCGCTCGCCTCCTTCGGGAAGCTCGATCACCGCCACGAAGAAGCCGCGCCCGAAGTTACGCAGGCGGGCGAGGAACTTATCGGCGCCGGCACGGCCGGCGACGGGCCAGCTTTCCTCCACCTTGAGGATTGCCGGAAGGTCGGTCTCCTTGGCGAGGCGCATCTTGGTGCCCATAGGTCCAAGTTCCATCATCAGCCCGGAGTGTCAATGCCCGGGTGCGCGGGCGACGAAACCACCATCACGGCGATGCAGACCAGAGAAAGGACGGGGCGTTGACTTGGCCGCCGCCGCCGCCACAAATTCACCTCAGCCACATGCCGCTCCCGTCACCTCGCACCCTCCTGCCGACGACGCGGCTCCCGGCGATTCCCTCGGCGCACGGCGACCAACAGCTCGCCCTCCAATTCCAGCTCGATCGCACGCAATGGTGGACCGCGGCGGAGCTGGAGGCGGCTCAGCTCAAGACCCTCCGGGTGCTGGTCGAACACGCCCGTGCGACGTCCCCCTATTACCGCGAGCGATTCACCCAGGCGGGATTAGGCGATACGGTGAGCTTGGACGCGGCCGCCTGGCTCCGTGTGCCGGTGTCGCGTCGGCGTGAACTGCAGAAGGCCGGAGAGGCCCTTTTCTCGACGCGCCCCCCCGCGGCGCATGGCAAGGTCGTCGCCGCCACGACCTCCGGCTCCACCGGCCAGCCCCTCCGCTTCGCGCGGAACGACGTGACGATGACCTACTGGCGGGCCTTCACCCTGCGGGACCTGGTCTGGCACGATGAAGATACGCTGCCCAAGATCGGCGCCCTCCGCTACGCTCCGGTCGGCCAGGCCGAGGCGCCGCACGGCATCGCGAGTCCGCACTGGAACAATTCCATCGCCGTGGTCTTCCCCACGGGTCCCGCCGTGATGCTGAACGTCGCCGCCAGCCTCGATGAGCAGCTCGACTGGCTGGAACGCGAGCGCCCGCAACGGCTGACCACCTTCCCCTCGAACTTCCTCGCCCTCGCCGAACATGCCCGCCGCACCGGGCGCACCCTGCCCCGCATCGGCCGGCTGCGCAGCGTCGGTGAGATGCTCACCCCCGAGGCGCGGGCGACCATCGCCGAAGCCTTTTGCGGCAAGGTCGTCGACCTCTACAGCTGCGAAGAAGCTGGCTACCTTGCCCTGGAATGTCCGGAGCACGGCAACTATCACGTGCAATCGGAGAACGTGAAGCTGGAGATCCTCGATGAACAGGACAATCCCTGTCCGCCCGGTACGCCCGGTCGCGTGGTCATCACCAGCCTGCACAATTTCGCTTCACCGCTCATCCGCATGGACCTGGGAGACTACGCCGAACTGGGCGAGCCCTGCCCCTGCGGGCGCGGACTCCCGGTGCTCCGGCGTATCCTGGGTCGCAGCCGCAACCGCGTCATCCTTCCCAACGGGGAGAGCCGCTATCCGCGCATCGGCGAGAAAGCGATCGCCGAGGCCGCCGAAGGCGTCACGGTCTTCCGCTTCCGCGCGGTCCAGCATAGCCTAGAAATGGTGGAGATGCAGATCGTCGCCAGCCGCGCCCTCGACGGGGACGAACAAGCCCGCCTGGCCAAGAGCATCCAAGAAAACTTAGGTCACCCTTTTCGCATCACCTTCACCTTCCCGGCGGACATCCCCGCCCAACCCAACGGCAAACGCGAGACGTTCGTCAGCCTGATCCATGCCTGACCCCCACCGCCAGACCGTCGCCCGCCGACAGGGCCTGAACGGCATGCCTCACCCTGCCATGGCCGAGCTGACCTTCCCCGCCCTCACGGCCGAGCCGGTCGGACGCATGCTGGCCCTCCAATTCCAATTCGAACGCTCCGAGTGGTGGCCGCCCGAGAGACTGGCGGAGGAACAAGCGGCCCAACTTGCCTTGGTCCTGGCGCATGCCTACGAGACGACGCCTTATTATCGCGCCCTCTTCAACGGCGCAGGCGTCCGGCGACCGGTCAAAGTCGACGCCGACTTCCTGCGGTCCCTGCCGATTTCACGGCGGCCAGAAATCCAAGCGGCGGGACGGGGCCTGGTCTCGCAACGCCACCCGAGGGAACATGGCCCGATGGTCTTCGCCCGCACCACCGGCTCGACCGGCCGGCCCGTCGAATTCGGCCGCGATAATCTGACGGCGCTGATGTGGCAGGCTTGTTCTTTGCGCGACCACCTCTGGCATGGCCGGGACTTCCGCGGTAAGATCGCCGCGATCAGACTCATGAAGCCGGGCGAGGCCGACGCCCCGCACGGAGCGCGCCTGCCCCGATGGGATGCCTCCGTCGCGGCCTTCTTCGCCTCCGGACCAGGCGTGCTACTCGACGTCGTCAGCAGCCTCGACGCACAACTCGCCTGGCTCCGCCAAGAACGGCCCGACTATCTGGTCTCACTTCCTTCCAACCTCGTCGCGCTCGCCGCGTACGCCCGGGAACGGGGCGAGCCGCTCCCACCCATCGGCGAGATCCGCACCTACGGCGAAATGCTGACGACCGAAGCGCGCGCGATGCTCCGGGAGGTCTGGCGGAGCAAGGTGACCGACATGTATACCTGCGAGGAGGCGGGCTACCTCGCGCTGCAATGCCCGGAGCACGATCACTTCCACGTCATGGCGGAGAACGTCATCATCGAGATCGTCGACGAGGCCGGCCGGCCATGCGAGACCGGCGTCCCCGGCCGCGTGCTCGTCACCAGCCTGCACAACTTCGCCACGCCGCTCATCCGCTATGACATCGGCGACTACGCGGAGTTCGGCCCGCCCTGCCCGTGCGGGCGAGGCCTGCCGGTGATCCGCCATGTGCATGGCCGCCGCCGAAACCGCGTCATGCTCCCGGATGGGCGGACCGGTTTCCCGTCCCTCGGCGAGCGGAGCTTTGTCATTCCGGCAGGCCTGCGCGTCACGCAATTCAAATGCGTCCAGAAAAGCCTCGCGGCCGTCGAGCTGCAACTGGTCTGCACGCCACGACCCGATGCGGCACAGCAAGCCGAAATCGCCCGGGCGCTCGCCGTTTCCCTCGGCCACCCCTTCCAAGTGGTGTTCAGCTTCCCGGAGCGGATCCTCCCGGGCCCCAACGGGAAATTCGAGACGTTCGTCAGCGAGGTGAGTTGAAGGAGTCAGGCGCCGACCAGGCGCAACCAGGCGCTGAGGTTGTAGTAGTTCGAGACGCGGGCGACCTTGCCGTCCTTGATCTCGAAGAAAGCCCCGACGCGGAGATGATACTTCTGACCGGTGGCGGGCGGGAGGCCTTCGTCCGTCTTGAGATACTCGCCGCGGATATAGAACTCGGCGGCGGCGCGGGAGGCGTCCGGGCCGGCGAAGACGACGAGGTCCTCGACCTGCTCGCGGTAAGAACGATCCATGCGCCCGAGGAAGGCGCGGAAAGCCGGGATGCCGACCTCGACACCGCCTTCGTTGATCTCGTGGACGATGTCAGGATGCAGGAGCGCGAGGAGCGCTTCGCGGTCGCCGGAGTTGAAGGTCTGGTAATACTGACGGATGAGCGGGTGCATGGGTTCAGGAAAGAAGGCGGAGCGCACGAGCGCTGAGTTTCGAAGGGTCGGTCTCGCCGGGCGTCGCGCGATGGCGGCGCAGGAGCGCGAGACCGATATCGACGGTGAGGGCATGATCGCCGTCGGCGCAGACCGGTGTAGCGAGGTGCCGAGGTTCGTCGCGGAAAGCGGCCTGCGAGGGCGCGAAGGCCGCGGCGCGGCCGACGTTCTCGTCGATGAGCACGGAGGCGGTCCGGCCGACGAGATGGCAGACGCCGACATGGCAGCCGAGCTCCACGGCCCGGGCATCGGCGCATCGGCCGACGCGTTCGACGCCCATCAGGGTCTCGGTCGCGCTGGGCACGAGCATGAGTTCGACGCCCTGCCCGCGAAGGAGCGAGGCGAGCTCGGGGATCTCGACGTCGAGGCAGATGATCACCACGCAACGGACGCCGCGGAAAGACCACAGGCCGACGCCGTCACCACCGACGAAGGCGGATTCCCACGGGGTGAGATGCAGTTTGTCCTGATGACGGAAGGCGACGCCGTCCCAGATCGGCGCCCGGTTGCGGAGCCGGCCGTCCGCGCCCAGGAACGGCACGGTGCCGAGGACGACGCCCTTGTCGGCCTGCGCCAGACGCGGAGCGAGCCGCGGCCAGAGATCGGTCCAGAAGAACTGCGCGACGCCGCGGAGCTTGTCTTCACCCGCGACGAAAGGCTCGAGGCCCATCCAGAGGAATTCCGGCAGCACCACCAGATCCGCACCGTCATCCCAGGCTTCGCGCACCTGCGCGCAGACGCGGTCGGCAAAGGCCTCAGGCGAGGCCGCGGGGACGCCGACGTCGAAGGTCAGCAAGGCGAGGGTCAGGCGGTCCATGTCTTCGTCCAGAAGGTGAGCGTCTTCGGAGATTCCTGTTCTTCGCCGACTTCCTTCCAAGGGAAAACCGCCTGCAGCTCAGGACGACGGCGGTAACCCTGACGCGTCCAGAAGGCGTCCAGCGGGCGATGACCCGCCGGCCGGGCTGGATGATCGGCCGGTCGGTCGACGGCGCAGAAGGCCGTCGTGCGCAGGCCGAGCCGGCACGCATGGGCTTCTCTTCGCGCGAAAAATTCACCGCCGAGGCCGCCGCCGCGATACTCTGGAAGGACGATGCTCTCGCCCAGATACAGAACGTCATGGGTCGGCACCCCGGCGCGTTCGAACGGACCGCGGAAGCCCTCGGTCTCGTCGGCCATCGGCATGCACGTCGTCGCGCCGACCGTCCTCCCCGCGGCGTCGCGGGCGAAGACGACCAGGCTGCGCGGACAGTCGAGATAGCCGCGGAGGTATTCCCGCTCATACTTCTGATCCCCTTCGTAAAGGTAAGGAAACTCACGGAAGACCGCGATACGCAGTCCGCCCAACGTATCGATCCAAGGCTCCAGTTCAGGTCCGCGGACTTCGATGAGCTGGAAGGATGACGCCATGACGAGGCTCAGAGCCGGATGCGGAGACGGGGCGAGATGGGCGTGCCGGCATCGCGACGCGGGCTCTTCGGACCCTTGCCCGGCGTCTCGTCATCCCCGGCGGCCAGGGCTTCCGTGAATTCATCGGGCATCGGCGCGACGGCCTTGAAATCGACCTTGGCGCCCTGCCAGTCGAACGAAAGCTGCGTCGTCTCGGCGTGCAGGAAGAGCCGCTTGAAACCGCGGGCCGTGCCGACGGCCTTATTGAATTCGAAGTCGCCGTAAGTGCGGTCGCCGAGGATCGGGTGGCCGTGCGCGGCGGTCTGGACGCGCAGCTGGTGCGTGCGGCCGGTACGCGGCTCGAGGCGGATCAAGGAAAGCGGGAGCGTGCCGCCGGCGGCCCGTTGCCACTGGTAGACCGTCACCGCCGGGGCGCCCGCGCCCGTCTCGGAACGCACGCCGCCGCCGGGCCCCTTGGACTTCGAAAGCTGGTCCTGCCAGGTCCCGCGCGGGGTGCGCAGGCCGCGACCGCGGATGAGGGCCACGTATTGCTTCGAGACCTGCGAACGCGCGAACATCTTACGCACGATGTCAGCCACGCCGACCTCGAGCGAGAGCAGCAGCACGCCGCTCGTCGGCGAATCCAGTCGATTGAGCAGGTAGACGCGGCGGATGCCGCCCTGGCCGTCACGCACGTGGAAAGCCTCTTCCTCGAGGGAGTAGTTGCCGGCGATGAGGATGGTGCCCTTCTCCGCGACCTCGCCGGGGTTGGGATGGGAGAGGATACCGTCCGGCTTCGCGACCGCGATCAGCCCGCAGGGATGGGTGTCGACCACGCGCACTCCGCGTCCGAAGGGGATCCAATCTGTCGGGAGCGTCATCAGCGGTAATAGAAGTTGATCGTGACGATATCGCTCTCGCCATACAAGGCGACCATATCCGCGCGCCAGGCATCGTAAGGCGCGGGGGCCATCACGGCGTCCTTACAGGCAAGGGACATCACGCGGGTGACCTCATTGCTGAGGATCGTGGCGTCGGTGACCGTGCCGTCGCGGTGCAGGCGGAAGCGCACGGTCACGCGACCGCGCTGGACTCCTTCGAACTGTGAGCGTTCGATGATGCTCCACCAACTCGACTGAATGGCCTCGAGCATGCGCTGGGTGTAGTCTCCGTACTGGCTGAAACGAGCGTCGATGGCGACCGCGCCGGCCCGGTTCACGCCGACGGAGTTGCGCAACAGGAGTCCGGCGGTGCCGGAAGGAATCGAAGCGCGGGGCCGTTCCGGGTCGGCCGGAGTGGGCGCCGGCGCCGCCTTCGGGACGGGACGGGCGGCGGCCTTGCCAGGTCCGGGCGGAGGAGCGGCCTTCGGACCCGCCATCGAAATCGTCGGGGCCGGCGTAGGCTGGGCCTGCGATTGGTCGATGGACCGGGGCCTGCCCTGGGCGACACGGATCTCCGGAGAAGTACCCGCAGACTTCGGCAGGGCGGAATTGGAGGGCATCTTCTCGGGCACCGGCTGGGCCGCGGTCTGATTGCGGGAAGAAGTGAACGGTGCCGTCTTCGGCACGGCCTGGTTGGCCAACGGGTTCGTCTCGGCGAAACGGAGTTTGGGCGGCAGGCGGGCTTCGTCGATCTTCACCGGAGCGGTCAGGACCTCCACCGGACGGACCAACACGACGGCCTGTCTGAACGTGTCCGGCAAGAGCCAGAGCAGGAGGAGGTGCAGGCCGAACGACGCCACCGCCGCGAAGGCCGCGGCGCGCAGGTCGATGGGATCATCGGGACGCACGCCCCGAAGTTAGGGACGACCCGGACGACTTCAAGCGTAGGTCGGCCTGATTATCGGCCGGCGAACTCCCGCGTGAGGGCGGCCAACGCGCGGCGGCAGTCCTCGCGGGTGCCGATCACGACATAAAGCTGGAAGGAATAGTCGCCGGGCTTGATCGGCTCGGATCGACGCACCCGGAAGACGCAGTTCCACTTCACGACCTGCTCGCGCTCGAATTCGAAACGACCATAGCCGACGGAGGGCTGACCGGCAGGCGGACGTTCCGGAGTGAAGACACCCATGGCATGGGAGCCCGAAGGCGTGGAGAGCACGATCGGGTCGCGGATTTCGCCGTTCTGACGCGGTACCGCCAGCAGCATCCCGTTCTTCGCGTCAAAGCGAAGCTCTTCACTGAAAGTCGCCGGCATGTAGCCCGTCAGGGCTTCGAACTGCAGCACCTTGTGGGGCCGGTCGGCCGGCACCGTGAACGTCACCTTATAATCGAGCACGTGATCCATGCCCGGCCGCCCGATACGTACCTGCTTCGTGAGCACATGGTTCGAAACGAGTTCGGTGTTCTGCGCGAGGTGGCCATGGGACTTGAGTCCCGGCGCCAGCCAGTAGGCCATGCGCGTCCGGGTGGAGAGCACGCCGTCCTTGACCGAAAGGGCTTCGAGGAGACTGGTCGATCTAGGACCTAGCGCATCGACGACCGAACCCGCCTCGGTCGGGTTATAACACTCGACGCGGAAGACGCCGTCGACGTCGGCGTTGATCGCCGACTGCAGCTGGCGGCCATGGTCGTGCGAGTCGATGAACTCCACGCCGTCCCACTTCACGGAGTCGATGGCGCCGGCCAGACGGCTGGTCGTACGGATGACCAACGGCTTGCCGCCGATGAGTCCGGTGAGTTCGGCGTCGCCGCTGACCACGGGGGTCTGCGCGGCGGCGAGGGCGGACACGAAGAGGAGCCAGAACCTCACGCGATGATCCTTTCCAGGACGCCCAGGGAAGCGAGCCGGGCCTTCACGAACTCCACCGGCAGTCCCATAATCGTCGAGATGGGCCGCTGGTAATCGTCGATGATGATCTCCCGCCCCTCTTGGATGCCGTAGGCGCCGGCCTTGTCCAAGGTGTTCACCAACGACTGGTAGCGCGTGATATCCTCGTCGGTGAGCCCCCGGAAACGGACCCACGCCGTGACATCATGCGACTCATCGATGCCCAACGCCGGGCAGAGCAGGCAGACGCCGGTGTGCACGGTGTGCTCGCGACCGGAAAGACTGCGCAGCATGGCGCGGGACTCGGTGAGGTCGGCCGGCTTGTTCAAGGCTTGGTCGCCAAGGGCCACCGTGGTGTCGGAACCGAGGACGAGCGCGCCGGGATGGAGACGGGAGACCGCCGCAGCCTTCAGGCGGGCGTTATGCAGCACCATCTTCGCGGGGTCGGTCGATGGATCCTCATGTTCAGTCACCGCCGCCACGACGACCCGGTGCGGCAAGCCGGCTTCACGCAGAAGCTCGGTGCGACGCGGCGAAGCGGAGGCGAGGATGAACGGAAGTGGCGACGGCACGTTCAGAACAAAGCGGAATAATGTGCCTAAGACAACCGCAACAGCCCTGCCTCGTTTTCCTTCATTTACTTATACCTTCCTCTGGCTACCAATATACCTGCACCTACCCCTTCAATTCCAGGTGGCGGGTGGCGGCCTCAGGTTGCGGGTGGCGGGAATCTTCAATTCCTCCCTCTGTCTTTCCTATCCGCCAACCGCCATCCGCCAACACCCGCGATAATTACTACCCATGCGCCCCACCCTGCTC
>JBILXR010000036.1:0-14524 GCA_044378215.1 Opitutales bacterium
GGCTAGGAAGAGAGAAGCTCCGAGGCTCAGGCCTTGAAGCTGCGGCGCCAGGTCTCGCAGGCGGACTTCAGCTCGGCTTCGCCGTCCTTCTCGATCTTGTTGCCGAGGCGGATCTTGGCGAGGATGCCGGGCTTGGCGGTCTCGAGGTGGGCCTGGAGGGAAGCGGCGGCGGCCTGGACGGACTTCACCGGCATGTCGTTGAAGAAGCCGTTCTGCATCGCCCAGATGATGCCGCACTGGATCTCAGCGGACTTCGGGGCGGTCGGGGGCTGCTTGAAGAGTTCGACGAAGCGGTCGCCCTTGTCGAGGATCGCCTTGGTCTTCTCGTCGAGGTCGGAGCCGAACTGCGCGAACGCCGCGAGTTCGCGGTAGTTGGCGAGCTCGCCCTTCACCTTGCCGGCGACCTGCTTGAAGGCCTTGATCTGGGCGGCGGAACCGACGCGCGAGACGGAGAGACCGACGGAGACGGCGGGGCGGATGCCCTGGTTGAAGAGGTCGGTCTGGAGGAACACCTGGCCGTCGGTGATCGAGATCACGTTGGTCGGGATGTACGCGGACACGTCGCCGGCCTGCGTCTCGATGATCGGCAGCGCGGTGAGGGAACCCTTGCCGGCGAGACGAGCGGAGCGCTCGAGGAGGCGGGAGTGGAGGTAGAACACGTCGCCCGGGTAAGCTTCGCGGCCGGACGGACGCTTCAGGATGAGCGAGATCTGGCGGTAGGCGGCGGCGTGCTTGGAGAGGTCATCGTAGACGATGAGCGCATCCTGGCCGTTTTCCATGAACCACTCGCCGATGGCGGTGCCGGAGAAAGGCGCGAAGACCTGGTTGGCGGCGTTGTCGGCGGCCGAGGCGGCGACGACGACGGTGAATTCCATGGCGCCGGCCTTCTCGAGCGTGCCGATCGTGCGGGCGATGGAGGAGTTCTTCGTGCCGATGGCGACGTAGATCGAGTACACCGGGCGGAAGTTGGCGTCGCCGGAGGCGAGACCGACGCGGTTGGCGTTGGCCTGGTTGATGATCGTGTCGATCGCGATGGTGGTCTTGCCCGTGGCGCGGTCACCGATGATGAGCTCGCGCTGGCCGCGGCCGATCGGGATCATGGCGTCGATGGCCATGATGCCGGTCTGCATCGGCTGGTCGACGGACTTGCGGGGGATGATGCCCGGGGCGATCTTCTCGACCGGGTAGCGTTCGCTGGAGACGATGGGACCCTTGCCGTCGAGCGGGTTGCCGAGGGCGTCGACGACGCGGCCGAGGAGGCCCTTGCCGACGGGGATGGAGAGGAGGCGGCCGGTGGTCTTGGCTTCCATGCCTTCCTTGAGGCTGGAGATGTCGCCCATGATGACGCAGCCGACGGTGTCTTCGGCGAGGTTGAGGGCGACGCCCTGGAGACCTCCGGGGAGTTCGATCATCTCGTTCATCATGACGCCCGAGAGGCCGTCGATGGAGGCGACGCCGTCCGCGAGGGAGACGATGGTGCCGACGTTGGACTTGCCGGCGCGGGTATCAAGGCCGGCGATGGCTTTCTGGATCTGGTCGATCGCGTTGCTCATTGTGTTTAGTAAAGCGGGTTAAGGTTGGGGGAGGAGTTCAGGAAAGGGACTTGGCGAGGGTGGCCAGGCGGAGCGAGGCCGAGAGGTCGGTGACGTCGTCGCCGACGCGCACGCGGAAACCGCCGAGGAGCGCGTCGTTGCGACGGGCGACGGGACGGACGGCGCGGCCGAGGGCCTTGGAGAAATGCGCGGCGATCGCGTCGGCGTCGGCCGCGGCGAGGGGGCCGGCGTGCTCGATGCGGGCTTCGCCACGGGTCAGCTCACGGCGGACGTTGGCGAGGTAGGCGCGGAGGAGCGGGCGGAGCGTGTGGGCCGGGCGGGACTTCGCGAGCGCGGCGAGCACGGCGCCCACGCGGTCGGACGAGACCGCTCCGCCCTCGAGAGAGAGGGCGAGGAGGCGCTTGGCTTCGGCTCGGACGGAGGCGGCGGACATCGGAAGAAGGCGGGCTTAGCGGGCGAGCTGCTTGACGGCGGCCTCGTTGAGGCGGCCGCGCGTGGCGTCGTCGAGGTTCTCGGCGAGCACCTTGGAAGCGGTCTCGACGACGAGGCGGGAGACTTCGCCACGGACTTCGGCGAGCATCTTGACGCGGTCGGCTTCGATGGCGGCCTTGGCCTTGGCGATGACTTCGGTCTGCGCGGCCTGGGCTTCGGCCTTGGCGGCTTCGACGGCGGCCTTGGCGGAGTTACGGGCTTCGGCGAGGATCTTGGCGGCTTCGTCGGAAGCGGCGTTGAGCTTGGCGTCGGAAGCCTGCTGGGCTTCGGCGAGGCGCTGCGTGGCGGCCTGAGCGTCGGCGAGACCCTTCTCGATGAGGCGGTTGCGCTCTTCCATCTGGCCCAGGGCCGGCTTCACCGCGAAGCGGTAGACGACGAAGGCGAGGATCGAGAAGTTGACGAGCTGGACGAGCAGGTGCGGGAGGTCGACGCCGAAGCTGCCGAACAGGTGCATGATGTCGGCGACGGGGCCGTGGGCTTCGGCGGCGCCAGAGGCGGCCGGAGCGGCGTGCGGCGCGGCCTTGGCGGCGTCGGCGGCGAGGAGGGCGGAGAAGAAGGTCATGGTGAGGACTTTGAAAGGGGGTTGGGATCAGCGCTGGGAAAGAGAAGTGGCGGGCCCCTTGCGGGGCCGCGCCACGAGACCGATTACTTCGCGAGGAAGATCGCGTAGAACGCGACGGCTTCAGCGAGAGCCATGCCCAGGATCGACTGGACGAGGATCTTACCGGAAGCGTCGGGGTTGCGACCCACGGACTCGACGGCCTTGGCGCCGACGAGACCTACGCCGATGGCGGCGGCGAAGCAGCCGACGGCGGCGGGGAGGGAACCAGTGATTTCAGCGATGATCATGTGTGTGTTGTGTTTGTTTTTTCCTCAGCACGCCGCCGGGGGATTCCCGGCAAGTCACGCGCCTCGAAAGCGAAAGGTCAGTGGGCGTGCTCGTCGTCGTGGCCGCCTTCGTGGTTGCAGATCAATCCGATGTACACGGCGGAGAGCAGCGTGAAGACGAACGCCTGGATGAGGCCGACCAGGACTTCGAGGAGGCCGGCCATGGCGGGCACGACGTAGGTGGCGGCGGCGCCGAGGGTGGCGGGGTCGGAGAGGGCGTGGATGAGGTTCTCGCCGCCGAAGACGTTGCCGAAGAGACGGAAGGAAAGGGAGATCAGGCGGAAGGCGATCGAGACGACTTCGATGCCGCCGACGGCGAAGAAGATCGGGATGAGCAGGACCCACATGAGCATGCCGACTTCCTTCTTGTCGGCCTTGTTGCCGAAGAGGTCGAAGACGAGGACCTTGAAGCCGGCGTAACGCAGCACGAAGTAAGTCCAGGCGACGAACGACAGGACGGAGAGCGCGAGCGTGGTGTTGAGGTCGGAGTTGGCCGGGCGGATGGCGTCGAGCCAGTGGCCGTCATGCTGGAACTTGATCGTGCCGACTCCGGGGAGCAGGCCGCTCCAGTTCATGAGCAGGATGAAGACGAAGAAGCCGCAGAGCAGCGGGAAGGTCTTGCCGATCATCTTCTTGCCAACGATCGGTTCGAGCGCATCGCGGAGGCCCTGCGCCATGCCTTCGACGACGCCCTGACCCTTGCCCGGGATGAGCTTGGGGGTGCCGACGGCCAGGCGGATCGCGATGATGATCAGGGCGGCGATCAGCCAGGTGGTGAAGATCGAGTTCGAGATCGGGAGGCCGCCGAGATGGAAGAGGTCCTGAGCGGAGGGGTTCACGCCTTCGGAACTAGCGAAAACGAGAGCCGGAGAGAAAAGACCAATGAGGGAAAGCGAGCGCATTTAGACGCAAAGAAGCATTGGTGAATGATTCCATAGGCGGGGGTCAACCCTACGCATCCCCCCTGACCCAGAGTAAGCCCGCCAAGACCCCCATCATTAGAGTTTCTAATCGTCGCTCCGGCTCAAGGGGAGAGCCGCACGATCTCCCATTTATCCCCCTTAAGCGTATAAACGAAGCGGTCATGGAGGCGATTCGTCCGCCCCTGCCAGAACTCGAAATGCTGAGGAATCAGACGATACCCACCCCAGTGAGGGGGCCGGGGGACCTGGCCTTCGGCGTGCTTGGCTTTGAGGTCGGCCAACCGCGCCTCGAGGACAGACCGATCGGCGATGATGTCGCTCTGGTCCGACGCCAAGGCGCCCAGCTGGCTACCGTAGGGGCGCCGGGCGAAATAGGTCACCGACTCTTCATCGGAAGTCTTTACCAGTGAGCCAGTTATGTGAATCTGACGTTCCAGGGCGAACCAAGGGAAAAGTAGGGTCACGCGGGGGTTGGCCGCGATCTCGGCGCCCTTCTTACTATCATAGTTAGTAAAGAAGGAGAACCCCCGCTCATCGGCAGCCTTGAGCAAGACGGTGCGGGAGGACGGGAAGCCTTCCAGGCCGTGGGTCGAGAGGACCATCGCATTCGGCTCCACCACGCCGGCGGTCTTGGCCTGATCGAACCAGGCTTTGAATTGAGCCAAGGGCGCCTCGAGCAGCTCGTGCCGGTCGATCCCGTGGGCGGCATACTCTTTACGGAAGTCCGAAAGGTCCATGGCCCCATCATGAAAGAGTCGTCGTCGCGCGCAAGCGTTAGCGCCCTTCCCTCTCGCCAGTCGAGGTCGCCGGCTCACTTTAGCAGCCGTGAACTTGGTGCTGATAACCCCCGACGAAGCGGCGACCGGACTCCCCTCCGTCGACGCGCGCGCCCGCCACCTGCGCGAGACGGTCGGGCTCACCGTCGGCGGTTCTTTCCACGTCGGCATCGAGAACGGCCTGCGCGGCATCGCGACGATCACCACGCTCACACCGAAGCTCGCGTTCTCGGTCGCCTGGGAAAAATCTCCGCAGGCTCGCCTGCCCCTCACGGTGCTCGTCGGGCTCCCGCGTCCGCAGACCGCGAAGAAAGTCCTGCACGACCTCGCGAGCCTCGGCGCCGCGCGCATCATCTTCTTCGAGTCGGCGAAAGGCGATCCGGGCTACCTCACGAGCTCGCTCTGGAAAGACGGCGAATGGCGCGAGCATGTCCTCAAAGGCACCGAACAGGCCTGCTCGACGCTCGTGCCCGAAGTGACGCGCGTCGGCTCGCTCGCCGAAGCGCTCGTCGGCCTCGATGCGAATGCGTGGAAGCTCGCGCTCGATCCTTACGAAGCCGCCGGCGCGCCGGAACTTTACACGCCGGCGAAGGCGGCGATGCTCGCGATCGGCCCGGAACGCGGCTTCGCGGAAACGGAACGCGCGACGCTGCGCGCGGCCGGCTTCGGCTTCGCGCATCTCGGCGACCGCATCCTGCGCGTCGAAGCCGCGGCGCTCGTCGGCGGCGCGCTCATGCTCGCCCAGTTGCGGGCTTGGGAAAAGCACCGGCCGGTCGGCGACTGATCACTCCGCGGCCTTGCGGACGAGCACGGACGCGGCGGGCTGGCCTTTGCCTTTGCCGATCACCTTGCGCAGCTTCCATCCCTCGGGCACCGGGACTTCGAAGCCGCCGGGCGCTTCGAGGATCACGCGGACGTGGGTTCCTTCTTCGGCATAGCTCACCGCCGCCGCGGCGATCTCCGCGCCCTTGGTCTCCCACAGCTCCCAGGGCGGATCGGCGAACACGAGGTCGAAGCGACCGGTAGCCACGCCGGGCTTGGTCGCATCGCCGGTGATCTTCGTGAAAGGCAGTTCGGCGACGCCCATCGACTTCGCGACCGCGGCCGCGTTGGCGGCGAGCTCCGCGCCGATGCGCTGGTCGACGCAGGTCGCGCGGAGGGCGCCGCGGCTGAGCGACTCGAGTCCGTAGGCGCCGGTGCCGGCGAAGAGGTCGAGCACCGCCGTGCCCGGGACGAACGCCGCGAGTGAGTTGAAGACCGCTTCGCGGATGTAATCCGTGGCCGGACGCACGCCGCCCTGCGTGGGAACGCGGAGCGGGATGCCTCGAGCGATGCCGCCGGTGACGCGCATAGGTTCAAATTCGCGCGCCGGCGCGGAAGGTCAACGGCGTTCGGCGCCGAGGACCTGTCGTTCGGGCGACCAGCAGGTGGTACGTCCGCCGACGTCCTCGCGGACGAGCGGCTTCTTCGAGCGCGGACAGCGGCCGCCATCCTTCCAGCGATGGTTGAAGAGCCAGGTGTCGGGCGGGTCGGACCAATCCTTGCCGATGACTTCCATCGCCTCGGCGCAGACCTCGCGCAAAGTCGCGTGGAGCTTGCGGACGGATTTTGGCCCGAACGATCCGGCCTTGGCCTGCGGGTGAAAGCCCGCGCGCCAGAGCACTTCGTCGGCCATCCAGTTGCCGATGCCCGGGAAACGTTCCTGCATGAGGAGCACTGGCTTGATCGCCGTACGCGCGCGGCGACGCAGGAACACCTCGACGACCCCGATGCTGAACTCCGGGGAAAGGATCGCGGGCGGAATCTTCTCCCACCACGGCGGCGCGCCGTCGCCTTGCCAGAACTGGACGCGGCCGAACTGCCGCGGATCGACGAAGACCAGTTCCTTGCCGCCGGTCATCATCAGCTTGAAGTGGTCGTAGGGCGTCGGCTCGCGGTCCGCATCGCCGGCTTCGAGGCGGCCGGTCATGCCGAGATGCACGCCGAGCCAAGCGCCGCCCGAGAAGCGGAAGGCCATCTGCTTCGCCGCGGCGAAGGACTCGACGAGTTTCGCTCCCGCCAGGGCCTTGGTCAGCGTCGCCGGGGCGACCCCCCGGCCGATGCGCGCCTTGGTATTCAGATGAACCGCCGAAACCTTGCGGCCTAGGCCGACGTCCCAGCGGCGGCGGAAATATTCGACTTCGGCGAGCTCGGGCATCGACGGACACCGTGCGGAAGACCGCTCGCCGCGCAAGCCGTGCGTGGTTTTCCGCTGGTCTCGGCAGTCAGCCGCGATTGAGTGTTCCGCATGCATCCGGCCGACCCCGCCCGCTACGCCCAGAAGTCTTTCCAAGCCCGCTGCGGAAAGTCCGGGTTGCACCTGCCCAAGGTCTCGCTCGGCCTCTGGCATAACTTCGGGAGCGTCGACGACTACGCCACCGCGCGCGCGATCGCCCTGCGCGCCTTCGATCTCGGCGTCACGCACTTCGACCTCGCGAACAACTACGGGCCCGTGCCCGGCAGCGCCGAAGAGACCTTCGGCCGTATCCTGCGCGAGGACCTCGGGGACTACCGCGACGAACTCATCATCTCCACCAAGGCCGGCTACACCATGTGGCCCGGACCGCACGGCGATTTCGGCTCCCGCAAATACCTCCTCGCATCGCTCGACCAATCGCTGAAGCGGATGGGCCTGCCTTACGTGGACGTGTTCTACAGCCACCGGCGCGATCCGCACACGCCGCTCGAGGAGACCATGGGCGCGCTCGCCCAGGCCGTCCGCTCGGGCAAGGCGTTATACGCCGCGATCTCCAACTATAATCCCGAAGACACCGCGCGCGCGTGCGCTCTCCTGCGCGAACTCGGCACGCCCTGCGTCATGCATCAGCCCAAATACAGCCTCTTCGAGCGCACCCCCGAGGCGGGCTTGCTTGACGTCGTGGAAAAGGAAGGCCTCGGCTGCGCGGTCTTCTCGCCGCTCGCGCAAGGCATGCTCACCGACCGTTACCTGCTGGGCATTCCCGCCGACGCGCGCGCCGGCAAGCCGCACGGCTACCTGCGCCCCGAACAGCTCGACGCCGTGCGGATGGAGAAAGTCCGCCGCCTCGCGGCGGTCGCCGCCGAGCGCGGCCAACCGCTCGCCTCGATGGCGATCGCCTGGGTCCTGCGGGACCGACGCGTGACCTCTGCCATCATCGGGGCCAGCAAGGTCGCCCAGCTCGAGCAGTGCGTGGCCGCGGCCTCATCGGCGCCGTTCGCCTCGGCGGAACTCAAGCAGATCGACGCCATCCTCGCCGGCTGAACGCACTCCGGGGTTGTGCCGCCGGACTCGGCCCGCAAGGGTGAGACCATGACCGCCGGCGCCGCCCTGCCCTTCAAGATCAGCGTCCTCGTCTTCCTGCGCGACGAGGCGGGCCGCCTCCTGCTCATCCAGCGTACCAAGGCGCCGAACCTCGGGTGCTGGAGCCCGATCGGCGGCAAGCTCGAGATGGGTGAAGGCGAGTCGCCGTTCGAATGCGCCGTGCGCGAGACCTTCGAGGAGACCGGCGCGAGCGTCGCGACCGAAGACCTCCATCTCTTCGGCGTGATCTCCGAGAAAGGCTACGAAGGCCAGTCGCACTGGCTCATGTTCCTCTTTGATTGCCGCAAACCGCTGACGGCCCTGCCCGCGACCATCGACGAAGGCCGCTTCGCGTTCTTCGCGCGCGAGGAGCTCGGCGCCGTCGCCGTGCCGGAGACCGACCGCACCTTGCTCTGGCCGGTCTACGACGAACACCGTCGCGGCTTCATCGCCTACCGAGCCGAATGCCATCCTGGGGCGCCGCTGCGGGTCGTGATCGAGGAGACCAGCGCCAAACCGAACCTCGACTGACGATGGACGCCGCCGGAAGCGATGCCGAGTTCAAGCGGACCAACCGCAAGCCGGCGTATCCGATCGGCGAGGAGCTGCGCGCGTATCTGTCACGCGAAGGCCGCGAAGTCCCCTTGCCTGTCTCCTACGCCCAGCTGCGCGAGTTCACCGCAGCGATGCCCCTGCTCGAACGCGGCAAGGACACCCTCTGGGAGACCGTCGCGTATCCGCCGGAGGAGATGGGCCGGCTTTCGCAGGGCCTGCTCGAGACCTACGCGCTCCTGCGCGGCGAAGGCGGCATGAAGGTCTTCAGCCACGTCTACGTCGACCGCGTGGATTTCTGTTCCTTCGGCAATTCGCAGCCCTTCCGCGTCCGCATCGTCAACGCTTACAACGAGAACCACGACTACTTCTACGTGAAAGTCGGCGACGCCTCGCGCGTCTGCGGGCTCGAACTCGAGCACCTGCTCTCCCCGAACCGCATGCTCTACCTCACCTGGGGCGAGACGCTGGTCGAGGAGCACGTCACCGGCATTCCGGGCGACATCTTCGCCGAGAAATGGCTGCACGCGGACGGCCACCACCCGGTGCGCCTCGCCAAGGAGCTCATCAAGTTCGAAGAGCGGTGCCTGGTGCGCCTGCTCGGCGACATGCGCGCCTATAACTTCGTCATCGCCGTCACCCCGGACTTCGACGCCACCGCCATCCGCGTGCGCGCCATGGACTTCGACCAGCAGAGCTATGACGGTCGCCTCCGGTTCTACCTGCCCGGCTCGTTCAAGGAGAACCGGCCGTTCGCCCAGCTCTGCGCCAAGCACATCAACGCCGCCTCCGCCGCCCAGTACCGACGCGAGGAGCAGTCGCTCATCCACCGCCGCCACCTCGCCGCGCCCGACCGGGTCAAGGACCTGCTGGCCGCCATGCGGGCGAATCCCCTGACCTCGCCCGAAAAAGCCAAGGAACTCGCCGACGGCCTGGCCGAATACCACCGGGACCCGGCCTTCCGGCAGCACACCGACATGGCCGGCCTGATCGGCGAGAGCCTCTCCCGGCTCGACCGGTTGTTGCGCTCTTAATAGTAAGCGCTGGACAGGACGCGCGCCGGGCGGGCAAACTCCGAGGCCTGCGATGAGCGACTCTTTAAGGCACGAATGCGGCATTGCCCTTGTCCGGCTGACCAAGGACCTGAAGTGGTATCAGGAGAAATACGGCACGCCGCTGCACGGCTTCAACCAGCTCTTCCTCCTGATGGAGAAGCAGCACAATCGCGGCCAGGACGGCGCCGGCATCGGCTGCGTCAAGATCGGCTCCGAGAACGGCGAGGCCTTCCTCTTCCGCGACCGTGAGATCGGCGCCCAGGGCCTGACCCAGATCTTCACCCGCCAGATCAAGGCCTACTCCGACAAGATGCGCGAGGCGGTCATCGTCCCGGAGTTCCCCGAGACGGTGAAGCGTCACTTCGACTTCGGCGGCGAGCTCCTGCTCGGCCACCTGCGTTACGGCACCTCGGGCAACTTCGACTCGGTCTCCTGCCACCCGTACGCCCGTAAGTCCATCTGGCCGACCCGCAACCTGCTCGTCGCCGGTAACTTCAACCTCACGAACACCGCCGAGCTCAACGCCTCGCTCACGCAGCGCGGCGCGCACGTCATCTACTCGACCGACACGCAGTCCATCCTCGAAGAGATCGGCTTCTGGCTCGACGAAGAACATGACCGGCTCTTCAAGGCGTTCAAGGACCAGGGCCTGGAAGGCGCGGCCGTGCAGGCGGAGATCTCCAAGCACATGGACATCGGCAACGTCCTGCGCCGCGCCGCCAAGAACTGGGACGGCGGCTACGCCATCGCCGGCCTCGTCGGCAACGGAGACAGCTTCGTCATCCGCGACCCGAACGGCATCCGCCCCTGCTGGTATGCCCGCACCGAAGACCTCATCGCCGTCGCCTCCGAGCGCGTCGCGCTGATGACCATCGTCGGCGTGAGTCAGGAAGACGTCCACGAGCTCCCGGCCGGCCACGCGCTGATCATGAAGGCGGACGGTCGCCACTCGATCGAGTCCTTCCACGCTCCCGGCGAGATCCGTCACTGCTCCTTCGAGCGCATCTACTTCTCCCGCGGCAACGACCCGGAGATCTACGCCGAACGCAAGGCCCTGGGCGCCGCCCTCGCCGACGACGTCCTGGCCCAGATCCGCGAAGACCACGACAACGCGGTCTTCTCTTACATCCCCAACACGGCCGAGATCGCCTGGTACGGCCTGATGGAAGAGCTCCGCAAACGCCGCCGCGCGCAGGTCAGCGACAAGCTGATCGCCGCGCAGCGCGCCGGTCAGCTCGACGAGGCCATGATCGAGAAGCTGGTGCTCGGCGGCTGGCCGCGCGGCGAGAAGGTCGCCCACAAGGACGTCAAACTCCGCACGTTCATCTCCCAGGAGAAGAACCGCATGCAGATGGCCTCACACGTCTACGACATCTCCTACGGCACCGTGCGCCAAGGCGACACGCTCGTCTGCGTCGACGACTCGATCGTCCGCGGCACCACCCTGCGCCAGTCCATCCTGCGCATCCTCGCCCGCCCGAACCCGAAGCGCATCGTCATCGCCTCGACCGCCCCGCAGATCCGCTACCCGGACTGCTATGGCATCGACATGTCCGAGATGGGCAAGTTCCTCGCCTTCCAGGCGGCCGTCGCGCTCTGCAAGGAACGCGGCATGGCCGACCTCCTCCGCGAAGTCTATGAGGACTGCGTCGCGCAGGCGAAGAAGCCGACCAAGGAGATGCGCAACCACGTGAAGCGCATCTATGACGCCTTCACCGAAGAGGACATCGCCGCCAAGGCGGCCGAACTCGTCTACCCGGCGAAGAGCGGCTGGAAGGGCGAACTCGTCCTCGTCTTCCAGAAGATCGCCTCGCTCCACAAGGCGTGCCCGACGAGCCGCGGCGACTGGTATTTCACCGGCGACTACCCGACCCCGGGCGGTCTCGGCGTGCTCAACCAGGCCTACATCAATTACTGGGAGAAGCGCGAAGGCCGCTCCTACTGATCAGGCGTAGAGCCGGAACGGAGCGGTGCGCGCGCGGAAGGCCGCGGCGTCGCCGTCCCAGCGCCGCATCCAGCGGGCGAGGTCGATCCGCGCGCCCTGCGTGCGCAGTTCTTCGAAGAACGCCTCGCTGCCGAGGTGCTTGATGAAGAGCTCGCGCTTGCCGCCGGTGAGCCCGGCGAAGGGGTTCGGCGCCCAGACGCAGGCCTGCCGGAAGAGATGCAGCGAGATCGCGGTGGGGCGGAACACGGCGTAATCCGAGATCGCGAGGTAGACGCCCTGCGTGCCGTCCGCGAGCTGCTGCGGCTGGAGCGTGAGGCCGGGAACAGACGCGCCCAACGCGGCGAGAAGGTCGGCGGCCTTGCGACGCGGATAAGTCAGGAAGCGGAAATTGCGGCCGGTGCCGGCGCTGTGGCTGAAGCCGGAATCCATACAGCCGAGGCCGGTCATGGCGTAGCCAAGGGCAGCCTGCGGGCTGTCGATCATCGGCGAGGTCGCCGTCCAGTTCAGGCCGGTAAGATTCCACGTCATGGAGCGACGCCAGCCGCGCATGGTCACGACTTCGAGCTGGCCGCGACGGCGCGTAGCTTCGTCGATCTCGAGCACTCCCGGCGTGGCGACCGCCCAGCGGGCGAGCTCGCCGATGGTGAGGCCGTGGACGTAAGGGGTCTCGTAGGAGCCGACGTAGCTGCGCCACTTCCGGTCGAGGAACGGCCCATCGACCTTCTCTCCGCCGAGCGGGTTCGGTCGGTCGAGGACGATGACACGCACCGGACGCGGCAGCGAGAAGCAGGCTTCGATGACGAGGCGCATGCAGCTGACGTAGGTATACGAACGCGCGCCGATGTCCTGGAAATCGATGATGATCGCGTCGAGGCCCGCCAGCATCTCCGGGGTCGGCTTACGCGTCGCGCCGTAAAGGGAATAGACCGGCAGGCCGGTACGCGCGTCCTTCGCGTGGCCCACCTTGGCGTCGGCCTTCGCGACCCCGTCGATGCCGTGTTCCGGACCGAAGAGCTTCACCAGCCTCACGCCCGGAGCCCGCGCGAGCACGTCGGCGGTACGCTGGCCGGAGCCGTTGACGCCGGCACGATGCGTGACGAGCCCGCAGCGGAGACCCTGCAAGCGGGCGAACCCTTCGGCCGCGAGGACATCGATACCGAGCATCACCTTGCCGGCCGGCGTTCCGCCCGAGGGAGCGGGCCGCACGGACGGCACGCTGACGTAACCACCGCCGCCGCCGGCGCAACCGGACAAGGCGTAAGCGCCCAGCGAACCCAAGGCGGTGAGATGAAGGAAGTCGCGGCGGTCCATGGGGAAGCAGTGACCGCATCTTCGGCCTTTCGCCGAGCGGTTCAAAGTCCGAAATCGAAAATCCGTTTGCAGGCGAGGGCCACCGCCGACACCTTCCCGTCATGCGCGTCGCCCTCCTCGGTTCCGGTCGCGGCTCCAACGCCGACGCGGTCCTCCGCGCCCAGGCCGAAGGCCGGCTGGGCAAGGCCCAGGTGGTCGGAATCTGGTGCGACGTCCCGACCTGCAAGATGCTGGAGCTCGGTCCGAAGTACGGCGTCCCCGCCTGCTTCCTCGACACGGGTCCCTTCAAGACGAAGTTCTCGCCCGAACGCGAGCAAGCGTGGGCCGACGCCCTCAAGGCCGCCCAGGTCGACCTGGTGGTGCTCGCGGGCTTCATGCGCGTGATCAAAGCCCCCCTCCTCGACGCCTTCGCTGGGCGCATCATCAACCTCCACCCGAGCCTCCTGCCCGCCTTCCCCGGCCTCGACGGGATCGGCCAGGCTTGGAACGCCGGCGTGCCGGAAGCCGGCTGCACCGTCCACTGGGTCAACGCCGAGATCGACGGCGGCGCCCACCTCGGCCAGACCCGCGTCCCCCGTGAGCCGGGCGACAACCTCGAGTCCTTCGCGCAGAAGATCCACGCCGCCGAGCACGCCCTGCTCCCTGCGGTGATCGCCCGACTGAGCGAGAAGCTTTCCTGATGATCGAACTGAAGTGCCCCATCCACGAAGACATGGTCCAGCCGCTGGAAGACCATTTCTGCGAACTCACCCGCTCCTCGTGGATGCTCTTCCATGAAGGTCCGGGGAAGCCGCACTTCGTGATGGGCTATTTCGACACGAAAGCCGAAGCCGATGAGGCTTGGGCCGGCCTGCGCAAGGCCTTCAAGAAACTCCCCGAGGCCTACGACGAGACCGTCATGGCCGACAAGGACTGGAAGGAAGCCTACAAGGAACACCTCAAGCCGTGGGATCACGGCCGCCTCCACTGGGTCCCGGCCTGGATGCGCGGCACTCACGCCGTCCCCGCCGGCGCCGCGGTGATCTGGTTCGACGCCGGCCTGGCCTTCGGCACCGGTGACCACCCGACGACCCGCCTGTGCGCGATCCGCATGATGGACTTCCTCGAGACGCATCCTGCGGCGCAGGTCTCCGTCACCGACGCCGGCTGCGGCTCCGGCATCCTCGCCCTCTCCGCGGCCAAGCTCGGCTGCGGACGCATCGCCGGCTTCGACCGCGATCCGGAATCCGTCCGCGTGAGCATCGCCAACCGGGAGGAGAACGGTATCGCCGACGATGCGGTCGCCTTCCATCACGCCGGCCTGGAAGAAGGCTTCCGCCTGACCGGCCGGGCCGACGTCGTGCTGGCCAACATCATCAGCGACGTGCTCTGCATCTACGCCGACAACCTCGTCGACTCCGTCAGCCCCGGCGGGGTGCTCGCCCTCAGCGGCATCCTCGCCAAGGAGCAGGACGCCGTCCGCGCCCACTTCGAAGCGAAATGCCGGGCCGCCTGGGGCGCCGGCACCCGCGCCGATGGCCGCATCATGGGCGAGTGGAGCGATGTCGCGCTGTTCCGTCCGCTCTGAGGATTTGCGTCCGACCCGGCGCCACCCAACCTGATCCTCATGCACGAGAACACCGCCCAACGCATCCGCTACGGACGTTTCATCGCCCTAGGCTTCGGCGTCTTCTGCCTGCTGATGGCGCTGAACGAACTGCTCGGCGGCCT
>JBILXR010000037.1:0-14333 GCA_044378215.1 Opitutales bacterium
AGCATCCAGTTCCCGGAACTCGAGATCCTCGACCGCGTCGGCGGCGGCGACAGCTTCGCCTCGGGCCTGGTCTTCGGCTTCCTTGAGCACAACGACGCCCAGAAGGCCGTGAACTACGGCGCCGCCCACGGCGCGCTGGCGTCCACGACCCCCGGCGACACGTCGATGGTCACCCGCAAGGAAGTCGAGAAGCAACTCTCCGGCGGCGGCGCCCGCGTCGTCCGGTAATTTGCCCACCCCTACCCCCACCCCTATCCCTCATCTCATGTCCTCCCTCGAACTCTTCTCCCTCAAAGGCCGCGTCGCCGTCGTCATCGGCGGCACGGGTGAACTCTGCGGCGCCATGGCCGAAGGCTTCGCCTCCGCCGGCGCCCACGTGATCCTCGT
Source organism: Opitutales bacterium (assembly GCA_044378215.1). GTDB lineage: Bacteria > Verrucomicrobiota > Verrucomicrobiia > Opitutales > UBA953 > UBA953. The sequence continues at coordinate 388 of JBILXR010000037.1, forward strand.
CGGTCGCGACCCCGCCAAGGCCGACGCTCGTCTGGCCAAGATCAAGTCCGCCGGCGGCTCCGGCGAGTTCCTCTCCTGCGAGGCCACCAACAAGGCCGACCTCATCAAGCTCCGCGACGGCATCCTCGCCCAGCACGGCAAGGTCGACGTCCTCGTCAACGGCGCCGGCGTCAATTCCGCCACGCCCTTCTTCGACATCGACGAAGCCCAGCTGGACAAGATCCTCACGGTAAACGTCAAGGGCGTCGTCTTCGGCTGCCAGGTCTTCGGCGAAGCGATGGTCAAGGCCGGCTCGGGTTCGATCATCAACCTCGGCTCGGAATCCGGCATCCTGCCGCTCTCCCGCGTCTTCACCTACTCGGCCTCCAAGGCTGCGGTGCACAATCTCTCGAAGAACCTCGCCCGCGAGTGGGCTCCGAAGGGCGTGCGCGTCAACACGCTCGTCCCGGGCTTCTTCCCGGCCGAACAGAACCGCAAGGTGCTCACCCCTGAGCGCGTGGCGATGATCCTGGGCAAGACCCCGATGAACCGCTTCGGCGAGGCCAAGGAACTGATCGGCGCCTCCCTCCTCCTGGCTTCCGATGCCGGCAGCTTCGTCACCGGCGCCGAGATCGTCGTCGACGGCGGCTTCGCCGCGATGTCCATCTGAACGAGACCGACGACGATGGCCTTCATGGACGAACACTTCATCCTCTCGACCGGTACGGCTCAGAAGCTGTATCACGGCGTGGCGAAGGACCAGCCGATCGTCGACTACCACTGCCACCTCAGCCCGAAGGACATCGCCGACGACCGTCGCTTCGAGGACCTGACGGCCATCTGGCTCGCCGGCGACCACTACAAGTGGCGCGCGATGCGGGCCAACGGCGTCAGCGAAGACCTGATCACGGGCGACAAGTCCACCTCGCGCGAGAAGTTCCAGGCCTGGGCCGAGACGGTGCCGTCCACGCTCCGTAACCCGCTCTTCCACTGGACGCACCTCGAGCTGCGCCGCCACTTCGGCATTCAGGACGTCCTCGAAGGCGCCACGGCCCAGAAGATCTGGGACGAGGCCAACCGCCAGCTGAAGCACGGAGACCTCACGGCCCGCGGCATCCTCAAGCTGATGAAGGTCCGCGTCGTCGGCACCACCGACGATCCGGCCGACTCCCTCGACCTGCACCACCAGATAGCAAAGTCCGGCTTCGAGACCAAGGTCGTCCCGACCTACCGCCCCGACGCGTGCCTCAAGGTCCGCTCCCCTGAGCGCGTCCAAGCCTGGGCCAAGCGCCTCGCCGCCGCGACCGGCAAGGGCGCCGACACCTTCGCCGGCCTGATCGCCGGTCTCAACCAGCGTCACGAAGACTTCGCCGCCGCGGGCTGCCGCGCCTCCGACCACGGCCTCGACACCCTGCCGGACGCGTCCTGCACCGAAGCCGAAGCCAAGGCCATCTGGGAGAACGCCATCGCCGGCAAGGCCGCCACGCTCGAAGAAGCCGAGAAGTTCACGGCCTTCATCATGCTGCACGTCGGCCGCCTCAACCACGCGAAGGGCTGGGCCACCCAGCTCCACCTCGGCGCGGTCCGCGACCCGAACCTCGGTCTGCTCAAGCGCCTCGGCTCCGACGCGGGTTGCGACACGATCGGCGACTTCCGCCAGGGCCCGGGCCTCATGCGCTGGTTCGGCGCGCTCTCGGGCGAGAACGCCCTCGGCAAGACGATCCTCTACAACCTCAACCCCGCCGACACGGCCCTCTTCGCCTGCCTGCCGGGTTCGTTCCAGGACGGCGTCACCCCGGGCAAGATCCAATACGGCTCGGGCTGGTGGTTCCTTGACCAGGAACGCGGCATGCGCGACCAGATGAATGCCCTGTCCGACCTCGGTCTGCTGAGCCGCTTCATCGGCATGATCACCGACTCGCGTTCCTTCCTCTCCTACCCTCGCCACGAATACTTCCGTCGCATCCTGTGCGACCTCGTCGGCCAGGACGTCGAGTCGGGACGCATCCCGGACCGCCAGGACTGGAACGAACGCCTGATCGCCGACGTCTGCTACGGTAACGCCAGCCAGTATTTCGGCTTCAAGAGCTGAGCGACGGCCTGACCGCCGCCGCAAGACCCACACCCAGATAGACGAACTCCGTGATCGGCTATCTGTTGATGTTCGTGGCGCTGGTGGCGACGGCCTATGGGCGGTATGTCGCCACGCGCAACGACGCCCTGCTCGCTGACGCCGAACGCAGCCATAACCTCATGGAGAACCTCATCCTGGCACTGGTCTCCTTCCTCTGCCTGGTGATGACGGCTGAGCTCTTCTTTCGCTGGGAACCTTGGCTCACCCCGGCGGAGGCCCTCTGGAACATGATCCCCGCGGCGCTCTGGTCCGTCGGCATGCTCATCGCCCGCCACCACCCGCTCGACCGCACGTCGGTCGGCACAGGCCTGGCCACGCTGCTTCCGCACGTCTACCAGACTCTCTTGGCGGAGATGCAGCTCGTGTCAGCCAGCCTCTCCGTCTTTTGCGTCGTCGTCGCCATGGTGGTGGCCGTCCGCCGCGAAGGCGCCACGCACCCCTGAGCCTCCGGGGTCAGCGGGCGGCCTGCAGGCTCTTCCACGTCAGCGGGAGCTTCTCGCGGACGAGCTTCGCCGTCGACGCCGGGAGCATGTCGGCCGTCAGCGGCACGTTGAGCGTGTCCTCACGGGCGACCTGACCGGGCTGACGTCCGTATTTATATTCGTAGGTCAACGAACCGTCGGCGGCGAGAACGACACCCAGCCAAGCGGGATTAGGCAAGGAGATGAAGAAGAAGTCACGAGCGATGGACTTCGACTGGCCCATCATCTTCGCATCCCGTAGTGAACGCCAGAGCGCCTCGGCCGTCCAGGCAGCGGGGTTCACCTGCTTGAGCTCCGGCGCGACGAGGGCGGCGTAAGCCTTACGGCCATCCGCGTCGGGCTGCTCGCGCCAATAGGCGAAGGCCGCGGCGATCTCGTCGGCGACCAACGGATAATGGGTGCAGCCGAGCATCAAGGTGTCGATCGGCACGGCCTTGTCGGCGACGGCGGACTTCAGGAACGCACCGACGTCGGCGCGGATGATGTCCCGGATCGACGTCGTGACCGAAGGATCGCCTTCGATGGCGGCGGCGAGGGTGGCTGAGCCCAGCTGACGCACCGGACGGGCGGTGACCTTGGCGAGCGCCTTGGGATAGGCGTTGGAGGCGCAGGTGCCGACGGTGGCGAGCACGGCCACGCCGCCCTGCGCGCCGTTGGCGGTCTCGGCCAGGCCTTGCGCGCCAGCTTCGACGACCCCGACCACGATGACCGGTAATCCCCACGCCTTCACCGCGGCGCGGATGTCCTCCAGCCCGTAAGCGGTGGCGGTATTGCAGGCGATGACGATGGCCTTCACCGGCGGCTTCTCACCTTGGGCGTGGCGTCGACCGAGCAGGAACAGGACGTCGCGCAGGATGAGCTCGCGGAGGAAATCCGTACGCCCGACGGCGGAGTAATTACCGTAAGGCATGTTAGCTTGGTCTCCGAAATAGACGAAGCGCTCGCCGGCGAAATCCGGCAAGCCGTCCGCGCCCTCTTTGCCGGTGCGGTTATCGTGACGGTCGTGGGCCTTGAGGGCCTCGAGAACCGTCAGGCCGCCGACGCCGGAATCGAAGACGCCGATCGGCAGGTCGCGGAGGTCGCCACGGTAATCCGCCGCGACGAAGCTGGCCGGGACATCACCCTGCGGATGGGCCTTGGCATGGCCGATCGCGACCGCGAGAGGGTCATCCGTCGCACGTAAGACGACCGTGAAGGCGCAGAGCAGCGCGAGACGGAGGAAGGCGTCCATCGTCAGGTGCGGTCGGTCCGATAGACGCGCTGGACGCGCTGCGTGAGCGTGCAGAGGGCCTCCCATGGGATGCAGTCAGACCAGGCGCAGAACTCCGCGACCGTGATACGGTCGCCGCCCTGCGCGCCGAGGATCGTGACGACATCACCCACGGCGACGGCCGGGACATCGGTGACGTCGACGATAGTCTGGTCCATGGTCACACGTCCAAGGATCGGACAACGCACGCCCCGCACGAGGAAGTGGCCGCGGTTGCTGGCGGCGGTCGGCACGCCGTCGCCGTAACCGACCGCGACGACAGCCACGCGGCTCGGACGGGAAAGTACCTTGGTGCGATTATAACTGACGGCCGTACCGGCGGGCAGGTCCTTGACCAAGACCACGCGGGCATGGAAGGAAAGCACCGGCTCAGGGCGCAGGCTCGCCAGGAAGGAGCCTGCCGAGGGCGGCAGGCCGTATTGCATCAGTCCCACGCGCACGGCGTTGAACGGGGCAGCAGCAGAGAAGCTCTCCAGCCCGGCGCTGTTGTCGGCATGGATCAGCAGTCCGGCGCGGACCGCCGCGGGGATCGTCTCCAGCAGGCGGAGGAACGTCGCGCGCTGCTCGGCGGTGAAGGCCTGGTCGTGATCGGCGTCGGAGAAATGCGTATAGACCCCACGCCACTCGAGTCCCGGTTCCGCGAGCACGAAGGCGAAGAGTTCCGCGGCCTGCTCATGCCAGACGCCCGCGCGGCCCATGCCGGTGTCGACCTTGACATGGACCTTCGCGCGACGGTCGCGGCCGCGGACGAGCGCGGCGAGCGCCTGGGCTTCGCCGAGGGAATTCAAGGTGATATCGAGCCCCAGCGCGACGGCGCGCGGGAGTTCGGTCGGCAAGGTCGGACTGAGCAGCAGGATATCCGCCTCATGCCCGACTTCGCGCAGGATCGCAGCCTCGGCGACGTTGGCCACCGCGAAGCAATCCACGCCGGCCTGCAGGAGGCGCGTAGCGACCTCCGGCATGCCGTGACCGTAGGCGTTGGCCTTCACGACCGCCACGTAGCGAACGTGCGGTGGCAAGGCCTGCTTGATCCGGCCGACGTTACGGTCGATGGCGGGCAGGTCGATCTCGACCCAGGCGCGGGCGGCGGTCGTGCTCATGCGTCGGCGCGGTGGCGCTCACCGGACCAGGTCGCGAAATCCTGGGCGACGTTCAGGGCGTCCGGACGGGCTTCCTCACGGAGGAAACCCGGCTGGGAGAGCAAAGCCGGCAAGGCGGACCAAGGCGGCGGGACAGGGACATGCGCAGGCAAGGCCGTAGCGGCGACTTCACCGCAGGCGAAAAGGCGACGGCGGGCGGAGTTCAACTCCGCGGCCTCGGCTTCGAAGGGCGCGCCGAGGGAACCATCGGCGGCGACTTCAAGGGCATGCCAGCGCTTCAGACGCGATTCGACGGCCACGAGGAACGGGCCTTGTTCGCCGGCGACGAGCGCCGAGCGCGCCAGCGCGGAGAGGGATTCCCAGACGAAGATCGGACGCGGCTCGAGCGCCGACCAAGAACGGACCGCCAGCGCGGCGATACGGATGCCGAGCACCGAACCCGGACCGACGCAGAGCGCGAAGGAGCGGATGTCAGCCAGCGACAGCTTCGCGTCCGCCAACGCGGCTTCGACGCAGCCGAAAAGACCTTCCAAGGCGCCGTCGGGAGAAACGCCCTGCCCTACCCAGCGACCCCCCGCGAGAACTCCCACCCGGACTCCGGCGCGGGCGGAGCCGTCGAGGACGAGGCAGGGTTCAGGCGCGCTCATGGCCTCAGCCTGGCGGCCAATGGAGGGCGCGTCCACCCAGCAGATGCACGTGCAGGTGCGGGACCGACTCACCGCCGTCCGGACCGTTGTTGATCACGATACGGAAGCCGTTCGCCAGACCGAGCTGACGCGACAGCTGGCCGGCCACGAGGAGCAGGTGACCGAGGGTCGCCTGGTCTTCCGCGGTCGCGGCGGCGACGCGCGGGATGGCCTTGCGGGGCACGACCAGCACGTGGGTCGGCGCCTTCGGGTCGATGTCATGGAAAGCCACGCAGACCGCATCCTCGTGGATGAGCTTCGCGGGGATCTCCTGGTCGGCGATCTTCTGGAACAGCGTCTTAGGGGCGCTCATGGGAAATCAGAGCACGACGACCGTGACGCGGCGTCGGCCGGCCTGACGGGCGACCAGGCCCTGCACGGTGTCGACGGCTTCGTCGTAGGCCGCGCGCCAGCGCGTCGAACGGGCGCGGGTGCCGGCGAGATACTGGTCCTGCAGGCCGACGACCCAGAAAAGCACATCGGCGGATTCACCCGTCGTGGCGAGGGCGTCGGCGACGCGTTCGCCGGCCCAAAGGGCGTCAAACGGTTCGGCGCGATGGTCGAGCACGGCGACGGACGGCGTCGCGCGGTCCGGCGAAAGCAGGCGGAAGATCTGAGCGGCCGCGGCGGCGAGATCGGCGGCGTTGAGGCGAGGATCGGTCTCGTCATCGGCCTCGAAGACGCGGAGCACGGCGTCGACGTCGCTACGCAGCTGGGGGGCGGTGCCCACCATCGAGGCCAGCAGCGCGTTGAGCGTGCGGAGGCGGATGGACTTAGGCAGCGCGGCGGTCACTTCGCCTTTCCTCCCTTGCGGAGCTGGTCGATGGCCTTGGCGAGTTCGTCGATGTCGCGGAACTCACGGTAGACGCTGGCGAAACGGACGTAGGCGATCTGGTCGACGGCCTGCAGCCGGGCCATGATCTCCTCGCCGATGGCGCTGGAGGGAACCTCGTCGCCGAACTTCGCCTGCAGGTTCTCGACGATCTCCGAGATCATCAGGTTGATGCGTTCGAGCTCGATCGGACGCTTGTCGGTGGCCTTGCGGACGCCCGAGGCGATCTTGCCGATGTCGAACTCCTCGCGGGCGCCGTTGCGCTTCACGACGACCATGCCTTCGCGGACGATCTCCTCGATCGTGCTGAAGCGATGGTCGCACGCCAGGCACTCGCGGCGGCGGCGGATGGAATGGTTACCCTTCCCGAGGCGGGTCTCCAGGACCTTCGTATCCTCGTGATTGCAGCGGGGACAGAACATCGCTCAGAGCTTGAGGAAGTTCCCCAGGAGCTGGAGGCCGTGCTCGGTGGCGAAGGACTCCGGGTGGAACTGGACGCCCCAGATCGGGAGCTCGCGATGGCGCAGGCCCATCACGAGGCCGTCTTCGGTCCAGGCCGTCACCTCGAGGGCGGCGGGGAAAGTCGAACGCTCGACGACGAGCGAGTGGTAGCGGGTCGCGGCGAACGGCGAAGGCAGGCCCTTGAAGACGTCGGTGTCGTTGTGGAACACCGGCGAGGTCTTGCCGTGCATCAGGTGCGGCGCGCGGATGACATTGCCGCCGTAGACGTGACCGATGGCCTGGTGGCCGAGGCAGACGCCGAGGACCGGCTTCTTGCCGGCGAAGGCGCGGATCATGTCGCACGACACGCCGGCTTCGGCGGGCGAGCACGGACCGGGCGAGATCATCACGCGGTCGGGATTCAGCGCGAGGGCTTCCTCCACCGTGATCTGGTCGTTGCGGTACACCTTCTGCTCCACGCCCAACTGCCCGAAGTATTGGACCAGGTTATAGGTGAACGAATCGTAGTTATCGATGACCAGCAGCACGTGCGGACGATTTGCCCGGCGCCTCGAAGTGTCAAGGAACCGCGTCCCCGTGTGAACAAGTGAACGCAGCGAAGTTCCTTCGCTGCGAGAGGCAGGGACAGGGGCAGGGACAGGACGTGACGTTGTTCACACCGATGAAGTCACCCGCCGCATGCTGCACGCGCCACAGATCGTTCATCGTTCGTTGTTCCTTGTTGGCCTCATCTTGCAGCCCTTCTTCATCCCAACTTCCCTGGCCTAGCCCTTGCCCCGGCCCTAGCCCTATTTTGACCTTAACTAGCCCTGCCCGTGTCCCTGTCCCCGACTTGGTGAATTACCCCCCAAACCCCTCGAAAGTAGGCCTTTACAGAGGGAGGGGGGTGTGAATAACTGTGTGAACGGCATGAAACAGCGCACCCTTGGCAAAGAAGCCTCCGTAAAGGGCAAAGCCCTCCACACCGGTCAGGACGTCACCCTGACCCTCAAACCCGGCGCCCCGAACACCGGCCTGGTGTTCCGTCGCATCGACCTTTTCGGCAAGCCCGAGGTGCGTCCGGTCTCGGAGATGATCACCGAGCTCGAGCGTAAGACGACCGTCTCTTCGGACACCGTCAAACTGCACACCATCGAGCACGTCCTCTCGGCCCTCAGCGGCATGGCTGTGGACAACGCCATCATCGAGCTCGACGCCTCTGAGCCGCCCATCGTCGACGGTTCCGCCCGCCCCTTCACCACGCTGATCCACCAGTGCGGCGTCGTCGAGCAGGCCGAGCCGCGGGAGACGTTCGTGCTCACGCACCCGATCACGATCAACGAAGGCAGCCGCTCCATCATCGCCCTGCCCTTCGACGGCCTGCGCATCACCTGCACTTCCGCCGACGACCGCGGCATCCACACTCAGCACCTGACGATCGACATCGACGCCGAGACCTACGAGGCGCAGATCGCCCCGGCCCGCACGTTCACGATCTACGAAGACATCGAAGGCCTCATCGAGAAGGGCCTCATCAAGGGCGGCACGCTCGACTCCGCGATCATCCTCAAGGGCGACAAGATCGTCAGCAAGGAGCCCCTGCGCTTCAAGGACGAGCTCGTCCGCCACAAGATCCTCGACATCGTCGGCGACATCGTCCTCGCCGGCGTCCGCCTCAAGGCGCACATCATCGCCGTACGTCCCGGCCACGCCCTCAACGCCCGCCTCGCCGCGGCCGTGCGCAAGCAGTGGCAGGAATCCAAGGCCCCCAAGGCCAAGGCCGCGCCCGCCGGCCCGAAGGTCGAAGCCCCGAGCGCGCCCGTCGGCTCGGCGCTCGACATCCGCCAGATCCTCAACGCCCTGCCCCACCGCTACCCGTTCGTGATGGTCGACCGCGTGGTCGAGCTTAACGACGACTCCCTCGTCGCGATCAAGAACGTCACGATCAACGAGCCTTACTTCCAGGGCCACTTCCCTGGCCAGCCGGTCATGCCGGGCGTCCTGCAGGTCGAGGCCATGGCCCAGGCCGCCGGCCTCATCATGCTGCGCCGCGGCGCCGCCGACGAAGCCCCGAAGGTCGTCTTCTTCATGAGCGCCGACAAGGTAAAGTTCCGCAAGGCCGTCACGCCGGGCGACACCCTCGAGATCCGCGCCAAGCTGACCAAGGTCCGCGGCCGCATCGCCGCAGCCGAGTGCGAATGCCTCGTCAACGGCGAGTGCGTCTCGTCCGCCGAACTGCTCTTCACCATCGCCGACTCGCCCAACGGCTGAACCGGATGGCCACGCAAGTCCACCCCACCGCGATCGTTGAAGCCAGCGCCAAGCTCGGACAGGACGTCGTCATCGGCGCCTACGCCTACGTGGGCGGCGACGTGACGCTGGGCGACGGCTGCGTGCTGCACCACCACGCGACGGTCGAGGGCCGCACGCAGCTGGGCCCGCAGTGCGAGGTCTTCCCCTACGCCTTCATCGGCGGACGTACCCAGGACCTGAAGGTCCGCCCCGGCAAGCCCGGCCTCAAGGTCGGCGCCCGCAACGTCTTCCGCGAATACGTCAGCGTCCACCTCGGCACCCAGGAAGGCGAATGGACCCTCCTCGGCGACGACAACGTGCTGCTGGCCTATTCGCACATCGCGCATGACTGCGTGATCGGCAACCACCTCGTCATCTCCAGCCACTCCGCCGTCGCCGGCCACGTGCACGTCGGCGACCACGTGAACATCGGCTGGAACGCGGGCATCCATCAGTTCTGCCGCATCGGCGACCACGCGATGGTCGCCGCCTGCTCCAAGTGCGTCCAGGACGTGCCGCCTTTCGTCATCGCCGACGGCAACCCGTGCGAGACCAAGATGATCAACGCCGTCGGCCTGAAGCGCTCCGGCTTCACCGACGACGAGATCGCCACGGCGAAGCTGATGCACCGCCTCTTTTACCGCGACGGACTCAACACCACGCAGGCCATCGAGAAGGCCCGCGCGCTGCCCGAGGCTTCGAGCCGCGTCGTGAAGGCCTTCGTGGACTTCGCGGCGTCGACCAAGCGCGGACTCGCCTGAGGTCGCCTTACTCCCCTTCCCTGACGCGGGAACCAGGAAGTTCGCTGAGGCGCGGAGGCGGAGGGAAAAGCCCGGGGCGCATCTTGAGGGACCCCGCGACCTCCGGGTTGTGCGACGTGCCCGGGGTGTACTCGTCATAGGCGCCTTCATCATAGGTGCAGCCGGACAAGGCCGAGGAGGCAAGGCCGGCGGCGACCAAGAGGAAGACAAAGGATAAACGCATGATGTCTTGAAACATGACCCGGCGGCGACGAACCGCAAGGCGCTTGCGCGGATCCTGACGACGGCTAGCATCATCGACATGAAAGCCCTGCTGCCTTCCCTGATCGCCGTGCTCGCTTCTTTCACCCCACTGACCGCCGCGGTCGTCGAGAAGGCCGTCGAGTATCAGTCTGGAGACGTCCTCTGCGAAGGCTGGCAGGCCTATGACGACGCCGTTTCCGGCAAGCGACCTGGCGTGCTCGTCGTGCACCAATGGACGGGCATCAGCGACCACGAGAAGGAAGCCGCGCGCAAGCTGGCCGCCCTCGGCTACAACGTCCTTGTCGCCGACATCTACGGCAAAGGCGTCCGCCCCCAACCCCCGGCCGCCGGCAAGGAAGCCGGCAAATACAAGGCCGACCGCCCCCTGCTCCGCAGCCGCGTCAACGCCGGCCTCGATGTCCTCGCCCGCGACTCCCGCACCGACGCCTCCAAGCTCGCCGCGACCGGCTACTGCTTCGGGGGCACGACCGTGATCGAACTCGCCCGCTCCGGCGCCCAGGTGAAGGGCGTCGTCAGTTTTCACGGCGGCCTCGATTCACCGACGCCGGCCGACGGAAAGAACATCAAAGCCAAGGTCCTCGCGCTCCATGGCGCCGACGATCCTTTCGTGCCCGCCAAGGACATCGCCGCGTTCACCGCCGAGATGAAGGACCACGACGTCGACTGGAAGCTCGTGAGCTATCCTGGTGCCGTCCACAGCTTCACGCACAAGGCCGCGGGCACGGACAACTCCAAGGGCGCCGCCTACAACGCCGAGGCCGACCGCGACTCCTGGTTCGTGATGGAGCAGTTCCTCAAACGGATCCTCTGAGGTGAGGACGCTGGCCGCCATCCTCGGCCTCCTCGCCTTCACCGCCTGCCAGCCGGCTTACGAGACGCTGCGCGGAACGCCGGCGGAACTCAGTGCTCTACGCAGCAAAGGGGGCCGGTCTTTCAGCGCCGGCGACGTGATGACCTGGGCGCAGTTGGACGACACTTTCCTCGACCGCACCGCGAAGTTCGAAGTCGGCGCGGCCGACGGCAAGGCTCTGCTCGGACGGCTCGTCCTGCTCGCGAACGCCGCCGAAGTCGCCGCCTTTCTTCAGGCCCATGGCTGCGCGCAGGTCTTCGGTCCGATCGGAGTGCGCCAACTGCCGACCTCCCTGCAGGTGGACGTCGAAATCGTCGGCAAGGACGGACAGAAGCTCATCCTCGTCCTGACGTCCGACGGCGCCCCGGCCGGCGAAGGCTGACCCTCAGAGTTTGGAGGCGATGAGCCGGGCGATTCCGTAGCCCATCGCGCACAGGGCGGTCACGGCGACGGCCGAAGCCCAGGCGTTACCGGTTTGGTATCCGAAGAAAAAGACGCCGACGCACGTCCAGCCGACGGACATCAGAAGGAAACGATAAGGAGACTCCTGCTTCGGCTCGCTCATGTTTCCGAGGATAACCGGCGATCCGCCCGGGCAACAAAAAACCGCGGATTGCTCCGCGGCTCTTGGCTGACCCAGGCGTAGCGAATCAGGCCACGCGCTCGACGACGAGCGGGGGCATGTTCGGGCGCTTCGGAGCGAGGCGGTAAGCGTCGCGGAAGTACGGCAGCGCGGCGTCGACCTTGGCCTCGTCGTTGTAATGGATCATGATCAGCGGCTCGCCCTGCTTGACCTGCGTGCCGACCTTGCGGATCTCGGTGACGCCGACCGCAGGGTCGAGCGTGCCGTCCTTGAGGGTCGCGAGCAGACGGACGCCCTGGGCGATCTTGCCGGCGTCGATGGTGTGCACGTAGCCGCGCTTCGGGGCGGGCAGCTTGCGGATGAACTTCGCCTTCGGGAACTTCGACGGATCGTCGATCCAGTCGGTCTTGCCGCCCTGGGCGCGGACCATCGCCTTGAACTTCTCGAGGGCGGAACCGTCCTTGAGGTGCTTCTCGACGGTCTGCTTGGCGGAGAGGGTCGAACCGGCGACGCCGGCGAGGCGGACGACTTCCATGCCGAGCTTGAGCACGAGGTCCTGCAGGTCTTCGGGGCCTTCGCCCTTGAGGAGTCGGACCGCTTCGAGGACTTCCAGGCCAGTGCCGACGGAGTCGCCGAGGGGCTGGTTGATGTCGGTCACGAGGGCCACGCACTTGCGGTTGAGCGAACGGGCGACGCGGGTGACGATGCGGGCGAGCTGCTTGGCCTGCTCGAGGTCGCGGATGAAGGAGCCGTTGCCCCACTTCACGTCGATCACCAGGCCTTCGCAGCCTTCGGCGAGCTTCTTGGAGAGGATGCTGCCCGTGATGAGCGGGAGGGACGGGATCGTGCCCGTCTTCTGACGGAGCGTGTAGAGGATGTCGTCGGCCGGGGCGATCTCACGGCATTGCTCGGTCACGGCGCAACCCACGCGCTCGAGCTGCTGGCGGAACTGGTCCATCGTGGCCTTGCCCTTGAAGCCCGGGATCGAGCTGAGCTTCTCGACGGTCGAGAGGCAGAACTCCTCATCCTTGCCGTTCATGCCAGGCATGATGACGCCGGCGGCGGCGCCGAGCGGGCCGAGCACCATGGATGTCTTGTCGCCCACGCCGCCGGTCGAGACCTTGGCGATCTTGGGCTGGGTGAGACGGTCGAGGTCGATGACGTCGCCCGAGAGACGCAGCTCTTCGGCGAGGAGCGCGGTCTCCTGCGCGGACATCTGCTTGAAGTAGATCGCCATCGCGAGGGCCGCCTGCTGCGCCTCCGGCATCTCGGCGTCCATGATCGAGTCGACGATATGACGGATCTCGTCGGCGGTGAACTCGCCGCCATCCCGCTTCTTCTCGATGAGAGAGGTGAAGGAGGGCTTCTCCTTACGCTTGTGGTCCAAGATTTTCTCTGTCATAAGTAGTTAGGATTGTGAAGGTTAGGGCCATTCTGCGGAGGACAGGGAGGCGGACTCGCTGTGATGTAAGATTTTCTTGAAAAGTCGAGCCTAAACAGGCAAGGCGTCCCTTGAGCGCCAAAAAGACCCTCCCCCGCCTGCCTTAGACGACGTAATCACCCCTGATTCGGCCTAGGAGGTCTTTCTAGAAGGAAGGCAGGACTTACCTCAGGCGACCCTGATAAAGGGCGTCTGAACCGACCAGGGAGGCCCGGAGGAGCCCCGCCGGGATTGTCACCCCGTCCTGCCAGCCAGGAGCCGTCGGATCGCCAGAACGCGGCGCGACGAAAGCATACAGGTAGTCCGCGGCACCGGTCGCCAGCATGGACGCCGCGAGCCGCGGGCCGGCTTCGACGAGCACGCCGGTGATCTTCTCCTGGGCGCAACGTTCCGCCCAGACCTGGAGGAAGGAAGCTTCGTCGCCGACCAAGGACCAGACCCGCACGCCCTCGGCCTCATACCAGGCGAGGTCGGACTTCTTGGCGGCGGCGCCGAGGCCGACGACGATGGTCCGTGTACGGTGCGCGTCCTGGAAGAGATTCAGTCCGGTCCGGCCGGCGGTCTTGAAATGACGGTCCAGCACGAAGCGCACCGGACAGGTCTCGCCGTCGTCGCCGCGCGCGGTGAGGCGCGGATTGTCGGCGAGCGCGGTATCGGCGCTCACGGCGATGGCCGGGAAGAGCCGACGGAGACGATGCACGAAGCCCTGCGCGGCCGGACCAGTGATCGCCCTGCCCTGCCCCGCCGGCAAGGTCAGCTTACCGTCGAGCGTGGCGGCGACCTTGAGCGCGATGAGCGGCGCGCCGCGGGTGATCCAGTGATTGAAGATGA
>JBILXR010000176.1:0-3953 GCA_044378215.1 Opitutales bacterium
AACACCATCCTGCTGCACCACCAGGCCTCGAACGTCGTCCGCGGCAACATGACCGTCCTCAAGGAGCAGATCGACTTCACCAACCAGTGGTTCGACCGCCTCGCCACCCCGGTCGCCAAGAAGATGGGGATCTCGCTCGAGGAATTCGTGAAGCAGATGTACGCCAACGATTCGACCGGCGACTGGCAGGCTTTCGGTGACAAGGCCAAGGAACTCAAGTGGGTCGACAACGTCATCGAACGCATCGAAGAGACCGCCGTGCTGGATCTCCTGCCCGTGCCCGTCGCTCCGATCGCCATGCCTTCGCCGCTCCCGCAACCGCCGACCCGCACCGAAGTCTCGGGCGTCGTCTCCCGCGTCGACGACAAGGGCCGTCCGTATTTCGAACTACCGGCGCTCGCCAATCCGTTCGACGCCTGGTGGCTCTACGATCCGCAGGGTCTGTATCGCGCGCGGTAAGCAGGTAGGGTCGGCACTGCGTGCCGACCTAGGAAGGCCGCCTTCGGGCGGCTTTTTTGTTTGGGGACACATGAACTCAAAGGGAGACCGGAAACCGGATGGGATGCTGCGGGCAGATTCATTCAGCCTTCGGCCGCCGGCTCCAGGTTCCCGTGTCCGTCGCCCGAAGTTATATCCCCCCGCTAATCATCCGGTCTCCGGTTTCCCTTTGAGTTTATTCTCTGGCTTGGGGTAGGGCTGACCGGGCCGCTCAACCCTACCCGATGCAACTAGGTCAGCACGCAGTGCTGACCCTACCATTGTTTGGGGACACATGAACTCAAAGGGAGACCGGAAACCGGATGGGATGCTGCGGGCAGATTCATTCAGCCTTCGGCCGCCGGCTCCAGGTTCCCGTGTCCGTCGCCCGAAGTTATATCCCCCCGCTAATTATCCGGTCTCCGGTTTCCCTTTGAGTTTATTCTCTGGCTTGGGGTAGGGCTGACCGGCTCGGTCAGCCTCGGTTGAGCGGGCCGCTCAACCCTACCCGATGCAACTAGGTCAGCACGCAGTGCTGACCCTACCACGAGGCAGCACTGTCGTGACGCGGTCCCGACCCTACCCGTGTCGGGTGGAAGCGGGTGGTGGCTAGCGGTTAGGAAATGCAGATCCAGCCACCCGGAATGGATGCATCTTCCCCTTGTCCACGTGTCACCGTGCCCACATGCCCCCCGCTCGCTGCACTTTTGCACCTAGGACAGGACGTGGTGCTGTCCCTGCCTCGAGGCAGCATTATCTATTCAGGCCTCGATTCAGCCCTCAATGCAGTCCTCAACTCAGTCCTCCCATTCAGGGCTACCTCCCGTTCCTATCCGACTTGCACCATCGGAAATATGGGGCTTGATGGAGGCTACCCCCTTATGCGCACCTCGTCGCTCCTCGCCCTCTTGGCTTCCGCCGTTTTCGTGACGGCCGCCGAAGACGGCGCCCAGATCTATAACTCCCTCTGCGGCGCCTGCCACGGCCCTGACGGCAAGGGACTCAACGGCCTGCCGCCCCTCGTGGGCAGCGATTGGCCCAAGGGCGCCCCGGCCCGCTCCATCAAGATCGTGCTCAACGGCCTGAGCGGGCCGGTCGAAGTCGCGGGCAAGACCTACGCCATCGACATGCCGCCCCAGGGCGCCGTGCTCAGCGACGAGAAGATCGCCGCCGTGCTGACCTATGTCCGCAAGTCCTTCGCCAACGGCGCCGGTCCTGTGTCCGTCGACGAAGTGAAGTCCGTCCGCGCCGCGACCGCCCAGCGCATGACCCCCTGGTCCGCCGAAGAGCTGCTCAAGGCCCATCCTTTCCCGCCGGCCAAGACAGCCCTCAAGAACCTCGTGGGCACGATGTATAAGGGCGAATGGAAGACCCTCCCCGATTTCTCGACGCTCAAGCCCGCGCTGATGGAAGACTTCAACACCGGCGTGATCGATCCGGCCCAGTCCGGCCAGAAGGACGCTTTCGCGATGGTCTGGACCGCCCAGTTCGACGCCCCGGCCGACGGCAAATATAACTTCACCTTCGACTGCGATGACTTCGGCGCGCTGTACGTCGGCGGCGAACGCATCGCCGAGGTCAAGGGCATCGGCCCCGCCGGCAAGCGCCGCAAGGAAGTCCCCGTCATCCTCAAGAAGGGACTCACCCCGATCCGCGTCGAGTACGTCGAGTACGCCGGTAACGAGGTCGTCGTGCTCGGCTACAAGGGCCCGAAGGACAAGGAGATCAAGTGGCTCTCCAAGACCAAGGCCAAGGTCGTGAAGGAGCGGGTCTTCATCCCGATCGAGGCCAAGGACGGCGTCGCCGCGATCTACCGCAACTTCATCGACAAGACCACGCCGCGGGCGATCGGTATCGGTTTCCCCAACGGCCTGAACATCGCCTACAGCGCCGACAATCTCGCCGCTGAGCTCATCTGGACCGGCAAGTTCATGGACGGCGGCCACCACTGGACCGACCGTGGCGCCGGCAACGAGCCGCCCGCGGGCACGAACGTGATCAAGCTCTCCGACGGACAGGCCGTCGCCCTTGCGGGCGCGCCCGGTTCGGTCGTGCGTTTCGGTCGCGAGGGTGAGAACAAGGAATGGAAGTTCGTGCCGCAGAACCTCGCCGCCGAATTCAAGGGCTACGACCTCGACAAGGCCGGTAATCCGACCTTCCGCTCGGCCGGCGAAGGCGTGTCGCTCAGCGACGCCTGGGCTCCTGCCGCCGGCGAGAAGCCCTCGCTCTCCCGCACGCTTAAGGCCGGTGGCGACAAGGCCCTCACCGTCGTGCTCTCCCGCGATCTCGCGGTGACTGGTGCGTCCGACGCCTCCGCCGAACTCGCGGGCGGCTTGGTCGTCCGCGTGGTATCCGGACCGGCCCTCAAGGCCGACGCCGCGACGAAGACCCTGACGCTCACCCTCAAACCCGGCGAGACCGCCGTGCTCGGCTACTCCTTCCGCTAATCTCCGCTCTGGAAACTCATCTTATGAAAAACTTCTTCCTCCTTCTCGCCGTCACCACCCTCGCGGTGGCCGCACCTGCGGGCAAGGCGCCCAAGTCGGGCAAGCTGGCGACCGTCGACTCCGTGCGGGCCGCCGAAACTCGCCAGCCTGAGTTCTACGAACGCGTCGAAATCCCCACGCCGGCCGGCGAGGTCTGTGAAGTCTCCTCGATCGCCCTCCTCCCGGGCAAGAAGGTCGCCATCGGCACGCGCCGCGGCGACGTCTGGATCGCCGAAGGCGCCTACGGCGACGACGTCTCCAAGGTCAAGTGGACCAAGTTCGCCTCCAACCTGCACGAGCCCCTCGGCATGTTCTGGAAGGACGGCTCGCTCTTCGCCACCCAGCGTCCGGAGCACACCCGCCTCACCGACAAGGACGGCGACGGTCGCGCGGACAGCTTCGACACCGTCTGTTCCAAGTGGGGCATCAGCGGCGACTACCATGAATATGCCTTCGGCTCGGATCCGGATAAGAACGGCGACGTCTGGATGGTCCTCTGCCTGACTGGTTCCTTCCACGCGCACGCTCCGTGGCGCGGCTGGGCCGCCAAGATCACCCCGGAAGGTAAGTTCATCCCGGTGGCTTCCGGCATCCGTTCGCCGGGCGGTATCGGCCACAACGACAAGGGTGACTTCTTCTACACCGACAACCAGGGCGTCTGGAACGGCTCCTCCTCGCTCAAGTGGCTCCGCCCCGGATCATTCCAAGGCAACCCGACCGGCAACAAGTCGGCCGCCCTCGCGAACTTCCCCGCGCCGCCCGAGCCGACCAGCGGTTCGCGGATCCTCACCGAACGCCTCAAGTTCCCCGAGTTCGTGCCTCCGGCCGTCGTCCTGCCGCACGGCAAGGTCGGTAACTCTCCCTCCGGCGTCTCGTGCGACATGACCAAGGGTAAGTTCGGTCCGTGGGAAGGCCAGATGCTCGTCGGCGAGCAGACCGCTTCGCAGGTCCAGCGCGTCAACCTCGAGCAGGTGAACGGCCTCTACCAGG
>JBILXR010000038.1:0-14306 GCA_044378215.1 Opitutales bacterium
AGCGCGACTTCTTCGGCGCCCACACCTACGAGCGCAAGGACAAGCCCCGCGGCGAGTTCTTCCACATCGACTGGCCGGATCCCAAGCGCCCGCAGATCAAGGCCTGAGCGCCTTGACCGGAAACAGGAAGGGCGTCCGCGCGGACGCCCTTCTTCTTTGTGCGCATAGGTCAGACCTCACACCTCACCCTTACCCACCGGTAGGGTCAGCACTGCGTGCTGACCTAGTCGCATCTTTTACATCGGCAGCTCACGAGAATGCCAAACGCTACGGAGCCGGCACCCGTCACCCTAGGTCAGCACGCAGTGCTGACCCTACCAAGGAAAGTCACTTGGCGGACCAACCGCCACCCGTGGCCGCGGCGAGGCGGACGGCGACCTGCCGACGTTCCCACACCACCATCGAGAGCGTCCGCGCGGCCAAGGCTTCGTCGCGCCGGGCGAGCGTGAGCTCGGTCTCGTTGGCGAGACCGGCCTGCTGGCGCGCTTCGGCGTTGGCGAGGCGAGAGCGGACGGCGGCGAGCACGCGGGCGGTGAGTTCTTCCTGCAGCGCGAGCTCGCGGAGATCTGCGAGGGCGTCCTCGACCTCGCGGAAGGCGCCCAGCACGGCCTTCGTCCATTCGGCCGCGGAGCCATCGATCCGCGCACGCGCGGCCTCGAGGTTCGCTTCGCGACGACCGGCATCGAAGATGGGGAGGTCAATCGCGGGCGTGAGGCTCCAGAAACCCGCGGCGCCCTGACCAATGCGCGAAGCCGGATCGGCCTGCCAGCCGGCTTGGCCGTTCAGCGTGACCGAAGGATAGAAGTCCGCGCGGGCCGCGCCTTCGCGGGAGACCGCAGCGTCGAGACGCGCGGCGGCGGCGGCGAGGTCGGGACGACGGAGCAGGAGTTCGGACGGCACGCCGGCGCCGAAGCCGGGCATCGCGGCGACACCTTGGGCGACAGGCAGGCTCTCGCCGGGTGCGGCGCCGATGAGCGCGCGGAGCGCGTTCTCCGCGGCGGCGAGGCGACGACGGCCGAGGCCTTCATCGACCTTGGCCTGCGCGGCGGCGAGGCGCGCGGAGGAGAGCGGGTCGGAGTCGATCAGGCCGGCGGCGACGGTCTTTTCGACGAGTTCCATCTCGCGGAAGCGCGTGGCGAATTCGGTCTCGAGGAAAGCGAGCTGCTCACGGGCGCCGCGGACGGCGAACCAGAGCCGGGCGACTTCGGCGGACAAGGCAAGGTCGGCCTGCGCGGCGGTGAACTTCGCGGCGCGGACGTCCGCTTCGGCGGCCTGCGACTTCGCGGCCTCACGGCCCCAGAGGTCGAGTTCCCACGAAGCCTTCGCGGCGACCGCGGTGACATCGGTGCGACGCGGGATGCCTGGCGGGAAACGTCCGTTGGCGACGGAGATGCGGGAAGCTTCCTGGCCGGCGGCGAGAGAGAGCGCAGGCTGGTCGCCCGCGTCCGCGGCGCGGAGCAAGGCGACCGCTTCACGCTGACGCGCGCGGGCGAGCGCGAGGTCCGGGCTGCCCTTACGGGCGCGGCCGAGGAGATCAAGCAGCGCCGGATCGGCGAACGCTTCGGCCCATTTCGCGTCGGCGACGACGCCGGCCTGCGAGAACGCGGCGGGCGCGACCGGCGCGGACGGCTTGACGGCCGGATCGTGCGCGCAGCCCGCGAGGGCGAGCGCGGCGAGCAGGAACGACTTATTTGCCCGGCGCATCTTGGGAGGCGTCGATATAGACGTCCATCTGCTGGCCGACGAAGAGCGCGCGGCCCGTCGGGCGGTCGAACTGGTAGATCACCTGCAGGACGCGCGTATCGACGCGCTCGATGCTGGCGCCGGTGAGCGAGGTCTTCGGGATGACGAAGGGCTCGATGCGGACGAACTTCAACGCAATGGAACGGTCCTTGCCGCCGGCGAGGGAGCTTTCGCCCTTCAGGTAGCCCTTGGCGGGCAGGCCTTCGCGCATGCGCGTGGCGAGCTGCTCGTCGACGTCGCAGCGGATCTGCAGGCGGGTGATGTCGCCGAGGACGACCGGCGCCTTGGCCCCGGCCGCGACGAACTCGCCGACGCGGACGCCGACCTGGAGCACCGTGGCGGCGATGGGCGAGCGGAGCACGAGACGGTCGAGGAGGACGGCGGTCTGGTCGAGCTGGGCCTGGGCGAGCGCGAGCTTCGCCTGAGCTTCCTTCGCGGCCATCTGGTAGGAGAGCACGTCGGCGGCAGAGACCGCGCCACTGTCCTTGATCCCGGTCCATCGGCGTGCGGCGTCCACGGCGCGTTCGGCCGTGGCGGCCGCGGCCTCGACGGCGGCCTTCTGCACGGCGTGCTGGGCGCGGAGGTCGCGGTCGTCGAGCGTGAGAAGCGGATCCCCGGCGTTCACCTTATCCCAGACCTTGACGTGGACCTTGGCGACGGTACCGGAGGTCGGGGAGCCGAGGAGCGTGTTCTCGGCGACGGCCTCGATCAGGCCGGCGGCGGCGATGAGGCCGTCCTTGTCACGGGTGGCCGGCTCGTAGGGCGGCGGCTTGATGGGCGCCTCGGTGGCCGTGCCGCGGGTGAGCTGCAGGGCGGCGCCGGCGCCGGCGAGGGCGAGGGCGAAGAGCAGGATGCGTTTCTTGAACATAAGGGGAATCAGAGGTGCGTCGTGTCGAGGAGCTTCGGGTCGTCGACCACGCGGCTGATGCGGCCGTCTTCCATCTCCGCGATGCGGTCGGCGAAACGGAAGATGCGGTGGTCGTGGGTCACGACCACGACGCAACGTTCGGGGGAGCGGGAAAGGTCGCGGACCATCTGCATGATCTGGGCGCCGGTGTCCTTATCGAGGGCCGAAGTCGGTTCGTCGCAGATCAGGAGCGGCGGCTCGTGCACGAGCGCGCGGGCGATGGCGACGCGTTGCTGCTGGCCGCCGGAGAGCGCGTTGGGGCGGCCTTCCTCGCGGCCCTTGAGCCCGACCTTCTCGATGATCGCCAGCGCGCGCGCATGGGCTTCGTCGTAAGGACGTCCTTGGATGAGCAGCGGCACCATCACGTTCTCCGCGACGGTGAGCGTCGGGATGAGGTTGAAGGACTGGAAGACGAACCCGAGGTTCTGGCGGCGGAAAGTCGTGAGCGCTTCCTGGCCGAGGCCGTCGAGGCGCTGGCCGAAGACCTCGACCGTACCGGCCTGCGGCGTGAGCGTGCCCGCGATGACCGAGAGCAACGTCGTCTTCCCGCAACCAGACGGACCCACGAGCATGATGAGCTCGCCGCGACGGGCTTCGAAGTCGGCCTGCTTGAGGGCGACGACCTGGTTCTCCGGCGTGCCGAAGAACATGTCGACGCCGGTGGCGCGGACGGCGACGGTATGGGCGAGGTGGCTCATCCGCGGAAGACGGAGGCGGCGTCGACGCGCGACACCTTGATGATGCCGATGACGGCGGAGACGAAACTGATGCCCAGCACGAGGGCGAACGTCGCCCAGAGGATCTGCGGATACATCACGAACGGGGGCATGCCCTTCTCGATCATCACGCGGCCGATGGCCTGCGCCATGCCGGCGCCGAGGCCGAAGCCGATGAGCCCGGCGGTGAAGGCCTGCACGAAGAGCATGCGGGCGATCACGCCCATGCCCGCGCCCATCGCCTTGATGGCCGCGAAATACTTCAGGTTCTCGAGCACGAAGGAGTAGAAGGTCTGGCCGGAGATCGCGATGCCTACGAACAGACCGAGCAAGACCGCCGTGCCGAACGAGAACGGGATGCCCGTGTTGGTCCAGAACCACCAGAACGTGTTACGCGCCAGGCTGCGCTCGCCCCAGCTCCAGATCACCGTGTCGGACGTCCAGGCCTTGAGGCCCGTGTCGCGTTCGATGCGATCGCAGAGCTCGGCCGGAGCCACGCCCTGCTGCGGCTCGACCAGCATGAAGCTCAGCGTACGGCGGGCGCCGAGGGTGTAGCCTTTGGCGCGGTCATAGGTGGTGTAGACGAACGGGCCGCCGGTGAACGCCCGCTTCACCTTACAGATGCCGACGATGCGGGCTTGGATATCGTTGACCTCGAAAGTGTCGCCGACCTTGAGCGGCGTGTTCTTGGGTTTGCCGTCGGGACCGACGCCCATCCGACCCATCAGCGCCGCGCCCCATTCGTCGACGATGACGGTGTCCGGAAGACGGAGGTCCTCGATGCGTCCCTGAGAGAGGACGGCCGGCGCGCCGGCGAAGGTGTCGGCATCGATGCCGACGAGCGTGATGAGCTTGAAGTTGCCGTCCTGCATGCGCGCCTGGACGAAGGAAGTGTGGAGCGGAGCGGCCCAGGCGACGCCGTCGACGGAGCGGACGCGGCCGAGGTCGGTGTCGCGGAGCGGTTTGGCGTCGTTGACCTGCTCGACCATCGGATCGCTGACCCAGACTTGCGCGCGGATGTTGACCATCGGCGTGTAGGTCCAGCTCATGATGCCGAAGAAGACCGAGCTCTGCTGGGCCATCAGGAGCGCCGAGAAGGCCAGCCCGCAAAGGAGCATCGCGAGCTTGGCGCGGTCTCCGAAGAGCATGTTGAGGGCGAGGCGATACATCGGAGACGGACTTACGGTGAAAGTCTCACCGCAAGAAGCCCTGCGTCAACGGGAAGTCAAACGGCCCGGACGATGTCCGGGCCGTCGTGACCGAAACGTGACGGGGACGCTTACGGGGCGACCGGGGCGGTGGCGCCGACCTTGAACATCAGCGTGCTCTTGAAGAAGTCCGGGCCCCAGGAGGCGTTGACGGACCAGGCGGCGATCAGAAGGAGCAGCGCGAGGGAGAAGCAGCGGACGACCTTGGCCTTGTCCTCGCTCTTAGCGCCGGCGTGCAGGAGACCGACCGCGCCGAGGGCGAAGATCGGGTGGAACCAGGAGATCGGCTTGGCGGTGTAGAACAGGGCGACGATGCCGACGACGAGGTTGATGTCGACGAGGACGGCGACGATGCGCTGCAGGACGGGCTTAGGACCCTTGGTCAGCGCCACGACGATGACGGCCAGGATCAGGACCAGGAGGAGGGAGCCGTAATGCTTGTGGGCGGTGAGGAGCGGAGACATGATCCCACCTTGGGCCCTGCCCGCCGCGATTCAAGCCCTCCCGCAGGTTTTCAGCGGTCTTCCGGGAAGAGATACCGGAAGAACCAGGCGGCCAAGGCGGCGCCGAGGAACTGGACGCCCACTTCGGCGGCGACGCGCGGCGCGATCTTGGCGAGGTAGACCGTCTCAGTGACGAAGGCCTTGGTGCCCTCCAAGCCCTCGGAGAGGGCGGCGCCGGCCCCGAAAAGCGACGAAGCCAGGGCCGTGGCCGGATTGATGGACGACCCGAAATCACTGAAGATGCCCGCCACGCCGAGCGCGGCCAAGGCGATCGCGAATCCATAGTAGCTGTTCCCGGCGGTCAGCCGGGACGTGCCGACCATCAGCACGACGAACGCGAAGAGGAAGGTGCCGAGCAGCTCGACGGTCGCGGAGGCCAGGAAGCCTTCGAAGGCGGGCGAGCCGAGGGCATCGACGGCGCTCTTGGCGCGCTCCGTGTCGTGCCCGACCAGGGCGCCGGCGACGAGGACCGCACCGAGCGCGGCGACGAGCTGGACGCCGAGGAAGGCGCCGAGCGCGCGGGTACCGATCCGGCCACGCAGACGGAAGGCCAGCGAGACGGCGGGGTTATAATGGGGGAGCGAGATCGGCGCGCCCATGTAGACGAGCGCGCAGAGCAGCGCGGCGACCGGCAGCGGGCCGCCGCTCAACAGGACGGCGAGGCACAGGAAGAAAGTACCGACGGCCTCGACGAGGAGTTTGTTCCGCATCCGGCTAATCTCGCCGTTCCGCGGCAGGTCTCAAGCGTGGAGTCTTCAGCGCGCGCCGCCGGCGGTCAGCCAGTTCTCGCTGAACTTAGCCATCTCCTCGAAGCCGGGCAGACGGCGGGTCTTGTAGCGCAGTTCGCGCGACGCCTCTTCCTGCGCCGCGAAGAGCGAGGTCAGCGTGGCGTGCAGCGGTGTCTTCTGGTTCTTATGGTCGACGAGCCAGAAGCCGGCCTGTTCGCCGTCCACGACCTCGTTGTTGTAATACTGCCAGAAGAGGACCATCGCCGGCTTCCAGGAAAGGAACTTCGTGAGGATCTCGCGGTTGCGCTGCTCGTGCTTGGCGCCGTCGCCGCCGCAGGCCTTCCAAGACAGCCCGCATTCGCCGATGAACACGCGCTTCGCCGGCAGGCCCGCCTTGGGCGGCAGCTGGGCGTTGACGTAATCGAGGGTGGCGCGGACTTCTTCGGCCGGCAGCAGCTGGCAGTCGTAGGCGGAGTAGGAGACGAAATCGACGGCGATCTTCGGCAGCACCGCGTTGACCATACGCTGGCGGCCGTCCTTCATCGCGTCGCGGACGCGGTTCACTTCGGCATAAGTGAAGACCCGGCACTTCGTGTAGGGCACCTCGGCGCGCGCGTCATCGACGGCCTTCTGGCGGATCGCGAACCACTCGATCATCGCGGCGATCCGTTCGGGCGGCGCATCCTTCTTCACGTCCTGACCGGGAAGGAGGTACCAGTCACCTTCCCAGTGTCCGATGAAAAAGGTCTTCCCCGTCGTGTCGTAACGCGTGAGCAGGTCCTTGGTGAAGAGATACATCGCGTTGTATTCGCGACGGCGCAGCTCCGGCGTGATCCCCTTGGTCCAGGCGTCGTTGGAACGATACCACACGACGTAGTGCGTGAACGGCATCGCGATATACGGTGAAAGCTGGCCGCCCGAGATGGCATCGATCTTGAGGATGCGCGAGCCCATCGCTGAGATGCCCTTGGCGGCTTCGAGCACCGCCGGGTCCTTGGTGAACTTGTAAGCCGGGCCGAAGGCCTGCGTGCCGACGACCTGCGGGAACGCGTCGGGCATCGTCGGGACGGCCGGCAGCGGCGTCATCTCGAGCTGCTGCGCGGGACGGTTCTTCTGCGCGGTCAGGAGCGCCGGGAAAAGCAGGAAGACTCCTAGGAGGAGACGGAGGGTTGGACTCATGGGGCGGACCTCAGGGCGAGGGACTTGTATTGTCCGACTACGACACCCTTCCTTCAAGCCCGTTCCCACCCACACCATGAACACCACCCAAGCCACCCTCGCCGCCGTGCTCCTCGCCGTCGGCGTCCACACCCACCTCGTCGCCGCTCCCGCCAAGGAGGCCGTCGCCGACCCCGATCACGCCCGCCTCGTCGCCGCCCGGAAGACGACGTTGGAACTCCCCGAAATCGCCGCGGCCGAACAGCAGGCCAAGGCCGACCGAGCCCTCACCACCAAGGCCTACGCGGAATACAAGATGGCCCGGAAGCGCTCGAACGACTCCGAGGCGGCCTACCGCAAGGCCTACGACGAGGCGCTCGGTAAGGTCGACCCGGCGGCGCCGGCGCTCCAGGAGAAGGAGCGCGCGGCCTTCCGTGAGCGCATGCTCAAGGCCCGGACGGCCAAGAAGGGCGGCTCGAAGAAGCCGTCCGCCAAGGATGATGAGGCCGACGACGAACCGGCGTCCGACGAGAAGGACGTCGAGTGAACCCTGCGCGACCCGCCGACCGGCGGGTCGCTTATTTGGGGAGCGCGGCGACGAACGCCGCCCAGATCTCTTCGATCGGCTCGAGGCCGACGGAGATGCGCAGCAGGTCGGGGTCGAGCCCGGCGGCGCGGATGCCCGCCCTGCCCTGCTCGCTCGTGACTTCTTCGAAATGCGCGAGCCAGAGGAACGGGGCGGCCAAGGTATAGCGAAGCCCGAAGCTCGGGCCCTTGCCGACGGCGAGACGATCATAGACCGCCCGCATGTCGCCTCGTAGTTCGATGGTGATGAGCGCGCCGGCGCCGGCGCCCGGCCGGCGGACGCGACGATAGGCATCGGCGGTCGGTCCCTGGTCGGCGGTGCGCACGCGGGCGACCGCGGGATGCGCGGCGAGACGGCGAGCGAGCTCGGCGGCATTGGCGGCGAGACGGCGCGTGACGTCCTCCATGCGGCCGATCTGCGCGGCGAGCGCGCGGAGGTCGAGCGCATGCAAGGGCTCCAGTCGACGACGCGCGGCGGCGAGCAGCGCGGCGGCGTCGGCCCGGGCGGGATCGATGGCGAGCACGCCGGCCATGACGTCGCCTTCGGAGCCGGCGTATTTCGTGAGGCTCGAGACGACGACGTCGGCGAACGGCAGGACATCGACCGAAGCGAGGCCGACGCTGCTCGGATCGAGGAGGAGCTTGGCGCCGTGCTTATCACAGAGGGCGCGGAGCGCCGGCAGGTCGGTGGTCTCGAGCTGCGGGTTGTTCGGGATCTCCGTCAGCACGCCGGCGACGTTGCCTGTCGCGAGGAGACGTTCGACCGCGGCGAGGTCGCGCACGTCGGCGACGAAGTGGTGTTTAGCGTCGCGTGCTTTCTCGAAGAGGCGCGTGGAGTCGACGTACAGCCAGCCGAGCTGGATCCACTCGGTGCGGCCGCGGGGGCGCTGCACGGCTTCGACGGCGGCCAGGCCGGCGTCGACCGCGTTCATCCCGGCGGAAGCGATGAGGATGTCAGCCGTCGGCACGCCGATGAGATAAGGGGCCAGCGTGGCGCGGATCGTCGCGGTCGCGGCGGCGCCGTCGACGGGCGCTTCGCCGGCGAGCCAGGCTTCGGCCTGTCGCGAGGAGATGAGCGTGCCGGTGTGCTGGACCATCTTCGCGAGACGCAACGCGGCGTCGCCGGCGGGCGTCACGGCCAGCCACCAGTCGCCGACGGCGTCGAGCGAGGTCAGCGGCGCGCCGACGTGGTCGGCGAGGCGACGCGCGGCCGCTTCCGAGACGAGTGGGAAAAGTTCGCCGGCGCGACCAAGGCGGCGGGCGGCTTCCTGCGCGGCCCGCGCGACGAGCGCGTTGCGGACGAAGCGCGGATAACCGGAACGCAGCACGCCCCAGACGCGCGCTTCCTTCCGCTCGTAGCTCTCGACATCGGCGAGCGTCGGCAGGCAGACGACCGTCGCGTGCGGCGAATCCGGCAACGTCTCACCCAGCCCTGGGGAAAGGAGCGCCACGTTCAGAGACCTTCGGCGGGCAGTTCGTTCTGGAGGATCTGCTCGAGGGACTGGCGGCGACGGATGAGCGAGAGGCTTCCGTCGCGACGGAGGAGGACTTCCGGGGCTTCGGGGAACGAGTTGTAATTCTTGGTGCTCATCCCGGCGCAGTAAGCGCCGGCGCCGCCGATCACGCAGAGATCGCCCGTGACGGCGGCGGGCAGACGGCGCGTGGCGAGCGTCTCCGGTTCGCCCGGGGCGCAGCTGATGAGGTCGCCCGATTCGCAGCAGTGTCCGACGATCACGTAGTCACGTTCACCGGCGGCAGGCTTAGCGGGATAGAGGTGCACCGGATGCTGCGAGCCGTAGAGGGAAGGACGCAGGATCTCCGTCATGCCGGAGTCTAGCTTGAGGAATTCGCGGGCGCCGGTGGAGACGACGTCCTGCACGCGCGAGACGACCGCGCCGGCGTTGGCGACGAGGAAAGTGCCGGGCTCGATCTCGAGGCGGAGCTTACGTCCGTCGGCCGCGGCGAACATCTCGAAGGCGACCTTGACCGGCGCGCCGACGACCTGCGGGTCGGTGCCCTTCTCCGTGGCCACGCGGGCGACCTTGTAGCCGCCGCCGAGGTTGAGGGTCTGGACGGTCGGGAAGCGGGCGACGAGCGCGAGGCTGGCGGCGGAGACTTCCTGCCAGACCAGTGGATCGCTGCCGGAGCCGATATGGGTGTGGATGCGGACGACCTTGAGGCCGTACTGCTTCACGATGGCCTGAGCCTGGTCGGCCCATTCATGCCAGATACCGAAGGAGGAGTCGGGTCCGCCGACGTTGGTCTTGCCGTTGCCACCCGAGCCCTTGCCGGGGTTGAAGCGCAGGCCGACCTCGTGACCGGGGAGGGCCTGGCCGATGCGTTCCAGCTGGAGGAGGGAACAGGCGTTGACGTGCACTCCCTTCTTAAGGAGCGCCGCGAAATCCTCCGGCAGCTCCTGGGAGGACAGCGAGATGCGGTCGGCCGGAACCCCGGCGTGCATGGCGCGGCGGACTTCCCAGCCCGAGCTGGCGTCGAAATGGAGTCCTTTATTGGCGAAGACCTTAAGGATGGCCGCGTTCGGGCAGGCCTTCATCGCGAAGCGGACCGTCAGGCCGAAGGCGTTCGGGAACGCCAGCATGGCGTCCGCCTGGGCCTCGAGGGTGGCCTCATCATAGACATAGCAAGGGGTGCCATGGGCCGCCGCGATCTGGCGGGCAGGGTCAGGAAGAAGGAAGCGGTGATTTTCCACGGGAGTGTCTCGGCCGGACTTTGGCAGGCCCGCCCTTCCCTTCCAGCCTTTTTGCGGACGTATGACACCGCTTGCCTCCCCTCCCCTCGCCCCTTGGGATGACCTCGGCTCACGCCTTCCCATGTCCGCCACCGAGACCATCGTCGCCGCCGCGACTCCTGCGGGCCGCTCGGCTCTGGCGATCGTCCGCGTCGACGGACCGCTCGCCGCGTCCATCGCGACCGCCGCGCTCGCCCGGAAGTCGCCCCCCGCGGAGAAGACTTCGACGCTCGGGATCTGGCGCGACCAGTCAGGTTCGCCGATCGATCAGGTCGTGGCCGTACTCTGGTCCGCCGGCCGTTCGTTCACCGGCAATGATTCGCTCGAGATCACCTGCCACGGTAACCCGCTGCTCGTGCGCCGGATCACCGAAGACTGCCTCGCGCGCGGCGGCCGCCTCGCCGAGCCCGGCGAGTTCACCCGTCGCTCGTACCTCGCCGGTCGCATCGACCTGACGCAGGCCGAAGCGGTCGCGGACCTGATCCACGCCAGCTCCGAGCGCGCGCTCGCCTCGGCGCGGCGCATGCTCGCCGGCGAGCTCGGCCGGCACGTCGCCCGCTGGACCGACCGCACGCTGCAGGTCCTCGCCGAACTCGAGGCCCACATCGATTTCCCCGAGGAAGACCTCCCGCCCGAGGACCCGCGCGGCCCGGCGGCCCGCTTGGCTGAAATCGCGTCAGAACTTTCCGCTTACGCCCGCACCGCGAAGCATGACGGCGCCCTGCGGGCCGGCCTGCGCGTGGCCGTCGTCGGCGCGCCGAACGCCGGCAAATCGAGCCTGCTCAACGCGCTGACCGGCGCCGAGCGCGCGATCGTGAGCCCGGAAGCCGGCACCACGCGCGACTACCTCGAAGCGCCCGTCGCCGGCCTGGCGCTCGCCGTCACCGCGATCGACACCGCCGGCCTGCGCGACGGCGGTTCGGCGGTCGAGAACCTCGGCATGACGCGCTCGCTCGAACAGGCGCGCGGGGCGCATCTCCTCCTGCTCGTGGTCGATGCTTCGGCCGAGCCCCCTGCCCTGCCCGCGGAGCTCGTCGCGTTGCTCGACCCCACGCGCACGCTCGTCGTCGCGAACAAGGCGGACCTCCCCGCGCACCCCGCGCAGAAAGATTTCCTGCCGCAGCTCACCAAGCTGTCGGCTTGCCTCCTGGATGGCCGCGACGCCGAGAAGCTGAGAGCGAAGCTCGGCGACTTCCTGATCGCCCAGGAGATCGCCCCGGGCGCCGAAGAGCTCGTCGTCTCGGTCCGCCACGCCGAGGCCATGGCCCGGGCGGCGGTCGTCCTGACCGAGGCTGTCGACCACCTGAAGGCCCCGATCCAGACCGAACTGGCGGCGGCCCAGGCCCGGGCCGCCCTGGACGCCCTCGGGGAGATCGTCGGACGCATCGATAATGAGCGTATGCTGGACAAGCTCTTTGCTTCCTTCTGCATAGGTAAGTGATTCCCTCCGGTGAGGGAGCGCCTATGCGACCTCACAAACAAATCCGCCTTGGGCCCGACCGCCCCTACGACGTCATCGTCTGCGGGGCCGGCCATGCCGGCGTGGAAGCCGCCCTAGCCGCGGCCCGCATGGGCGTGGACGTCCTGCTCCTGACGGGCAACGTGGACACCATCGCCCAGATGAGTTGCAACCCCGCCATCGGGGGGCAGGCCAAGGGGCACATCGTCCGGGAGATCGACGCCCTCGGGGGCGAGATGGGCCTCACCGCCGACGTCACCGGCATCCAGTTCCGCCTCCTCAACTCCTCCAAGGGTCCGGCCGTCCAGGCCCCCCGCGCCCAGTGTGATAAGAAGGCGTACCAGTTCCGGATGAAGCACCTCTGCGAGCTGCAGGAAGGCCTGACCATCTTCCAAGCCCAGGTCACCGGCCTGATCTTCAAAGCGGGCGCCGTCGTGGGCGTGCAGACCAATCTGGACCTCGATTTCCACGGTAAGACCGTGGTCGTGACCACCGGTACTTTCTTGCGCGGCCTGATGCATATCGGGGCGAATAAAACCGAAGGCGGACGGCTGGGAGACTTTAGTGCTAAGTCATTGTCAGCCAGTTTCTTAGAGGCTAGTATTGAACTTCAAAGACTTAAGACCGGCACCCCTCCGCGCATCCTTGGTTCTTCCATCGATTTCAGCAAGTGTGAGGAGCAGCCAGGCGACGCCTCCCCTACCCTTTTCGCCTTTCACGACACCCGTCAGCAGACCGATTTGTTCCACGTGGAACAAGCAGGCGAACGCCTCCCCGGATGGACTCCCGGGAGTGATCAGGTTTCCTGTTGGATGACCGAGGCCACCGGGGCCACCGGCAAGATCGTGCAGGAGAACCTCCACCTCTCTCCCCTCTATGGCGGCGAAATCACTGGGGTCGGTCCGCGCTACTGCCCTTCCATTGAGGACAAGTTCGTGAAGTTCTCGGATAAGGACGCCCACAAACTCTACCTCGAGCCGGAAGGCCGGAATACCGACGAATGGTATATCAACGGCCTGTCGACCTCCCTTCCCTTTACCGTCCAGCTCCAGATGCTGGCTTCGGTCCCTGGATTAGAGAAAGCCGTCATGCTGCGCCCGGCCTATGCCGTGGAGTACGATTTCGCACCCCCGACCCAGCTCTACCCCACCTTGGAGTCCAAAAAGGTCGAAGCCCTCTTCTTTGCCGGCCAGATCAATGGGACCTCCGGATATGAGGAAGCCGGCGCCCAAGGCCTCGTAGCCGGGGTCAATGCCGCCTGTAAGGTCAAAGGCCAGACTCCCATGGTCCTGGGCCGCGACGAGGCCTATATCGGGGTCCTGATTGATGACCTAGTGACCAAAGGCACCCAGGAGCCTTACCGGATGTTCACCAGCCGGGCTGAATTCCGCCTTTTATTCAACCACGGCAGTGCCGAACTGCGCCTTAAGGACAAAATCGCTGAATTCGGCCTCGTACCGCCGGATCGTCTATCTCGGATTCAGGCCAAAGCCCAGAAGGTCGCCCATTGGATTGAATACCTCGAGAAGCTGGCGATCCCCGGCGGTATCGCGGGTGATGTCATCCGCCGTAATTGGGATTCGACCCCCAAGGACTTGCCGCCGACATTCCTGGCCGAAGCGCCTGAAGTTCAGGCTGAAGTCATGTATCGGGTCAAATACCGCGGCTATCTGGAGCGCGAAACGCGGAACGCCCGAAAGCTTCACGACCTAGACTCGTTTAAGGTGCCTGAAGGCTTTGATTTTCTGAAAGCCTACGGCCTGCGAATCGAAGCCCGCCAGAAACTCCACACCATCCAGCCTAAGACCCTAGGTCAGGCCAGCCGGATCAGCGGGGTGAACCCAGCTGACATCTCACTGCTGATGGTCCTTTTCCGCTCCAAGTAGGAGCGAGTAGATGGGAGTAGGGAAGGGGGGTGTTCCACGTGGAACACCCCTATGTAAAGATTGTGGCCGCAGGGTGTGACGGTCGTGTTTCTAAACTATGTAAACTGTTGATAATGATATATTTATAAATATAAAAGGCCGGCGTCACACGAACGCCATGATTGACACCTAGCTCTGGCGCTTAGGAACAGGGTGCT
This sequence comes from Opitutales bacterium, assembly GCA_044378215.1. Taxonomy (GTDB): domain Bacteria; phylum Verrucomicrobiota; class Verrucomicrobiia; order Opitutales; family UBA953; genus UBA953. The sequence goes on from JBILXR010000038.1 coordinate 13,840, forward strand.
CTTATGTAGGAGTGCACCCATGGACGCCGAACATCTCAAGCGCATTCTGATCGTCGACGACGAAGCCGACGTCACCGAGCTCTTGGACTATAAGTTCAAGCAGGCCGGCTACGCCATCCGGACGCTCAACGATCCGCTGCGAGCCATCGGCCTCGCGCGGGATTTCCGTCCGGACCTGATCATCCTCGACGTGATGATGCCCGAACTCACCGGTGTGCAGCTCCTTCGCATGGTCCGCGCCGACGCGCTCCTCCAGGACACCCCGGTGATCTTCCTCACGGCCAAGGGCGAGACGGCCGACAAAGTCAAAGGCCTGGAGTCAGGCGCCGACGACTACGTAACCAAGCCTTTCGACACGCGCGAGCTGATGCTCCGCGCCCAGGCGCTCCTGCGTCGCGCGAAGTCCGCGGCGGCCAAGCCGTCGACGCGTCTCGCCGCCGGCGCGCTGCTCCTCGACATCGAACGAC
>JBILXR010000177.1:0-3936 GCA_044378215.1 Opitutales bacterium
AGGCAGCCGAGCACGTCGCGGTGTTCGCCGCCGGGGGTCAGGTAGCCGAACCCGTCGAGCGGATGCGGGACGTCCTCGCGCGCGTAGCCACGGGCGACGACGGTCACCGGCGGAACCTGCGGATTTTTCCAATCCCGGAGGTAGGGCGTGACGGTCTCGTCGAAGGGCAGGGAGCCCCAATGCCAGCAGGGTGCGGTGACCACCAGATGCTTCGCGGAGACGCCTTCGTCCGCGCCGTCCGGGCCGCGCCAGGCGACATTCCAGCCGCGGGTGTCGCGACGTAGGGAAGTCGTCACGACTCCGAGCCGGAGGTCTTCCGCGGGCAGGCGCGAAGCCATCGCCTCGGCTAGTTGGCGCATGCCTCCGGGAAAACCGACGACCGTGCGTTTCGTCTTCGGTCCGCGGCGCAGGCCGTTGAGCACTGAGCCGTAAGTCTGTTCGAGCGCATGGATCCGCGGGAAGCAGCTGGCCATCACCAGACGGGCCGGGTCGCCCGCGTGCACGCCGGAGACGATCGGATCCATGAGCATCGCGGCGGCCTCGGGGCCGAAGCGGCGCGTGGCGAATTCGACGACCGTCTCGCCGGCATAGCCGCCCTTCGCGCGGAAGGGCTCGGAGAGCAGGCGTAGCTTACCGCTCCAAGTGAGCAGCTTACCGGTCAGCAGGGTGAGGGGGCTCGGGCCGAGGCCGTGGAGTTCGCCTCGGGCGAAGATGTAGCGACGGGCCGCCCGCATATCGGCGGACTGCATGACCTCGCCGAGCCCGTAAGCAGCCATCAAGGCCGCGTCTTCGGCCCCTTCGAGTTGCAGGGTGTTGGGGCCGGTTTCGACGATCCACCCCTCGTCCAAGTGGGTCCGGATCGAGCCGCCGACGCGGGAGGCGGGTTCGAGGACCTTCACCTTCGCCCCGGCTCGGAGCATCGCATGGGCCACGGCCAGGCCGGCCGGCCCGGCTCCGAGGATGACTGCGTCGTAGGCCATACGGCATCTTCGGCCGAGAAGCCTAGGGTTGGCAACCCTGCGTCGTTCATGCTGTCTGGAAAGCATGAGGTCATTCTTCATCCTGCTCCTACCCTTGGTCTGCCTAGGGGATACCGTCACCATGAAGGACGGTACTTTCCTCAAAGGCCGCATCGAACGGATCGTCGACGGCGTGATGGAGTTCCGTGCGCCTTCCCTAGGCGCCGCGAACCTGCTGCGGCTGGAAATCGCCCAGGTCGAGTCTTTCATCACGGACGAGTCCGTCCGCGTGAGCGCGGGTGGTATCGTCTCGGATGGCGTCGCCTCCGCGGCAGGCGGACGGGTCGTCACGCGCGGCGGCCGCGAGACCAACACGCTCGACCAGGCGGTCGAGCTCTGGCGGGAGCCTTCGCAGCGTCCTTCCGAGACCGGCGATACGCGTCAATGGGTCACGCAGGCGGACGCGGATCTCTCCGGCCGTAGCGGCGTCGTGGCCGGATCGGGTTTCAGCACGGGCTTTTCCGCCAAGGGCGTGACCAAGGCGGACACCTTGCTCGCCGGCGTACGCTTCATGCGGGCCGAGGCTCAGGACCGGATTTCGGCGGATGACCTCCACGTGACCTTTTCGTACGAGACTAATCCGACGAACGTCCTCTTCTGGTATCTCCGTACCGACACGGGCTTCGACAATGCCCGCCAGATCGACTTCTTCTCGGTCAACGCCGTCGGTCTTGGCTTCCGCCTATTCACGGACGCCAAGGGCAAGCTCGATGCCCGGGCCGGTCTAGGTCATCGCATCGAGATCTTCGACGACACCCTCGAGCCCAACCGGGCCGCGCCCTCCGGAGACTTCGGGCTGATCTTCACGCGCGAACTCGGCTGGGCCGCCTGGGAAACCTCTTTGGATTTCGTCCCGTCCTTCCAGGTCACCGGTGACTACTTCGTCCGACATGAAAGCAGCCTGAACCTCCTCCGAAGCGCAGGCCCGTTGTCCTTGAGGGTCGGCCTTTCCAATAATTTCCGCTCCAAGCCCCTGCCTACGCAGGTCAAAACCGACACCGCCTACTTCCTCCGGACGACCTATGTCTGGAAATGAGCAGGGCTCTTTTGGTTAAAATCAGACACAAATGCCTAAAAATACACAAAACCCCCTGTGAATGGTTACCTATTGAACCGTGGCACACGGGGTGCTTTGAAATTGTTCGTAATTAGTCATCTTTCCAATCCCCCCATCCATGAGCACCAACCCAGCCCGTCGCAACGCCATCGAAGCGATTGCCTCCCAGCCTCGCCTTCAGGGCAGCTTCGACTTCCGCAATGAGAAGATCGACCTGATCTACGGCCAGAATGTCTTCTCTCTCGATAAGATGGAGAAGCGTCTCCCGAAGGACGTTTTCAAGTCCCTCAAGGCTAACATCGAATCCGGTGCCAAGCTCGATGCCGCCTCGGCCGACGTCGTCGCCGCCGCCATCAAGGACTGGGCTCTCGAACGAGGCGCCACGCACTACGCTCACGTGTTCTACCCGCTCACCGGTTTCACCGCCGAGAAGCATGACACCTTCTTCGAGCCCAACGGCAACGGCACCCTCGCGCAGTTCTCCGGCAAGGCGCTGATCCAGGCCGAGCCCGACGCCTCCTCCTTCCCGAACGGCGGCCTCCGTTCCACGTTCGAAGCCCGTGGTTACACCGCCTGGGACGTCACCTCCCCGGCTTACATCTTCGACACCGAGAACGGTTCTACCCTCTGCATCCCGACCGCGTTCGTCTCCTGGAAGGGCGAGGCCCTCGACAAAAAGACCCCGCTGCTCCGTTCCATGGCCGCGGTGAACAAGGCCGCCACACGCGTCCTCGCCCTCTTCGGTAAGAAGCACGGCTACATCTCCGCTTCGTGCGGCCCTGAGCAGGAGTACTTCCTGATCGACTCCCGCCTCTTCCACCTCCGTCCCGACCTCTACACCTGCGGTCGCTCCCTCTTCGGCGCCAAGCCGGCCAAGGGACAGGAGTTCGAAGACCAGTACTTCGGCACCATCCCTGATCGCGTGCTCGCGTGCATGATGGAAACCGAGCGCGAGTGTTTCAAACTCGGTATCCCGATCAAGACCCGCCACAACGAAGTCGCTCCGGCCCAGTACGAAGTGGCTCCGATCTACGAATCCGCCAACGTCGCCCACGATCACCAGATGCTCACGATGACGCTGCTCCGCCGCGTCGCCACCAAGCATGGTTTCGTCTGCCTCCTTGCCGAGAAGCCCTTCGCGGGCGTCAACGGTTCCGGCAAGCACGTCAACTGGTCCATCGGCGGCGCCGGCGTCGGCAACCTCCTCGAGCCCGGCCACAACCCCCACGAGAACGCCCAGTTCCTCACCTTCTGCTCCGCGGTCATCCGCGCCGTCGACCTGCACCAAGGCCTGCTCCGTGCTTCCGTCGCTTCGGCCGGTAACGACCACCGCCTCGGCGCCAACGAAGCCCCTCCCGCCATCATCTCGATCTATCTGGGCGATATGCTCAACGAAGTCATCGAGCAGGTGAAGAAGAGCGGTTCCGCCTCCAGCTCGCGCAAGGGCGGTCACATGACCCTCGGCGTCGACACGCTCCCGATCCTCCCGAAGGACGCCGGCGACCGTAACCGTACCAGCCCGTTCGCCTTCACCGGCAACAAGTTCGAGTTCCGCGCCGTCGGTTCCGCCTTCTCGGTGGCCGGTCCCTTGACCGTGCTCAACACGATCATGGCCGACTCGCTCGACAAGCTCGCCGACGAACTCGGCGCCGCCCTCAAGAAGAACTCCGACTTCAACTCCGCGCTCCAGGGCGTCCTCAAGGACATCCTCACCAAGCACGGACGGATCATCTTTAACGGCAACGGTTACTCCGAAGAGTGGCACAAAGAAGCCGCCAAGCGCGGCCTCAAGAACCTCCGCACGACCCCCGACGCGCTCCCGGAGATCGTCGCCAAGTCGTCGATCGACGTCTTCGAGCG
>JBILXR010000178.1:0-3931 GCA_044378215.1 Opitutales bacterium
ATCGAGACCAGGGAAATCTGCGCCGAAGGGCTTGATGGTTTTCTCCGGTGGCACCGGGGCCGAGAAAAGGACGGAGGCCAGCAAGCAAAGCAGGTAACGCATCGGAAACGGGGTTGAGGTGGGGGGGGTGTTAGGATTAATCATCGTAACGTGAAAATCGACCCCGAACTGCGCCAACGGCTCAATCCATGGGACTGGCTCGTGCTGGTCGTGGCGGTGGTATCCCTCCTGCTGGTCATCCTTGAGACCTTCCTGCACGTCCCGCCGGCGGTGCTCTCGGTCCTCCGCACCTCGGACATGCTCTCATGCGGGATCTTCCTGACCGACGTCTTCGTGCGCTGGCGTCGCGAGAATTTCGCCGCCCATTACTGGCGCTGGGCCTGGATCGACGTGCTTGCGAGCATTCCCTTCGAGCCGGCCTTCCGCTCCCTGCAGGCGATCCGCATCTACCGTTTCATCCGCCTGGTCCGCATCGTAAGGAAACTGAGCACGCTGACCAGCGGCACCACCCTGAACGAGAAGCTGCTCGCGCTGCCCGGCGTGGCCTTGGTCATGGTGCTCTTCAGCACGATGCTGATCGTCGAAGTCGAACGGTCCGCACCCAACGCGACCATCAAGAACGGCGGCGACGCGCTTTGGTGGGCGCTTACGACCGTCACGACGGTGGGCTACGGTGACACCGTCCCGGTCACGGGCGAAGGCCGGCTGATCGCCTCGGTGCTGATGTTGGTCGGCATCGCTTTGTTCGGCTCGATGTCCGCCATCGTGACCTCGAAACTCATCCTCCCCAAGGAGACCCGCGACCACGAGGAGTTGCGCAAGGAGATGCGCGACCTGCACGCGGAAATCCGGGAACTCCGCCGTCGCCTGCCTGACAAACCCACTGATCCCCATGCGTAGTACCCTGCTCGCCCTCTGTCTCCTCGCCGTCGTCGGCCTGAGCGCCTGGCGCTTCCTCGCCCCGGCTCCGAGACCTAAGTCCCCCATCGAACGCCTCAAGTCCACGAGCCCGCTCGAGTCCGTCCGTGAGGCCAAACCTACGCAGGTCCTCTCAACGGCGCGTCCCGCCCCCGAGGCGTCCGCGAAGATGTCCGCCCAACGGGCTCAGATGGAGGAACGCTTCAACGACCTCAAGGAGGAGGGTAAGCGCGTCCGGCAGACCCTGATCGAATCCGACCCTAAGGCCGCCCAGGCCTATAACGATGTGGTTAGGCGCCCGGAATACCGTGCCCTGCTGGACCGCCGTCATCAGATCGAAGCCGCCTGGGCCGCCGCGCCCGAAAACGAACGCGCGGGGATGCTGCAGGAGATGAACAGCCTTCGGCAACAAGGGTTCACCCTGATCCTCGGCGAGATCCAACGCCTCCAAAGCCAGCCGTCCACCCCCGCGCCCAGCACTTCGGCTCCGGCTTCGACTCCTTCGGGAGCCCCGGCTGAATCGCCGGCCGCACCGGCGGTGTTCCAGTAAGCAGCCTGCTCAGGAGCCCCAGCTGAAGCGCTCAGGCACCCAGGCGTACTGGTCGCCCTTGGGCACGACGGTGCCGATGCCCGGCCAAGGGAGATGGAAACCGAAGGCGCGGCTCTTTTCCTTGGCCATGCGGGCAAAAAGCTTCTTACGGGTCTTGACCGCGGTCTCGGGGTCATGGTCCATGGCGACGGTCCAGCCGACGTTGTCGAACATGAGCACATGATGGTGGACGACGTCACTGATGTGCATGAGCGATTCGTCGCCGGAACGGACCTCGAAGCAGGCATGCCCGTCGGTGTGACCCGGGGCGGCGATGACAGTCACGGCGTCGTGGAAGAGTTTCTGGCCGTCCTTCGCGATCACGAGCTGGTCCTTGAGGATTTCAAAGTTCCGGCAGATGGTCTTCACCATGTTCGGCAGCGGCTTCTTATCGCGCTTCGACTTGGAGAAATCGGGGTTCGGTCCGCGCCAGAAATCATACTCCTCCTGCAGGAGGTATATCTTGGCGTTCGGGAAAGCCGGCTTTCCGTTATCGACGAAGCCGTCGAGGTGGTCGGAATGCGAATGGCTCAGGAAGCCCGTCGTAACCTGCTCGGGTTTGATGCCGAGCTGACGCAGCCCTTCGGCCAGCCAGCCGAAGTTCGGATTGGGATGGCGCTCGCCGAAGCCGGCGTCGATGAGGGCGACCTCATCGCCGATCCTGAGGCCCATGATGTTCACATAGAGCGGCAGCGCATCCAAGCGCTCACGATTGAACTCAAGCGCGGACTTCATGATCGGGCGGTCAGACTCCGGCCACATGAGCTCGAGGCCCTGGCGGAAAAGCATGTGACCATCACTGATCGAGAAGGCCTCGATCTTGCCGATATTGAACTTGTAGACGTAAGGGTTCGGCGGGCGCTTGACCGGCGACGCCTTCGGGGCGTCGGTCGCGGCGAGTCGCTCGGTCGTGGCCAGACCGGCCAGCGCGAAGGCGGCGGCGCCGAGGAATTCACGTCGGGAAGAAGGCAGCGGTGCGGAGGCCATAGGGGTGGGAAAAACCTACCCCATCGCCCTGCCCGCTCCAGCCCAAAGGTAAGGCGAATACCTGGGGCTCCTCCTCGACGATACAGATTGAAACCCCTTCCGCCCGGCGTTGTCTTAAGACCAGATGCATCGCCCCCTGCAACTCGCCCTCTTTTTCAGCCTGAACGCCGCAGTGACCGTCCAAGCTGAGAAAATCCAGTTCAACCGCGACATCCGACCGATCCTGTCCGAGAACTGCTTCAGTTGCCACGGCTCCGACGAGAAAGCCCGCAAAGCCAAGCTGCGCCTGGACCTCTCCGAGGATGCTATCCGCGAACACAAGAACGGCACACCCATCGTCCCCGGTGACTTAAAGAAGAGCGTCGTCTGGGAACGTATCCTTTCGACCGACGAAGATGACATGATGCCGCCGCCGAAATCCCACCTCTCTCTCTCGGCGACGGAAAAGGCGAAGATCAAGGCCTGGATCGAGCAAGGCGCACCCTACGAGGAGCACTGGGCTTTCGTCGCCCCGAAGCGCCCCGTATTGCCGGCTGGCAACAAAGCGCCCGCCATTGATTACTGGGTCACCCGGCAGTTAGCCGAAGCCGGCCTGCGACCTTCGCCCGAAGCCGATCGCTACACGCTCATCCGTCGCGTCACGCTGGACCTGACCGGACTGCCCCCGACCGCCGCCGAAGTCGAAGCCTTCATCCAGGACAAGCAACCCGACGCTTACGGACGGCTCGTCGACCGCTTGCTGGCTAATCCGCATTTCGGTGAACGCATGGCGCTCGATTGGCTCGATGCCGCCCGCTACTCCGACACCAATGGCTTCTCCATCGATGGCGGCCGCCACCTCTGGCTCTGGCGCGATTGGGTCATCCAAGCTTTCAACGACAACAAGCCCTACGACCGCTTCCTCGCGGAGCAGATCGCCGGCGACCTCATGCCGGACACCGACGACGGCAAGCTCATCGCCACCGGCTTCCAGCGCAACAACATGAACACCCACGAGGGCGGCACCATCCCCGCCGAGAACCTCGTCAACTACAACGCCGACCGCGTGAAGACGCTCGGCGAGTCCGTCCTGGGGCTGACCCTCGCTTGCGCGCAGTGCCACGACCACAAGTTCGACCCGATCAGCCAGAAGGACTACTTCCGAATCTTCGCTTATTTCAATACCCTCGACGATCGCCCCACCGATGGCAACGCCGGCGTGAACTCGCTGCCTTCGGCGCTACGCAAGACCGTCCTCAAGACGGATGAGCTCCCCGCCCTGCGCGAACGTATCACCGCACTCAACCGTCGGCTGCAGGAGCCGGATCCGAAGGTCCTCGCACTCTGGGAACGCACCCAAAATCAGCGGGAAGCCGACCGTAAGCTCGGCCTCAAACTCATCCCGGTCAAACTACTCAAGATCTCCACGCCCAATAGCGGCGGCGGCTTCACCGTCGA
>JBILXR010000002.1:0-45676 GCA_044378215.1 Opitutales bacterium
GAAGTTCACGTTCGTCGACCCCGACGGTTCCAAGCGCGAAGAGACCTACCGCGGCGACGACCGTGAAGGTAAGCAACCGGGCGGAGAAGGCAAAGGGGGCGAGAAAGGCGGCAAGGGCGGCAAGGGCGGCAAGGGCAAGCGACCCGAGGGCGGTAAGAAAGCCGAACCGACGGAGGCGGCTTCGGTCTTCGGCATGGATACGCTCAAGAATCCTCAGCCTGGCTTCACGCTCAACAGTGCCGACATTCCCGACCCGACCCACTACCCGGTCGAGTTCACCGGCGACGGCGCCGGCATCACGCCTTCCTTGCAGTGGAAGGGCGCTCCCGCGGGCACGCGAGGCTTCGCCCTCTTGATGGACCACCTCACCCCCGACGAGACCATCAAGACCTGCTGGCTACTCTGGGATCTGCCTGCCACGACGAACGGCCTGACCAAAGGGGCGCAGCCTCCGGGTAAGATCGGCGTGAGCTCCCGCGGCGCCATCGGCTACGAGCCCCCGCACTCGCAAGGACCGGGCGACAAGCACTACGTCCTCACCGTCTACGCTCTCTCGGCTCCCGCTTTCCTTGGCGGCTCCGAGTCGAAAGTCACCCGCGACATGCTCTTCGCCTCCATGAAGGGCAAGGTCCTCGGCTCCGCGTCCCTGACCGTCACCTATGCCCGCAACGCTACCCCGCCCACGGCAGCGACTCCGACGGAAACAACGGGCAAGCCAGATAACGCCAAACGTCGCAAACCAGCCGGCAAAGACAGCGGACTGATCAAGCCTTCGCTTGCCGATACGATGAAGTTGAACGTATATGCTGACAACTGGTTCATGCTCTACGTCAACGGCCGCCTGGTCGCCGTCGACCCGATCGAATTCACCCCGCACAACGTCGTCAGCGTCGATTTCCTCCCGGAGTATCCGATGACCATCGCCGTGCTGGCCAAGGATAACGCCGACCCCAAGACCGGACTGGAGTATGGATCAAGCATCGGCGACGGAGGTTTCTGCCTGAAATTCGCCGATGGAACGGTGACTAACGGATCCTGGAAGTCCCGGAGCTTCTTCCATGGTCCCGAGAAAGGTGACGTCGCCGCCGCGAAAGTAAGGCATGACCCCTTGCCGGCCAACTGGTGGGCGGTCGACTTTGATGACAGTAAGTGGTCGCAGGCCAAGGAATACACGGTGGAGCAAGTCGACCCCAAGCAACCTTACTTCGACCATGACTTCTCCGGCGCAAAATTCATCTGGAGCGACGACCTGGCCTTGGACAACACCGTCATCTTCCGGACAAAGGTGGACAAGCCAGGCTGGAAACCCCGCTGGAACACCAAGCCCGACCTCGACGTCAAAGGGTCGGATCCCAGCTCACGCTAAGGACGACGTAACCTCAGACGGTGAAGTCAAAGACCATCACGCGTTCGAGGTTGGGGACGACGATCTCCTTCACGCGCTCGTGCTCGGGGTGCGGGAGATAGCGGTCGCGGCTCTGCGGGGTGTCGAAGGTCATGACGAAGCCGTGCGTGAAGCCGTCGTTGAGGCCTTCGTCGCTCTGGTAGACGCCGTGCTGCATGGAGATCAGGCCGGGGATCTTGCCGACCATGCCGCGCATCTCGGCGAAGCAGGTGTCGATCTGGCCGGGGGTGACGCCTTTCTTGAAGACGAAGGTTCCGTAGTGGTAGACCATTGTAGTGGATACGGAGGTATTAGCGGTTGGCGGTTAGCGGTTAGACAAGGCAAACAATCATACTGTAAGGACGATCATTTCTGGGATACCCACATCAAGGAATTCAGGAGGAGCTGCTTGTAGGCGGGGTGGTCGTGGGACTTGGCGTCGTGACCGAGGGCGATGCAGACCACGCGGGCGCCGGGATACTTGACCGTCCAGACGGACGGCAGGATGTTCGACAGTCCTTCCTTGGGAGTCTGACGCGGGATGGTACCAAGGACTTCGGCGCCCTCCGGACGGGTCAGTTCGATGTTATAGCTCTCGTCATTGATCACGAACGTGGCCGGGACTCCCTTCATGATGGGGTGCTCCGGCTTGGTGACGGTGAAGGTGAAGTCGCTATGGCCATGGTTACGTGACCCGCCACACACGAACTCGTCGTTATAATTGGTCTCGAGCGGCCAATTGTACCATGTGGCGGCATGCAGGAGGACGATGCCCTTCCCCGCCGCGGCGAAGTCACGGATGGCCTTCTGGAACTCAGGCGTGCCGAACTGACCATGATTACCACTGAAGACGAACAGGTCGGACTCGCGAAGCAGCGCAAGGGTCTCCTTGAGGTTCGGGGTCGCCGCGATGTCATAACCGGCGGCCTTGGCCGTCAGCGCATCGGTCCCGAGGAAGAACGCCGGGAAGTTGTGGGAGCTGCCGGCGCCGGCGAAGAGCACCCGAAGCTGACCCACCTTACGCGGACCAAACTGCTGACCGAAAGCCTGCGTGGTCTTGGGGTTATCCTTAGGCAGGAGGTCGCTGGGGCCTTCGTTGGCCTTGCCCTTCTTGCCAGCCTTAGGCGAACCTTCCTTCTTGCCACGAGGCGGGTTGGGCGGGCCGCCGATTTCGATGGTGATCGCCACGGTGGTCGGGGCGATCGGCGTGTCTTCGGAGCTCAGGACAAGCTTGTCGATGACCTCGTTGCTTTCGACCGGGAACCAGAGCGTGCGCACCTGGCGTCCGTCGCCCGAGAGTAGCTGACGGGCGGACTTGGAGCCGGGGACCTCTCCGACGCCGTTGTAGTCGGCAAAATCACGGGCTCCGTAGAAGACCTCCTTCTGAACCTTGCCGCTGAGGAAGTGCACTTCGGCGGTCATGGCGACGGCGTCATGCGCCCCCCAGCCGCCGACGGCGCCGAGGAAGTGGATGCGATTAGCCACGGAACCGACCGGGATCTCCACCTTCTGGGCGAAGCTCTTGGAATACGCGCCCTTGCCGTTACCGCCCTTGAGGACGATGACGTTCAGGCCGTCCTTCGCGGTCTTCGGATCGATGACCCTATAAGGGACGCCGTTGGACTCGACCTTGCCGAACTGCGCGAACGGCAGGGTGTCTCGCTTGGCTTCCTTGCTGGCGTAGAGGCCGGTGGTCGTGGAAGCGGTGAAGGCGTTACGTAGGTCGAGCAGACGGAAACGACCGATGCTCTCACCCTCAGGGGAGATCGCCACGCTGCGGAGGTAGGCGATGACGTTACGAAGGCCTTCGGCGCCAAGGGATTCGAAGCCTTCAGGCATCAGCGAATTCGGGCTGCGCTCGCGGCTGACGATATCGGCCACCTTGAGTTCGGCCGACTGTCCGGCCGGAAGCTTGAGCTTCACGAAGGTGGGATTCTCGCTGCCGATGAGGGCCGAATACTGGGTGCCGTCCTTCATCTTGAAGTTCCAGGTACGATGCTCGTCGTCGACCATGCGGTTCGGATCGACGATATGGACCAGCATCTCGGCCGGCGGGTGCGAGCCGATGCCCTGCAGGTTCGGTCCGAATTCGTTGCCGACGTTACCGACCTTGTGGCAGGTCTGGCAGACGGCGACGAAGAGTTCCTTTCCCTTGGCGGCATCGCCGGGCTTCTCGACCTCGGGCCGCAGCTTCGAGACCAAGTCATCCTTGGCCGGGCTGCTGCCGGCGTTGAGCTTGGCGAGCACGGCAGCGGAACGCTGGGAGATGGCGGCATCCGGGTGACGGACGAGCTGGGAGACCTGCATGGGCCCGAGCTGCATCGCGGAGAGAGACTTGGCTTCAAGGGCGTCCAGGATGAGACCGGCCCACTCCGGACGACCGACGAGCGCGGAATACAAGGTGGAGCGGAAAGTGCCGGTCGACTTCGGGAAGGCCCCATAGAGCAGCTTGCCTACGGAGACGTCGCCGCTGGAGGCCAAGGCACCGGCGGTGGCGACGGCGACGGGTTCGCGCGCGGAGGCCAGAGCCAGGGCGAGAGCCGGAGAGATCTTGGCGTCGGTATCGCGCAGCAGCACGAGGACGCGGACAGCGGCGACTTGCGCCTCAACGGAAGACTTCTCGTCGGCGATGACGGCCAGGAGACGGCCGGCGACGGCGGAGAGTTCCGCCTTGAGGCTTCCATCGGTGACCCAAAGGCCGGCGATCGCGGCGGCGGCGGTCGCGACTTCCGCATCCTTGCCCGCAAGCAAAGCACGGAGAGCCTCACGGCCTTCATCCAGCTTGGCGGGCGCGGGGATGCGGCGCGAGGCGATCTCGCGCAGGATGACCGTGGCGAGCTTCACGTCGACGGAAGCTGCGGCGGCACGCAGCACGCGCACCGAGGCGTCGGGCGTGAGCGTGGCGGCGAGGGAGACCGCGAAATCGGCGCGCACCGGAGCCTTGCCCGAGAGCATGACCTCAAGAGTGGAGGCTGGATTAGCCGAAGCGGCGGCGGTCGCCGTGGCGGCTTCGTGGTCATTCGTCCAGCCGGACAGGAGGAGCGCACCCGACTCGGCGTCGAGTTCGGCCGCACCGAGGGCGCGGACGGCGGCGAGACGCACGCGGGCGTCCTTGTCGCCGATGCCGGCCTTGAGCGTGGCGACCGGCAAGGAGAGTCGGGCGGCTTCGGCCACGAGGAAGGCGTTCTTCCGGACTGCGGCGGAACCATCCGCAGCTGCTGCGACGACCAATCCAGGCTCAAGGCGTTCGAGTCGCTGCAGAGCCCAGAGGGCCAGGACACGGGCTTCAGGGATGGCATCGGAGCGCACCAAGGCATTGAGCGGACCGGTGGAAGAGGCCAGCAGCCCGGCATCACGATCCATCAGGGTGCGGAGCGCGTTGAAGCGGACGACCTTGTTGGGATGGCTGAAAGCGGTGATGAGGCCGGCGACGTCAGCCTTGGAGAGGTCCGGGATGACAAGCTTGGGCGCCGACTCGTGCTGGATGCGATAGACGCGTCCGAAATAGTGCTCACGATCCGGGCGGACCGAGGCGCCCGACTTGCTGTGCAACGGACCGCGGGTGTCGTTGTGCGCCACGACCGGAGTGTAGAAGTCGAGGACGTAGAGCGCGCCATCGGGACCGAAGCTCACGTCGATCGGGCAGAACCAATGGTCCATCGAGCGGAGCCATTCGCGATCCTTGAGGGTGACTTCGCCGAGGAAGGTCGGACCTTCAGGGCGGAGTTTCTCGAAGTGGATGATATCGAGGATCGGCTCGGTGATGAAGATGGTGTCGCGATATTCCTCCGGCCAGGCGCCATGTTCCTGCACGGCGACGGAGCAAGCGGCGGTATAGTAGCCTACCTGGTCGATCTGCAGCAAAGGAGCGCGGTCCGGCAGGTCCGTGCGCAGGACGGGACGACGAGGGTTCACGGCATTGAAGGCCTTGGCCGGAGTACCCGGAGCCTTGGCGAGGATGGATTCGGAGAGGACGACGTGCTGGATCGGATTGCCGTTCGTCGCCTTGCCGTGGAAGAGCTCCATGTCGGAGGTAACTTCGTTGCCGAAGCTGTTGCCGCCCTGCGAAGCGATCTGCTCGATGGCGGAGCCGTCTGGCTTGAAACGGAAGGTGCCCGAAGAGAGGCGCACCTTCCGGTCGGGCTGGGAGGCCGGGAAGACTTCCCCGCCGCCACCGTTGCTGGCGTAGACCCAGCCGTCCGGAGCAAGGATGAAGTGATTGGCGACGAAGTGGGTGTCTCCGGGCGTGAAGCCACCGTAGAGGATCTGCTCCTTGTCGGCTTTGCCGTCGCCGTCGGTGTCACGGAGCCAGACGATGTGCGGCTGGCAGACGACGATGATGCCGTCCTTGTAGTGACAGAAACCGGTGATGAGCTCCAACCCTTCGTGGAAGAGCTGCTTCTGGTCGGCCTTGCCGTCGCCGTCCGTGTCGACCAGCACGCTGATCTTGTCCTGAGCCGGGCGATCATAGCTTCCCGGCACCAGCACCCCGCCCTCGCGCCAGGCCTCGGCGGTCAGCGGACGGCGTCCGTTCGGATATTCAGGGGTCTCGGCGATCCACATGCGACCGCGCTCATCCCATTGCACGGCGATGGGCTTGTTGATCAGAGGTTCGGTGACCACGACGCCGGCCTTGAAGCCCGGCTGCATCTGGAAGGCGGCGATGGCCTTTTCCGCGCGGCTGGGGCCGCCGACTGGATAACGGAGGTCGACGAGGTCATCCTTCGTGCAGAGTTCGTCGACGTCAGGGCGACGGGCCGCCCAGGCGATGCCGCGCTTGATGAACGTCCGGTAGCTGGCGTGGGCAAGCGTGGCGGCGTCCCCCTGCAGGAAGACGGCGGAACGGAGACGGGGATTCTCGAAAACCCAGGCCTGCGGCTGGATGTCGTAGATGGAGGCCTTGTCGGAGACTTCGGTGATGTTCTTGCGGTTCGCGCTGACCTTGGAGGTGAAGGACGAAGCGAGGACGTGGATCTTCTCGTTGAGTTCGAGGTTGAACACCGTGTCGTCGGTGACGTCGAAGGTGGAGGCGTCCTTGGCCAGCGGATGGGCGTCGGTGCGGACGTTGAGCATCATCAGGGCGCGGAAGCGGCGGCTCTCCGGCGTCCAGCCGGCGCCGAGGGTGTCGCGCGCCCACGAAGCGGAGGGACCGGCGATGGCGCCACGGAGGGCGACGAAAGCGATGCCTCGGTGGGAGAGGTCGGCGAGCGCCGCGCGGTCGATGACTTCGTAGGCGGTGTAGTCCTTGCGATAGAGTACGATGACCTCGTCCTTGTCGTGCTTCGTCGCGAGCAGGTCGCGCGGACGATCCGCCTCGGTCACCTCGGCGCCGGCGGACTTGAGCTCGGTGACCAGGTTCTTGACGGCGGCATGGTCGTCGGAAACGACGGTAACCTTGACCGGGGCGGCGACGAGGACGGCGCCGACGAAGACCAAGGCCAGACGCAGGTAGGGGCTGATGCGGGGAAGCATGGCTTCATCAAAAGAGGCCCTCCTGAACCTACAAGTCTTAGCGGCACCTCGAACCGCAACCGGACCCCTCTCAGATACACATTATCGCCCCTTTTTAGCCCTCGGCCCGGAAGGCCGAAGGGGCATGGCCCGTCGACTTCTTGAAGGCCGAGGAGAAGCTGTTGCCATTGGCGAAACCAACCTTGCGGGCGATGACCGCAAGCTTGTCATCCGACTCGCTGATCAGCCGGATGGCCTGCTGGATCCGCAGGTGGGTCAGATGGTTCATCGGGGTTCGGCCGATCTCCTTCAGGCAGAGCCGCCGCAGGTGCTCGAAGCTCAGGCCGGACTCCCGCGCAAGGGTCTTGGTGTCCCAGGCGAAATCGAGTTTGCCATGCACTTCATCCCAGAGGCGTTGAACTCGCGGATCGCCGCGGAAGCTGCCGGCGAAGCTGCGAACGTAATCATAGGCCAGCTCGATCCACTGATGGTTACGGCGCGAGACGCCGGCGCCTTTGAGTTCGGCGATCAGACCGGAGATGGCCGCACGCAGGGGCTCGGCATCGAAATCGGCCAGCACGGGCGAACTGGCCCGGAAGATGGTGTTAGAGCGCACGCCTCCGCCGAAACGGATCCAACAGAAGTCCCAGCGCTTGCTCCGCCCGATGCGAAAGGAATTACGGATGCCCGCCGGCTGGAGGCAGGCTTGTCCCGCCGAGATCGTGCGCCAGCGGCCGTCGACCCACACCTGACCTTGACCGCTGAGGCAGGCCATGAAGAAGGCGCCGCTCTGATGGGCCCGGACGACCTCATAAGGCGCCAGCATCTCGGCCACCCCCAGGTGGGCGATCTCGAAGAGGCTGAGCTCCTTGCAGCGGACCCCGGACAATACCCAAGGCCTGTCGTCCACGTAATCCGCCGCGACCACGATCCGGCGACGCGACCGCGGGTTCTCGATGTCCGTCTCAGAATGACGGAGTTGCGTCTCGCTGTAATGTTTTAAATCGCTCTTGCGGGCCACACCCCTTGGATACGAGTAATCCTTCAAGGAGCAACCCCCGACCACCCTTCCCCTCTCAACACCATGCCCAACCCCTGGACCGGAAAAGGAAACCCTTACACCCGCACCGAAGTCATCGAGCGCCTCCGCGATACGATGTCCAAGGGCAAGCCGATCATCGCCGCCGGCGCCGGCACGGGCATCAGCGCCAAGTTCATCGAACGCGGCGGCGCCGACCTGGTCATCGTCTATAACTCCGGCCGCTTCCGCATGGCCGGCCACGGTTCCACCGCCGGCATGATGGCCTACGGTGACGCCAACGCGGTCGCCATGGAGATCGGCGAATACGAAGTCCTCCCCGTCGTCGAGGAAATCCCCGTCATCTGCGGCGTCCACGCCACCGACCCTCGCCGCCGCATGTGGCACTGGCTCGGCAAGGTGAAGGACATGGGCTTCTCCGGCATCAACAACTTCCCCACCCACACGATCATTGACGGCAAGTTCCGCCAGATCCTCGAAGAAACCGGCATGAGCGTGAAGAAGGAGTTCGAGACCGTCGCCCTCGCCCGCAAGATGGAGATGTTCACCATCGTCTACGTCGGCTCGCCCGAGGAATCCAAGGCCATGGCCGAGGCCGGCGCGGACGTCATCATCGCCCACGTGGGCACGACCGTCGGCGGTTCGATCGGCGTGACCAACGCCACGATGACCCTGCCGGAAGCCGCGAAGATCACCCAGGGCATCATCGACGCCGCCAAGTCCGTCCGCAAGGACCTCATCTTCCTCAGCCACGGCGGCCCGATCAACACCCCGGAAGACGCCGCCTTCATCAACGAGCAGACCGACACCGACGGCTTCGTCGGCGCCTCGAGCCTCGAACGCATGGCCGTCGAGCAGTCGCTCACCGATCTGACCAAGCGTTTCAAGCAGATCCCGGTGAAGCGTAAGTTCTTCTGAGCATACCATGGCCACGATCGCGGTCCTCGGCACGCTTGATTCCAAGGGCGAAGAACATGCCTTCGTGGCCGCGCTCATCGCCCGCCACGGCCACAAGCCCCTGCTGATCGACGTCGGTACGGGCGGTCCGGCGACGGTGCAGCCCGACGTCACCCGTGAGCAGGTCGCGGCGGCCGCCGGCATCGACCTGGCCGCCTTGATGACCAAGAAGGACCGCGGCGAATGCGTCGTGGCCATGACCAAGGCCGCTCCGGCGCTCGTCGCGAAGCTCGCCGCCGAAGGCAGGATCGACGGCATCATCTCCCTCGGCGGAGGCGGCGGCACCGCCATCGGTACGGCCGCCATGCGCGCCCTGCCCCTCGGCTTCCCCAAACTGATGGTCTCGACCTTGGCCGCCGGCAACGTGGCCCCCTATCTCGGCACCAAGGACATCACGATGATGCCCAGCATCGCCGACGTGGCCGGCTTGAACCGACTCTCCCGCGTCATCTTCACCCGCGCCGCCGGCGCGATCTGCGGCATGGTCGGTGCCGTCCCCGAGGTCGGCGCTTCCAAACCCCTCATCGTCGCCAGTCAGTTCGGCAACACCACCAGCTGCGTCACCGAAGCAAAGAAAGTCCTCGAGGCCGCCGGGTATGAAGTCCTGGTCTTCGCCGCGACCGGTACGGGCGGCCGGATCATGGAATCCGTCATCGAGAGCGGCATCGTGGCCGGCGTGCTCGACATTACCACGACCGAATGGGCCGACGAACTCGTGGGCGGCAATCTCAACGCCGGACCCGACCGGATGGACGCCGCCGCCAAGGCGAACGTTCCCGTGGTCGTCGCCCCGGGTTGCCTCGACATGGTCAACTTCGGCGAGATGGCTTCGGTGCCGGCGAAGTTCCAGGGACGAAACTTCTACATCCATAACCCGCAGATCACTTTGATGCGCACGACGGCGGACGAATGCCGTCAGCTCGGCGAGATCGTCGCTAAGAAAGCCAACGCCTACCAGGCAGGCACGGCCATCATGATTCCCCGCAAGGCGATCTCCGTCATCAGCGCCGCCAGCCAGCCCTTCCACGACGCCGCAGCCGATGAAGCCCTCTTTACGGCCTTGAAGACGCATGCCCGGGTGCCGGTCCAGGAATTTGACCTCGCGATCAATGATAAGGAGTTCGCCCAGGCCTGTGCTTATAAGCTCATCGAGCTGATCGGCTGCCGTTCGTGAGCGAGAACGCTTTCGTCAGACGCTGGGCCACCGCGGCGATGTTCTTCAACGTCGTCGCCTGGGGCATGTCCTGGGTGAACGTCCGCGCGGTCCTGCCCGAAGTCGGCGCAGGACAGCTGGGGGCGATGCGTTACCTGATCGCCTCCGCGGTCATGCTGCCGATCTGGCTCTTCCGTGGCCGCCCCCTGCCCGCCCGCACGGACTGGCCGGCCGTGGCGAGCCTAGGGCTTTTCGGCTTTTGCCTCTACAACCTAGGCATCAACTACGGCGAGCGCACCGTGAACGCCGGCACCGGTTCGATGCTCATCTCCTGCATACCGGTCCTGGTCATCCTGATCGGCGTGCTGACCGGACGAGAAAAGGTAGGCCTCCTCGCCTGGCTCGGCATCGGGATCTCCATGGCTGGCGTCGTCCTCACCGCCGCTGGTTCCGAGTCCGGCCTGACCTTCAACCTAGGCTCGATGCTGATCCTCTGCGCGGCCCTCTGCGCGGCCATCCAGACCTTGATCAGCAAGACCCTGACCCAACGATACAATGCGGTCGACGTGACCACCTGGGCCATCTGGCTGGGCACGCTCGGTCTGTTGCCGTTTTCGGAAGACCTGACGGGGACGGCATCCCGGCTTTCCGGCCAGGGTTGGCTTCACGTCCTGTTTCTCGGCATGGTCCCGGCAGCCCTCTGCTACACCATCTGGTCTTGGGTGCTGGTGAACCTGCCGATCACGACGGTGATGAGCGCAGTGTATGCGATTCCGGTATTCTCGGTCTTATTCGGTTGGATGATCCTCGGCGAACAGCCCTCTTTGCTCACGCTGCTCGGCGGAGTCGTCACCCTCGCGGGTGTCGCCTGGGTGCAGTCGCTGACGCGGAAACAGAAGTCCTGAGGAACGCCTACCGCGCCCTCGGAGCCTCTGGGCCTCCGTGCCTCTAGTCTACTACTTCCCCAACTCCGCCCCGGTCCACGGCGCTGTACGGCCTTTGGTCGATTCCCGGACGGCTTTGACGTCCTCCACTTTGACCGCCGGCGCCTGATTGCCGAACGCCGAACGGACGTAAGTCAGGACATCGGCTAGCTGCTGGTCATCGAGGCCCATGGGCGGCATCGGCACGAGTCCGTAATCCTTGCCCAAGACCTTGGTCGGACCAGCCAGACCGTGAATGGTAAGTTTGATGAGCGTCTGAGGATCACCGGCAACCCACTCGCTCTTCGCTAAGGGCGGATAGACGCCCGAGAGCCCCTGTCCGCCGGCCTGGTGACAGTTCAAACAGAGCGCCTCGTAGATGGCCTGACCCGGAGAGACGACCGCCGGTCCGCTGGTTACGACCTTCTTGAGGTAGGCAGCCTGCGGCGAAGGTAACTCGGTTGCGAGATTACCCGCTGCGGAGGCCAGGTGACGGACGGTCTGCCTCAGCGCATAATCAAGGAACTTGTCCGTTGGCTGGCCGACAACCCCCAGGGCGGTCCGCAAAGATTCGGTGCCACCGACGTGACTCAGGGCGACGATGGCCTCAAGGCGGACCCGCGGATGGGCATCGGCGATGGCCTTAGCCAACCTGGCCTGCGCATCAGGCAGTCGGATAGCCCATTCGCCCGTGACACGCGCGGCATAGGCGCGGATCCGGAAATCAGCGGAGGCCTGCAGCCTATCGAGCAGCGACGTACGAACGACCACATGCGACTGGAGTACGCCCAGCGCCTCCAGCAGCTGTGCCTCCGGACGTTCTTTAGCGATGAACTCGTCGGCGGCGACGGCCACCTTGCCGGTCGGACGCTGGAACAGAAGGCGACGAGCCTGATAGCGCGTCCAACGTTCGGGCGAACCGAGCTGGGCGAACAAGTCGGGTTCGGACATCGAAACGAGATCCGGCTGTTTGACCGTCGGGATGCCCTTGGCGGTGATGCGCCAGATGCGTCCGTGCGAGCGATCGCGACGCGGGTCCGCATAGCTGGCCTGGTAATGACCGATGACGGCGTTGAACCAATCACAGGCATAGAGCGCGCCATCCGGGCCGACCGAGACGTCCACGGGTCGGAACGCTTTGCTGGTCGAGATGATGGGGCTGACGATGCGCTGGGTCTTGAAGCCCGCGCCGTCGTCCACGAAGCGATGCAGGTCCAGGGTGTTGCCATAATACCCACCGATGAACCCGGCGCCCTGCAGCTCGGCAGGCATGGCCTTGGTGCCGACGATTTCCACCGAGTTGGACTTTAACGGCGAATCGAACAACGCGTGCGTACCTGCATATTCGTCCGGGGTCTCGATGGCGCCTAAGCCAGGCAGGCTATAATAACCCGCGACCCGATCCCCGCTCTTATGGAACGGCTGGAAAAAGTCGTCAAACGCGACACCCCAGCAGTTGTGCCCGGCCTTAGCGTATTGGAAGAACGGCTGGAGGCGCTGGTTCTTGAGGTCGTAACGCATCAGGCCCGACTTGGGCAGGCTGACGATCCCACGAGGCGTCTCGACCTTGGTGATGGCATGCAAGCCCTGGCTCATCCACAGCGTGCCGTCCGGTCCGTGGCTGATCGAATTCACGAGCTGGTGCGTGTCACCTACCCCGAAACCGGACATGAGGACGACGGTCTCGTCCGCCTTACCGTCACCGTCTTTGTCCGTGAGCTTGATGAGCCGATCGAAGTCGCAGACCAGGATCGAGGTGTTGCCAGGGTCGTCCGTCAGCGGCTCGACGCCCTGGACCATGGTCAGTCCCTCGGCAAAGCGGACCGACTTGTCGGCCTTACCATCTCCGTCGGTGTCCTCGAGGCGGAGGATGTAGTCACGCGGCTTCACGCCGGGCACGGCCTGCGGATAGGTGGGCGAGCAACAGACGTAGAGACGTCCCTTGGCGTCCCAGGACATCTGGGTGGGCTTGGCGACGCCCAGATGCTCATCGGCGAAGAGGTTCACTTCAAAACCCTCGGCGACCTTGAAGGTGGCCTGTTCCTCGGCCGCGGTCATGACCTTCTCCGTGGCAATGGCCGGACCGGCCTGAGGCGCAGGGACAGCGGATTTCTCTCCCTTGGCCAAAGCTTGGATGTGCCGATCCCATGAGGCGACCAAAGGCTTATAAACTTCGAAGTTCTCTTTCAACGAAGGCACCGGGCCGAAGCCTTTGCCGTAGTTCTGAGAAATGCGGTCGCCATAGACGAACGACCAATTGGCCGGACGCCAGCAATCAGCCCAGAGGCGGTTCTTCTCGACGATCGCCGCACGGAGTTCTGCCGGGAGATGCAGCGGCTCGGGGAGGCCGAGCGAAAGCGCGACCGCTTGGCCAACCTTGGATAATCCGGCCTGCGATAGATGCATGCCGTCGACGGAAGCTTCGCCGCGCGTCGCTTCGATTAGGTTGACATAAGGCAGGCCGCGCTGCTGGGCGATTTCGGCCACGGCTGAGGCGTAAGCGGCCAGGTCCTGTCGTCGCTCGGGTGTGGTGAGGTCCGGGGGACGCCGGGAAGGCATGAATCCAGCGGGGGAGAGCAGGACGATCCGCGGGGTGTGTCGCGTGAACTCGTCCAGCAGGCGATGATAGTCGGCCTTGAACTTGGTCAGACCTGCCTGGCCTTGCAGCGCTTCGGCCTGACCGAATTGCAGGATGAGCGTGGTCGCGCCGACCGTCTCGAGCTGCCCTTTCCAAGGACCGAAGTTAAGGTCGCGCCACTGCTCATGAACAGTATCGGCCTCCCAAGCCATCGAGCGGAAGACCGGGCGCTGATTCGCGAAAGCCGTGGCCAAGCGTTGCTCGATTTCCCCGGCCTTGGCTTCGCGGACGAGGTTCTCCTGGCCGATGAACACGACGACTTCTTCCTGACCGAGGCCGAACTTGCCGTCCTTGAAGGGCGCCGGGGGCGTCCAAGCCGACTTAGGTTCGCCGAAGCGGCTGAGCACGGCCTCGCGGGTCGTCACCGGCACGTCGGTCATCGGGTCGATGGTGATGTTCCGGAAACGGATCTCGGCCTTGCAGTTACCATGGATCTGGAGGCCGATGAGCCCGTAGGCGTCATCGATGGACGGGTCGGTCTCGGTGTAGTCGACCGTATTGCGTCCGTTGAGATAAATCATGACGCGCGGCCCGACCGCGACGACCTCATAGGTGTTCCACCCGCCCAATTTCTCCAAGGCCTTCAACTCCCCCTCGCTCTTGACGCCTTGCGAACCCACGCCTGTGCCGACTTTGGCCAGCACGCGCTTGCGCCTGGATTCGTCATAAAGCGAACCCGTATGTCCGGCGCCGATATCAGCCTGATAACCGATCATCTCGTTCGGAGGATTCGTGGCGCGAAGGCTGCGGAACTGCACGCCGCCGTTCACGAACCCTTCGGTCCCGACGAGCTTGTATTCGAACTTCAGGCGGAAGTTGAAGAAGCTGCGCCTGGTGGTCAGGAACTCATTGCGTGGGTTGCCCTGCAGCGAACCGCCGACGATCGCGCCCTCCTCGACGCGCCAGACCTTCGGGTCGCCGTCCCAGCCTGTGAGGGTCTTGCCATCGAACAGGGATGTCGTCGCGGCGCTCAAGCCGAGGACTCCGGCGAAGAGGCAAAGGACGGGGGCAAGACACTTCATGGGGTTGGTTGTTAGGCAACCCGACGAGAGGATTGTTCCAACTCCAAATGACAACGTTCGCCGGATGGTGAACGTCAGGTAGGGGCGGGACTACGTCACGCCATAGGTCACGACGTAGTCGTGACCCTACCCGCAGGCCACCATTCGGCGGCCTGAATAAACAAAAAGACCGAAGGCTTTTCAACCTCCGGTCCTGGTGATCTCAGGGCCTCTGGCCCTTTCTTCTCAGGCCAATCCCAGATGCTTCAACGCTTCGGGGGTCGGTCCGTCGAAATTGACGGTCGGCACGTTGCCCACGTAGCCGATGTCCTTCCAGCCCTGCGGCGTGGTGTAGTAACCGCTGGCGGCGAGGTAGCGGAAGCGGTTGAAAAAGTTCTGGGCGGCCTTGAACTCCTTCTTCACCGCGGTCTTGCCGCAGATGTCATCGGCGATCGCGCATTTCTGCGGTTCGGGCAGGTCGGCGAAATCCTTCTGGAACCGGCGCCGTGCTTCGGCGTCGAGCCAGTCGAGGCCTTCGGTGATGACCGGGCGGTCCTTGGCGGTCTCATCGTAAGGCGAGCTGATCCATTCATCGATGAAATCCTGGACACCGAGCTGCGACGGCTGCTTGTCGCCGGGATTATCCGGCGGCAGGATCAGGTCAGTCAGCGCGGCGGCGGCCTTGCGCTGCTTAGGCGTGAGCGTGAGCGGCCAGAGCTCGCCAGGGGCGTAGGCCTTGTTGACCACCGGATCCCAGCCGATGCGCTGACCGCCAGGGGTGACGGTCTGGCGCGGCAGCTTATCCTGCGCGGTGGCGTGCGGAAAGATCGCGGCGGCCGCGGCGGCGGCGCCGATCCATTTGAGCGCCTGACGGCGATCCATGGCTCCGGACGGGTCTGAGGGGATGTTTTCCATGTTCGTTAGTCTTAGAGGTTACCCTTGCGCATCTCTTCGATGAGATGGTCGGTGGCGCGCCAAGCGAGCGCCATGATGGTGAGCGTGGGGTTCTTGTCGGCGTTGCTGCAGAAGGCCGAGCCGTCGTTGAGCAGCAGGTTCGGCACCTCCCAGCACTGGTTCCACTGGTTGGTGACGGACTTCTTGGCGTCCGCGCCCATGATGGCTCCGCCGACCTCGTGGATGATCGAACCACCTGGCTCGATGGCTTTGGTGCCGTCGGCTTCAGGCTTCTTGGCCTTGCCGCCTATCGTCTCGATGATCATCGCGAAGGTGGCCTCCATGTGGGCGGCCTGCTTGGTCTCATGCTCCGACCACTTCCAATGGAAACGCAGCACAGGGATGCCCCACTTATCCTTCACGGTCGGATCGAGCTCGCAGAAGGAATGCTCGTTGGGGATCATCTCTCCGCGCCCGGAGAAACCGATGCTGGCGCCGTATTTCTGCCGGACCTCTTCTTTGTAACTCCTGCCGTAACCGGGGCTTGCGCCGCCGGCCCCGAGGCCGGGCATCCGCCGTCCGGTCGCGAACTCGATGTGGTAACCACGGGCGAAACCGAGTTTGTTGGCGTCCTTATAGAGCCACCAGGGAATGTAGACGTGGGCGCCGGCGCCTTCTTCGTTGTGGACGGGAAGGTTCTCGAAGGCCGGGACGCTGCCGCCGAGCTTCGCGCCGACGGTATCCATGATGTACTTTCCGACCAGGCCCGAGCCGTTGGCGAGGCCGTTCGGGAAGCGGTTGGATTTAGAGTTGAGTAGGATGCGGGCGGTCTCGCCCGAACTGGCGGCGAGGATGACGGCCTTGCCCTTCACGGCGCGCTCCTGGCCGGTGACCTTATCTATGTAGATGACGCCGTTGGCCTTGCCGTCCGCGCCGACGGTGACCTCGCGGGCATGGGCATTGCAGAGGATGTCCAGATTGCCGGTGGCGAGCGCCGGAGGCAGGTGCACGGTGGTCGACTGGTAGTTGGCCTTGATCGAGCAACCGCGTCCGCAGTCGGTCGCCCAGAAACAGGCGGCGCGTTCCTGCATGGCCTTGGCGATGATCTTCTGCGCCTTCGGATTGTTCGGATGGAGGCGCGCCGGGAAATTCACGTGATCCTGCCGCGTAGAGAGGATGGCGCGGTGGATCGGGATGACGGGCATGCCGTATTTTGCGATGTGCTTCTTGACGAACAGTTCGCCGGCGCGGGCCTTCGGCGGAGGCAGGAGGGTCCCGTTCGGGGAGTCCGGGGTGTTCTCGAGGCCTTCGTTCGAACCGTAGACACCGACGAGCATCTCCACCTTGTCGTAATAAGGCGCGACGTCCTCATAGGCGAACGGCCAGTCGAAGCCGAGGCCGTCACGGGAATAAGGCTTGAAGTCGTAAGGGCCGTTGCGGAGCGAAATCCGACCCCAATGGTTGGTGCGGCCGCCGAGCATGCGGGCGCGCCACCAATCAAAGCGCTGCTTCGGGTCCGTCGAGGCCTGGGTATACGGCTCACCCGGGACTTCCCAGCCGCCGTCGACCGTCGCGTCGTGGAAGCCGAAAGGCTTCTCCCGCGTGCTCATGCCGCGAAGCGGAGCATCCGCCCGGGACTGGAACATGGGAGTCTCGGTGACCGGGTCGTAATTGCGACCGGCCTCGAGCATGAGGACTTTCACGCCGTTCATGGTGAGCGTGTAGGCGGACTGACCGCCGCCGGCGCCGGAACCGACGACGATGACATCGTAGGAGGGCTGCAGGTCTTTTTCGGTGATGATGGCCATGGGGATGGAAGGTCTGGGATTACTTGGAAGAGCGGAACTGCCAGGCTTCGTCGAAGAAACCGGCGGCGGGGATGGCGCCCGGCGCGACGGCGTCGGGAGCGACCTTTAGGTCGACCACGGCCCAGTCGGGCAGCTTGGCGACCTGACGGGCGTTATTGAGGTAGTCGTACTCGCGATAGGTGAAGCTGCTGTTGATCACGACGTACTTCTGCGGGTTAAGCGGGTTCGGGTAGATCAGGATCGGCGCGTGATCGGCGGCCGGGTAAGTCTTGCCGTCGACGACGAGTTTATCGGCCGTCCACTGGATCGGGAGCTGGGCGATGACCTTGGCGATGACGGCATTGGACGAAGGATCGCCCCAGAGGATGAGGTTATGCTTGGCGATGTCTTCGTCCTTGAGCTGGGCATCGGTCTTGACCGGAGCCAGTCCGCGGAACTGACGGCGCCATTCCCAGCTGGCGCGTTCCATCTCGGCCTTGGCCCAGCCGCCGACCTTGGCGTTGAGGGGCTGACCCGTGGGGGCGACGTAGAGGAACGAGTCCATGAAGGCGTCGTCGATCGGACCGGAGAGACCATGACGCTTATGCGCGCCCTGGTCGGCCTGCGCAGCGACCTGCGTCCACTCGCCGCTCTTCGCATCGCGGGCAAAGGTGGCTTTCCAGGAGCGATCGGAGGCGGCCTTGACCGAGGTCAGGACCTTGTGACCGTCAATGGTCACGGCAGTCGGGGCGAACTGAGACTGGACGGAGTCGCCCGGGGCGAAGTCCAACGTCAGGACTGCGACGTTCGTCGTCTTGACCTCGATGGCACGGTCGTCGACCAGCTTGGCGTCTACCTGCGCCTTCTTCCAATGCTCGACCATGCGGTCGACCCGCACCCAGTGCATGCGGTCGTACCTTAGGAAGTAGGTGGCGAAGGAGACTTCCTTCGGCGTGCGGACGCGGCCGGAGGCGGCGATGGCGGCGAGGCGACGTTCGATCTCGACCATGGAGTCGGGGTGGATCTTGTGGGCGGTCTGGGGTCCGATGATGTGCGTCAGCTCGAGGCCGACCTTACCCATCTCGCGGGCCATGACGTCGGCGGCCTGCTTCTGCTTGTCGATCTCGCCGCTGTAGGCGACCGTCGGGGCGTTGCGGAAATTGATGGCGCTGTCGGTGGCGTTATACCAAGCCCAGAGGGTCTTCTGCCACGACGGGATGCTGGAGACGTCCTCGTTCTGGAAGACGTTCAGGAACTCGGGGGTCTCGGAGAAGCCGGCGCCGGGATTGATGCCGCACCAGCGATCCGTGTAGTGGGCGCCGAACTGCCAGACGGCCGCGCCGCCCATCGAGAAGCCCCGGATGAAGAGACGGTCGTCATCGATGTTGTAGCTCTTGCGGGCATGGGCGTAAGCCTCCCAGAGGTCGACCTCGCCGGCCATCTTGTTGGCGCAGCAATAGCGACCATAAAGATGAAGCACGAGACGGTTGGTCGCGGGCAGCTGGCCGACGTTCTTGCGACGGTCGGTCAGGAACGCCAGTTCGGTGAGGGTCTCGCCGCGGCCGTGACACCAGAAATCGAGGCGCATGAGCGAGCCGGAGTAGTTGTCGGGGATGACCATGCCGTAAGGCTGGACCGATCCGTCGATCTTCGACTTGTAACCGCGGACGACCAGGCCGGTCTGACGGTTCCAGGGCGTCTCGCCCTTTAGGAACGAAGCCGCGCGGGCCTTGCCTTCGGCGATCAGGTCGTGGGCGCTCTTGAATTCGTCCTTCTTGAAAAACTCGTTGTAGCGGCCGGCCCAATCGACGGCCTTGTGGAAGATCTCGATGTCGGCCAGGAATTCCTCGAGGCGCGGGTTCTTCGCCTGGGCTTTGGCGGCGGCGTCGATGGCCGTGCGCAGCTCGGCGAGCTCCTTGGCCAACGAGACCTTCTCAGCCTCCGGCAGAGGCACGGCCTTGTCGGTCGGCGGAATCGGTCGAACGGCAGCCGGGAGGTTGTCCTTGGGTCCGTCGGCCAAGGCCGTCGCGGCAAAAAGGGAAAGAAGCAGGAGGGAGCGCATGCGGAGTAAGGGATAAGCGGACCTGAAGGCAGGCAGTCTCGGGGCGGCCAAAGGTCTAGACTACGACCCACCTGACGGACAAGTGTTCCTTCTAGAGAGATAACGACACGAATGGGACCGGAAGGCCATTTTCCTCGCCTCCGCCCTTCCCCTTGCTCACATCTCCGGGCAATGGCCCTCCTCAGTCTCCTCGACGTCTATGTCAGCTTCGGCGGCCCTCCCGTCCTGGACCACCTCAACCTCCAGATCGAGGAAGGCGAACGCGTCTGCCTGCTCGGTCGTAACGGCGCCGGCAAGACCACCCTCATGCGCATCGCCGCCGGCGAGTCCGCCCCCGACACCGGCACGGTTACCATCCCTGAAGGCGTCTGCATCGCCCGCCTGACCCAGGAGATCCCTGAATCCCTCCCCGGCACCGTCCGGGACATCGTCACCTCGGGCCTCCGGGACGACGACGGCTCGGAGGACTGGGAGAAGGACCTGCGCGTCGACGACCTGATCGCCCGCCTCGGCCTCCCCGAGGATCGCGAATTCAACGCCCTCTCCGGCGGCCTGAAGCGCCGCTGCCTTCTGGCAAAAGCCTTGGCCGCCAAGCCTGGACTGTTGCTGCTCGACGAGCCGACCAATCACATGGACTTGGATTCCATCCTCTGGATGGAAGAGTTCCTGCTCGAACAAAAGATTCCCCTGCTCTTCGTCACGCACGACCGCGCCTTCCTGCGTCGCATGGCGAACCGCATCATCGAACTCGATCGCGGCAAGCTGGCCAGCTGGTCCTGCGACTACGACACTTACCTCGTCCGCAAGGAGGAGCTCTTCGTCGCCGAAGAACGCCAGCGCGCCGCCTTCGATAAGAAGCTCGGCCAGGAAGAAGCCTGGTCCCGCCGCAGCCCGGGCGCCCGCCGCACCAAGTCCAACGCCCGCATGGAGGCGCTCGTCAAGATGCGCGCCCAGCGCGGCGCCATGCGCACGGCCACCGGTTCGGCCAAGATGGAGATCAGCGAAGCCGAACGTTCCGGCGTGCGTGTGGTCGAAGCCGAGAATATCGCCTTCGCCTACCCGGGCGGTACGCCGCTCATCCGCGACTTCAGCTTCGTCCTCAACCGCGGCGACAAGGTCGGCCTCATCGGTCCCAACGGCGTCGGTAAGACCACGCTGGTCAAGATGCTCCTCGGACAGCTGGCCCCTACTTCCGGCGACCTGAAGTTCGGCACGAAGATGGAGGTCATCTACTTCGACCAGATGCGCGACCAGATCGACGACAACAAGACGGTCGCCGAGAACCTAGCCGGCGACAGCGATACGGTCTCGGTGCAGGGCCGCTCCCGCCACGTCATCAGCTACCTCCAGGACTTCCTCTTCGATCCCTCCCGCGCCCGCTCCAAGGCCAAGGTGCTCTCCGGCGGCGAACGCAACCGCCTGCTGCTCGCCCGCCTCTTCACCAAGCCCGCCAATGTCCTGGTGCTGGACGAACCGACCAATGACCTCGACGCCGAGACCCTCGACGTCCTCGAGGACATCCTCGTCGACTATGCTGGCACGCTGATCATGGTCTCCCACGACCGTGCCTTCCTCGACAACGTCGTGACGAGCACGCTGGTCTTCGAAGGCGACGGCGTCGTCACCGAACACGCCGGCGGCTACACCGATTGGCGCAACGAACTCGCCCGCATCGCCGTGGCCAAGCGCACCGCCGCCATCGGCACCGCGTCGAAGCCCGCCGCCCCGGCCAAGGCCTCCGGCAACGCCCCGGCCGGCGCGAAGCTCAACAACAAGGAACGCAAGGAACTGGAGACGCTGCCCGGCAAGATCGAGCAGCTCGAAGCCGAACAGGCTCAGCTCACGGTTCAGCTGGGCGACCCCGAGATCTACAAGGACGGCGGCGCCAAGGCCGCGGCCCTGCAGAAGCGCCTCCATGCCGCCGAGGCCGAGCACGCCGAAGCCTTGGCCCGCTGGATGGACCTCGACGCCCGCAAGGACGCCTGAGCAGACCCCAGGACGGCTATGCCGTTTTTGGGATAATATACTCTCTTATCGGAAGTTGCACGCTTCCAGCCATGGCTCATGCTATGCATATACCCTATTAAAAAACAGGGTTTTAGCCGCACACGCCCTTCCTTGGATATCGCCACACCAGATGTCACGTTGTGCCGATTTATGATTATCCCCTTTTGACGCTCCGATTCATGCCATGAAACGACCCCGGAACGTCCTCCTTGCTCTCGGCTGGTATGACCATCGGTTGCTCCAAGGCATCGCGACCTACGCCTCCGAACACCGCTGGCACCTGGCGTCGCATAGCATCATCCATGAAAAGGTGATCCCCTGGGGCTGGGACGGCGATGGCATCCTGGCTTGGCTCGGAGCCGGCGACGACCTGGCGGACTTCGTCCTCAAGGCCGATAAGCCGACGGTCGACTTCTCCCTGCGCCGCCGCGGCACCCCCTTCGCCCACGTGGTGCAGGACCACGCCAAGACCGGCGAGCTCGCCGCGGAGCACTTCATCGAACGTGGGATGGGGCACTTCTGCTTCTTCAGCGACACCGAGAACTGGTCGCAGGTTGAACGCGGCCAGGCGTTCATGGAGACCCTGAAGCGCCGCGGCCTGCCCTGCGAGCACCTCCGGTGGACCAACTCCGGCAAGAAGGCCGACGCCCGCGACGAATGGCAGCGTAGGCGCGCCTGGCTGATGACGCGCCTCAAGGGCGCGCCCAAGCCGCTCGCCGTGTTCGCCGCCAACGGCACGCTCGCCGTGGAGGTGCGAGAGGTCTGCGAAGAAGCCGGGCTCCACGTCCCGACGCAGGTGGCGATCGTCGGCATCGACGATTACCTGCTGTCGGTTGGCGCGATCAAGAAATACGTCTCCGGCGTCGACACCAACCTCGAGGAACAAGGTTACCGGGGCGCCGAGCTGCTCGACCGCCTGATGCGCGGCGAGAAGACGCCGCCCGAGCCGATCCGCATCCAGCCCGCCGGCGTGATCACGCGCATGAGCAGCGACATCCTGGCCACCGGCCATGAAGGCGTCGTGCGAGCCCTGCACCACATCACCGACCACTTCGCCGGGCCCTTAGGCGTCAAGGAACTCGCCGCCATCGCCCACATGTCCGAACGCGGCCTGCGTCAGGCGTTCGTGAAGCACGTCGGCTGCACCCCGGGCGACCGCCTCCGCACGGTGCGCATCGATTCGGCCAAGCGGCTCCTGTCCGGCTCCTCCGAGAAGATCGAGGCGATCTCCCACCGTTGCGGCTACCCGAACCTCAACTCTTTCTTCGCGGCCTTCCGCCGCTCCGAGAACATGACCCCGGCGGAATACCGCCGGATCATGCGCTTCCGCAGCTGAGCGGCGTCAGTCCGCCAAGGTGTGGATCGTGCCGGTGACCTGGCCGCGCAGTTCGGCGCCGTCGGCCGACTTGAGCTCATACTTGAGCTGTGCCTGCATCGCGGGACGGAGATCGGCGACCTCGAGGAGGACGGAGCGTTTGTCCGCAGAGAGCGTCGCCTTGCGGACGACCAGTGCGTCGTGCTTGCGCTCGGCCATCTGGGCCTTGCTGAACTGCATCCGTCCGTCGTTACCCAGCTCGGTCGCGGCGACCTTGGCGTCTTGGGTGGAGATTTCGGGAGATCCGTAGGCGGAGGACCAGACGTAGTTCCACAGCTCGAGGTTCCAGTTGCCGGCGTCGGCCGCCGTCTTGGCGTCCAGC
This sequence comes from Opitutales bacterium, assembly GCA_044378215.1. GTDB lineage: Bacteria > Verrucomicrobiota > Verrucomicrobiia > Opitutales > UBA953 > UBA953. The sequence continues at coordinate 22,994 of JBILXR010000002.1, forward strand.
TCGCAGGTGAAGTCGACACGCAGGCCCTGCTTCGTCGCGGCGAAGGCGATGGGCATGCGCGCATTGGCGCCGGTGTAGCGCACGCGCTGGAAGCAGCCGTTCTGGGTCGCGGTCGTCTGCCAGCCACGGAGACCGGTGACGTAGAGCTGACCGTCCTTCGGATTGAAACGCGCGCGCATGACGCCGCTGGCGAAGTCGACGTTGAAGCGCGTCACCCCACCCTGCATCTGCGGCTGGCCGCCGAAGGTCACTTCCTGCGGGAGCACGCCGTAGAGGGAACAGGTGCCGTAGCTGAGATGGAGGAGACGACCCTTCCACGGGCCGAACTTATCGGAGGTCACCCAGACCTGGCCACCGCTGGAGTTGTCCACTTCCTTCGGGAACCAGCAGAGCGGACGGTCGTAGTCGGCCGGAGGAGCGGCGCGGTGCGCGAGGTCGACGACTCCGTAGAAACCGCCCTGCTTAACCCAGTTGAGGCGACACATGGGCGTCCAGGTGCCCTCGTTATCACCGGTCGTCAGCTGGCCTGACGGGCTGATGCCGATGCCGTTCGGAGCACGGAAACCGGTGGCGAAGGTCTCGGACCGCTTGCCGTCCGGCGAGACCTTGAAGAGGATGCCATGGTGATCGCAGATCTCGTCGAAGCCTCGGCCGCCTTTGCGCACGGGACCGGCCTTGATGAAGTAGAAGTTGCCCGCGGCGTCGGTCTGTAGATCGAAGACGAACTCGTGGAAGTTCTTGGTGACCATCACGTCGAAGTTGAATGCCTCGTAGGCGTCGGCCTCGCCGTCGCCATTGGTGTCTCGCAGCTTCCAGATGCCGTCGCGGCAGGTGACGTAGATCTCACCGTTCACGACCTTGAGGCCGAGCGGATGGTAGAGTCCCGCGGCGAAACGACGCCAGGTTACCTTGGCCAGTTTGTCGTCGATGCCCGAGGCGATGAAGACGTCGCCATGGAAGGTGCTGACCACGGCACGACCATCAGGCAGGAAATCGAAGGCCGAGGTGAACATCGGCGCTTTCCAAGGATTGGTCACGGGCAAGGCGACGTCGTCGACGACGTAAGGCTCGCCGGCTTTCTCTGAAAGCTTGCCGGCCGTCTCGACCACTTCAGTCCAGAGGGCCTTGGGCGCATTGAGGAGCTTAGAGGGCGTATCGGTGTCGAACGACGACGGCAGCGGGACTCCGGAAGGAAGATAAGCGATTCGCACCGTGGTGACCTCAGCGGCGCCAGCGACACGGGCCACGGCGTGGCCATCGAGGGTCTCGACCTTGGTGGCGCCGAGCGTGACGATCCGGGCGGCATCGGCCGTCTTACCCAGCATCACCGTGACGCCCTTGGCGGACGGAGCGACCTCCAGGGTGCGCACGACGAACTGCACCTCATTGGCCGTGACGACCTCGGCCGTCTCATCGACGGAGACGGCGCCGACCTGCCAGCGTACTACAACGAATCGCCCGGCATTCTGGAAACTTTTGAAACGGACCTGATCAGCCGGCAGTGGTCCGAAGCCCTTGCGGGGCGTCAGGGCCGTCGCGGAGGCATCCGGCATGAAGCCGGCGAAATCACCGGTGACGAAGATCGTCTCGCCGATGGCGGTCGGGTAATCCCCACGAGACATCAGATTCATGTCCGTCGTGAACTTGCCCGCCCAGGCCCCGATCGGACGGCAGAGGTCCAAGTCGTAAGCGATGCCCTTCTTGCCGTCGTCTCCGAGGCGGATGGCCAGCCCCTTCAGTCCGGTCGAGTCGATCGAGCCGTCCTTCTGCTTGCCGACGCCGACCGTGCCGAGGATCCACTGGCCGGACGCCTCCGCGACGGGCGCGGCGACGGAGGCCTTCTTGGCCGACTTCTTGGCCTGACCGAAAAGCAGACCGACCGACAGGAAAAGAGCGACGAGGGGCGAGCGCATGGTGGAATACATAGTGGCAGGGACAGGGGCAGGGACAGGTAAAAGTATGGGGTCAGACCGCTTCCGATTGATATCCGTCGGAAGCGGTCTGACCCCATACAAAAGGGCCGGAGTCCTGAGACCCCGGCCCTTATGATCCTTGTCAACCGGCCAGCAGGCCAGCTTGCCCCTTTGTATTAGAGACTACGCAGGTAGGCGGCGATATCGGCGACGCCCTGCTCGGTCAGGCCCATCTGGGACGGGGTGAACATGAGCGAACGGTCGAGATGCTTCTCTTCCTTGATACGCTGGCGCGGGATGGACTGCACCATGCCGCCCATGGACTTCACCATTAGGGGGTCGCCAGAGGAAAGCACCATGCCGGTGATCACCATGCCGTCGTCCAGCGCCACGCGCGTGCCTTCGAAGCCGTGCGAGATGTTGTTGGAAGGCTGGGCGATGTTGAGGATCAGCGACTCAAGGGACTGCTGCTTGGCGTAGGACGTGAGGTCCGGTCCGAACTCCACGCCCTTGCCGTCGAACTTATGACAGGCGTAGCAGACCGCGGCCGAAGCCTTGCCCTTGGCGACGTCACCCTTGAGGGCGGCGATGGTCTCGACCGAGGCGAGCGGCTTGGCGCCGGGCATCTCAGGAGGCAGGTCGCTGCCGACGAGCTTGGCGCCGGAGGCGTCGCCGCCGCGGGCCTTGACGATCGCGTCGACGTCGAAGCCCTTCCAGAGGCTGCCCTTGCGGTTGCCGACCCACCACTTGGCGAGGTCCGCCTGGGCGAACTGCTTGTTCAGCGAGAGTTCCACCATGGTGCCGGCGGCCTCGGCGCTGCGCGTGAACGCCAGCGTGGTCATCTCGCGCTTGACTTCGGACTCGGTGAGCTTGCCGGAGAGCAGGCGGGCGCGGACATCGCGGACGGCGGAAGCCGGGTGCAGGCGCCAGGTCAGCCACGCGTAAGCCGGGGTCCACTCAAGCGCAGGCTTGGCCATGACCTTGGCGATGGCCGCATGCACGACGGCTTCGCGGTCGGTGGAGGCGAGGCCGACGGCCTCGAGGTAGGCGCGATCCTGGCCGTCGAACTGTTCGGCGATCGACACGAGTAGCGCGACCGCGGCCGGAGTCTTGAACTCGCGGAGGGCGATGGCGACTTCGCGGCGGACGGCCGGCGACTTGTCCTTGGCCATGCCCTCGCAGAGGGCGAAGACGTCGCGACCGGCCGCACGCAAGGAGCGGAAGGCCACGAGGCGGCGGGTGTCGTCGGCGGAGGCGAGCTCCTTGCGAGCGAGCGCGGCACCCTTGTCGCCGAGCTGCGCGAGCAGCCACACGGCGCGGGAGGCGACGTAAGGATTGGCGTCGGCGAGCAGAGCGGCGACGTCGTCGACGACTTTGTCACCCGCGGCCTTCAGGCGGTTGAAGCCGCCGGCACGGACGTTGGGCGAAGGGCTGCGCAGCGCGGCGATCTGACCGGCGACGGTCGTAAGGTCGATCTTCGGGACGACGGACTTGAAGCCCTTCGGAGCGATACGGTAGATCGTACCGGAGAGGCTGTTGTCGCGCGTGCCGTGTCCGCCCACGCCGGGGTCGAACCAGTCGGCCACATAGAGGGCGCCATCCGGACCGACGCAGACGTCGGAAGGACGGAACTTGGTCTTCAGCGCACCGGTGGCCTTGCCGCCGAGGAAGTCGGAACCCGCCCATTCCTTGTCTTTGTTGGAGGTGAGGAAATCGAAGCGCTCCAGCTTCATGCCGGCGCCGTCAGGCTTGGGCAGGTAACCGAAGACGACGTTCTTGCCGGCTTCACAGGCGAGGAGCAGGCCGTTCCACTTGGGATCGAACGCGCCGTTCTCATAGAAGGCCACGCCGGTCGGCGAACCCCCGCCGTAGACGTCGCCCGCGGGCATGGTGCCGGGATCTTCCTGGCGCCATTCGGCGACAGGAGTCTCCTGGCCAGGACGCTTATCGGCACCCCAGGAACGCTGGCCATCGGCGGAAGCGAAACCGGCGTTGCCGCCTTCCATGATGAGGCTGACGCGGCAGGCGGGCGGATCATCGTTATCGCTCTGGTACATGTCGCCAAGCGAGTTGATGGACTGTTCGTAGCTGTTGCGGTAATTGTGTCCGACGATGCGGGCGTTGGTGCCGTCGCCGTTCATGCGGACGGAGAAACCGCCGACCCAGATGTTGCCGTCGTCGCTGCGGACACCGGCGATCTTCTGGGCGTCCACGGCCTGCTTGGTCCATTCGCCGTGGTTATAAGGGCTGCCGATGCGGAAGGTCTTGCCCGACTTGTCGGTGAACTGACCGCAGGTGTTGCCTTGGTTGAAATTCCACTGGCCGTCCGGACCGAACGTCGCGCTGTGCAGGGAATGGTCGTGGTTGCGGCCATTGAAGCCCGTCAGCAGCACCTCGCGCTTGTCGACCTTGGGGTCGAAGACGCCGTCGCCGTTCACGTCGGTGTAGACAAGCAGGTCCGGCGGCTGGGAGACGACGATCTTGCCGTCGATGTGGGCTACGCCCAGGGGCGAGACGAGGTTGGTATCCTGCGTGAACACGGTGACCTTGTCGGCCTTGCCCGCGCCGGTGGTGTCCTCAAGAACCACGATGCGGTCGCCTTCCGGACGTCGTCCGGCTTTGCCGCGATAGTTGACGCCTTCGGCGACATACATGCGGCCACGCTCATCGAAATCGATGTTGGTCGGATTGAAGATCTGCGGGGAAGTCGCCCAGACGGTGACCTCGAAGCCTTCCGGAACGGTGAACATCTCCGCCGGGACGGCGAGAGGGCCAGAGTCATAGTCGACCGGCTTATACTTGGCCGGACGGGTGGTGAACACGGCGAACTTCACGTCCGCACCGCTGGCCTTGCCGCCACGGATGGCGCCGCCGTCGTCGATGCCGACCTTGGCGCGGAAGGACTTGGCGGGTGCCGGTAGCTCGTAAGCGATGAAGGACGAGGCGTGGGTGCCGATGCCGCGGGCATACTCCTTGCCGGCGATCCTGAGCGGCTTGCCGTCATAGTTCTTGCCGACGCGGGTCTTGCCCAATGATTCGGCTTCCTTCCATTTGAGTTTGGTCAGGTCGAGGACAGTGCCGTCCGCGAGGACGACCTCCGGCTCGATCCAGTTGGCCCAGTCGCAGGCGTTGCCGTCGATTTCGGCGACGAGCAGGTAGAGTTCCTTCGAACCATTCAGTTCGGCGGTGAAATCGACCAGACGCTGCTTATCGCGGGCGAGCATGTGGGGCGATTCGGCGACCGGCTTGGGGTCGGCGGCGGAAGCCAAGGCGGCCAATCCAAGAAGGGCTAGCAGGGGCGCATGGGCCTTACGGAAGACGGAGGGCATGGGAATCAGGGGTGCCCCATAGACACCGCCTTTCGGAGCGGGTTCAACCCTAACGGTGGCCAGAAAGGGGCTTTCCTCGGGAAACCCCATCATCGGCTTTACATCCCGATGACAGCCAACACGTTTGAGGAACTAAGGGCTCCCCGCCCTGTCCTACCCTTTTCCGATGTCTTTACGGCACTTCACAGGCTCCCTTTTGCTCGTCGTCTCGGCGTTGGCCGCCGAGCCCGCGACCCCGGCTCAGTTGGAGTACTTCGAGAAGGAAGTCCGTCCGGTCCTGGCCGACCATTGCTATAAGTGCCATGGAGAGAAGAAACAGAAGTCCGGCCTCCGCCTGGACTCCCGGGAATTCGTCCTCAAAGGCGGCGAGCTCGGACCGGTCGTCGTGCCGGGCAAACCCGAGGCCAGCCGGCTCATTCAATCCATCAACCACGTCAAGGCGCCGGATGTCTACGCGATGCCAGGCGAAGATGAAAAGCTTCCGCCTAAGGCCATCGCCGCTCTGACCGAATGGGTCCGCCAAGGTCTGCCCTGGCCGGAGGAATCGAAACCGCTCGCCCTTGACCCGCGCAAGCACTGGGCCTTCCAACCCGTGAAGGCGCCGGCTGCTCCCGTCATCGCTTCGACTGACGCACCCAAGATCAACCAGCCGCTCGACCGCTTCGTGCTCGCGCAGTTGCAGGCCGCCGGCCTGGACTTCAATCCGGAGGCCCCGCGTGAAGTCGTCATCCGCCGCCTGACCCTCGCGCTCTGGGGATACAATCCTTCCGCGGCCGAGATCGCCGCCTACGTCGGCGACAAGGATCCGCAGGCGACCGAGAAACTCGTCGACCGCCTGCTCGCCGCGGCCGCCTTCGGCGAACGCTGGGGTCGTCATTGGCTGGACGTCGCGCGCTACGCCGACACCAAGGGCTACGTCTTCCAGGAAGAGCGACGCTATCCCTACGCCTATACCTACCGCGACTGGGTCGTGAACGCGTTCAACCAGGACCTGCCCTACGATCAGTTCCTGCGCCTGCAGATCGCCGCGGATCAGTTCGTCAAGGATGCCGAGAATAACGGCGACCTCGCCGCCCTGGGCTTCCTGACCCTCGGCCGACGCTTCCTGAACAGCACACCGGACATCATCGACGACCGCATCGACGTCGTCATGCGCGGCACGCAGGGCCTGACGATGGCCTGCGCGCGCTGCCACGACCATAAGTTCGACCCGCTGCCGACGGCGGAATATTACTCCCTCTACGCCATCTTCAATTCCAGCGAAGAGCCCAAGCAACTGCCGCCACTCAAGCCGTTCACGCGCACCAAGGAGACCGATGAGTTCGAGGCCGAGCTCGCCGTGCGTCAGAAGAAATTGGATGACTTCATCCGGAGCCGCTACGAGCTTTCCTATTCGCCGGAGAAGACCACGGCCTACCTCAGCCTCGTCCAGGAGTCCTTGAAGGACACGAAGCTGGACGCCAACCAGAAGGCCAAGGCCGCCAACCTTTACGCGGCCGTCCTCGGCGGCTGGAAGAACGCGCTTAAGCCGAAGCTGACGCCGACCGACCCCATCTGGGGCGCCTGGGTGAGCCTGCATGGCGTCCCCGACGCGGAATTCCCGAAGCGCTTCGCCGCCCTGCTCGCTCAGCCGACGCAATTCGCCGACCCTCTGCTGCGCGCCCGCCTGCAGGCCAAGGTTCCCGCCAAACTCAGCGAACTGACCGCGACCTACGCCGCGTTGCTCTCCGAAGCACGCAAGGCGGACAATGCCACCCGAGGCGAATGGAAATCATGGCGTGACCTGATCCTGCACCCGACGGGACCGACGGCCATGACGCCGGACTCGCTCATCGGCACCTACAATATCGCGGATCGGAACACTCGCAACAAGCTCCAGATCGATGTCTCCGGCTTCAAGGCCACCAGCCCGAAGAGCCCTCCTCACGCGATGGCGCTGCTAGACAAGCCCAAGGCCGTCCAAGGCGTGGTCTTCCTCCGGGGCAGCGCTTCCCGTCCCGGTAAGAAGGTGCCCCGCCAGTATCTCTCCATCCTCTCCGACGGACCGACCAAGGAGTTCACCCAGGGCAGCGGACGACTCGACCTTGCGAACGCCATCGCAAGCCCGACCAATCCGCTGACGGCGCGCGTGATGGTGAATCGCGTCTGGATGCATCTCCTCGGCCAGCCGCTGATCGAGACGCCCAGCGACCTCGGCGTCCGCACGCCCGCCCCGAAGAACCCCGAACTGCTCGACCATCTGGCGAGCTCCTTCGTCCGTGAAGGCTGGTCGATGAAGAAGCTGATCCGCACCATCGTCCTGTCGCGCACCTTCCTGCAGAGCGCCGACCTCCGTCCCGAAGCCCACGCCAAGGACCCCGACAACTCGCTCTTCTGGCGCGCCCAACGTCGCCGCCTGGATTTCGAATCGATGCGTGACAGCATGCTCCGCGTCGCCGGAAGACTCGACGCTCCCAAGCTGGGCGGCCAGCCGTTCGACCTCGGCGCGAACTTCGCCACGCCGCGCCGCACGATCTATGGACACATCGACCGGCAGAACCTGCCGGCCTTCTTCCGGACCTTCGATTTCGCCAACCCGGACTACCATGTGCCGCGTCGCAACCAGACGACGACGCCCCAGCAGTCCCTGTGGATGCTCAACCATCCGTTCGGTCGCACGCTGGGCGACGAACTCGCCGCGAAGTCCGCGTCCCTGCCCGACGACGCCAGCCGCGTGGCTTTCCTCTACCGCACGATCCTGGCCCGTGAACCCCAGCCGACTGAGACCGCGCTGGCGCTCGACTATCTCCGCGAGGCCTCCGCCGCGCCGGCGCCGGCCGCCTGGAGCAACGGTTTCGGCGGCTGGGACGCGGCCACGAAGTCCGTTAAGTTCTCCGAGATGACCGTCCGCACCAAGGACCGCATCTCGCCCACGGCCAAGCTGCCTGACAAGAAGTTCTCCTATGTCTCGCTGTCCCCCAAGGGCGGACACCCGGGCGACAAGCCCGAGCTGGCGGCCATCCGACGCTGGACCGCCGGCACGGCCGGATCCTACCGTCTCGAGGGCGAACTCCACGTGAGCAGCAAGGGAAGCGACGGCGTGCGCGCCCGCATCGTCTCCGCCCGGCGCGGCCTGCTCAACGAAGTCGTCGTCGCCGGAGGCGCCACGGGCTCCGTGGTCGTTACCGAAGTGGAACTGCTAGCCGGGGAGACCGTCGACTTCATCGCCGATAGTTACCGTAACACCAACAGCGACGGCTTCACCTGGTCGCCCGTGATAAAGGACGCCAAGACCGGAGAGGTCATCAGCGCCGCCACCAGCGAGTTCGGCCGCAAGCCGGACCGCCAGTCCGCCCTTTCCACGTTCTCCCAGGTCCTCCTCCAGAGCAACGAATTCAACTTCGCCGACTGATGCACCATCTCGACCCCCTCTCCCTCGGCTCGCGTCGCGAATTCCTCCGCCGTGTCGGCATGGGCCTCGGCGGCGTGGCCATGGCTTCCCTGCTCCAGCAGGAGCTGCGTGGCGCCGACATCCGCGTCGACCCGCTCCGCCCGCTCGCCGCCCGTCCCGCCCCCCTGCCCTGCAAGGCCAAGCGCGTCATCCACATCTTCGCGAACGGCGGCGCCTCGCAGGTCGACACCTTCGACCGCAAGGTCGCCCTCGACAAATACCACGGTCAGAAGCTGCCTGGCGACTACATCGCGACCGAACGACGCACCGGCGCCGCGTTCCGTTCGCCGTTCACCTGGAAGCGCTACGGCAAGAGCGGGCTCGAGGTCAGCGAACTGTTCGCGAAGACCGCCGAGCACGCCGACGATCTCTGCGTCATCCGTTCGATGAAGGCCGACGTACCCAACCACGAGCCTTCGCTCCTGCTGATGAACTGCGGCGAAGCCCGCCAAGTCCGTCCGTCCATGGGTTCCTGGGTGACCTATGGTCTCGGCACCGAGAACGAGAACCTGCCCGGCTTCATGACGCTCTGCCCGGGAGGGTTCCCGATCCAAGAGACGCAGAACTGGCAGTGCGGCTTCCTCCCCGGCGTCTACCAGGGCAACTACGTCGACACCTCCAAGCGTTCCGTCGAGGAGCTGGTCGAGAACATCCGCAACTTCGGCCTCTCCCGTCCGGCCCAGCGCCAGCAGCTCGACCTGCTCGCCAAGCTGAACGCCGCCCACCAGTCCGTCCGCCCGCAGGACGCCGCCCTCGAGGCGCGCGCCCAGTCCTTCGAGATGGCCTACCGCATGCAGCTCGAAGCCACCGACGCCTTCGATGTCGGCCGCGAATCCGAGAAGACCCGCGAGATGTACGGCGACACGACCCTCGGCCGCCAGTTCCTCATCGCCCGTCGCCTCGCCGAACGCGGCGTACGCTTCATCCAGCTCTGGCACGGAGCCGGCCAGCCTTGGGATAGCCACGACGACCTAGAGAAGAACCACAAGCGCCTGGCGATGGAGGCCGACCAGCCGATCGCGGCTTTGCTCACCGACCTCAAACGTCTCGGCATGCTTGAGGAGACCCTCGTCATCTGGGGCGGCGAATTCGGCCGCACCCCGACGGTCGAACTGCCCACCCCCGGCTCCAACGCCGGCAAGATCAACGGCCGCGACCATAACAGCCACGGTTTCACGATGTGGATGGCCGGCGGCGGAGTGAAGCCCGGCCACATCCACGGCGAGAGCGACGAATTTGGCTTCAAGGCCGTCAAGGACGTCGTCCACGTGCACGACCTGCACGCGACCATCCTCCGCCTCCTCGGCTTCAACCACGAGGAATTCACCTTCCGCAGCTCGGGCCGCGATTTCCGCCTCACCGACGTCCACGGCAAGATCGTCCAGTCGATCATCGCCTGATGCGCCTCTTCGCCCTGCTGCTGAGCCTCGCCGTCTCGTCGGCTTCGGCGCTCGAGACCAAGGCGGTGAAGGACATCGCTTACAAGGACGACGTCGTCTCGCTCACGCCTTACGAACAGGAACGCTGCAAGCTCGACCTGACGGTGCCCGCGGACGCCAGAGGTTTCCCGACCTTCGTGTGGTTCTACGGGGGCGGCCTGAAGAACGGCTCGAAGGACCTGCGCTCCGAATACTGCGGCGAAATCCGCGAGAGCCTCGCCCAGGCCGGCGTCGCCGTCGTGACGCCTGATTACCGTCTCAGCCCGAAGGCGAAATATCCCGCCTACGTCGACGACGCCGCGGCCGCCTTCGCCTGGACGGTCAAGCACATCGCCGAACATGGCGGCGACCCCCGCAAGGTCTTCATCGGCGGACACTCCGCCGGCGGCTACCTCGCCCTGCTCGTCGCCTTCGACCCTGAGCGACTCAAGCCTCACGGCCTGACGCTTGGCTCCGTCGCGGGCGTCGCCCAGGTCAGCGGCCAGGTCCTCACCCATTACACCGTCCGCGAGGAACGCGGCCAGCCGCGCTACGGCATCACCTCGGATGAAGCCGCCCCCGCTTTCTTCATCCGCAAGTCCCTCCCGCCGGTGCTCACGATCTACGCCCAGAACGACATGCTCAGCCGCGCCGAAGAGAACATGTTCTTCGTGACCACCCTCAAGGCGGCCGGCCATACCGAGAACTATTCGCTGCGCGTCGATGACCGCGACCACGGCAGCGTCGGACACAACATCCGCAACGTCGACGACCCGGCTCGCCTCGCGATCCTCAGCTTCATCGCCAAACAGTCCGCCAACCGCTGACCGACGCCCTCTACTGCCTATCCGTTGTCCGACCGAGACGAACCCGCCACGAACTATCGCCACGGCCGCCCATTCCCCATGTCATCGGCCAACCGCTAACCGCCAGCCGCAAACCGCTCACACCTCTTTCGTCTCCATGCTCCTCCGTCTCTCCCTTCTCTGCCTCTGCGCGCTCCGTCTCACTGCCGCGGAGACCTATGACCTCGTGGTCTACGGCGGCACCTCCGCCGGGGTCATCGCCGCCGTCCAGGCGAAGAAGATGGGCAAGTCCGTCATCGTCGTCGGCCCCGACAAGCACCTCGGCGGCCTCAGCAGCGGCGGCCTCGGCTACACCGATACCGGTAACAAGGCCGTCATCGGCGGCCTGGCACGCAATTTCTACCACCGCGTCTGGGTCGAATATCAGAAGGACTCCACCTGGGTCTGGCAGCGACCCGAGGCCTTCGGCAACAAGGGCCAGGGCACGGTGGCGATGGACAAGGATGAGCGCACGATGTGGATCTTTGAACCGAGCGTGGCCGAGAAGGTCTTCGAGGATTATGTGAATGAATATGGACTGACCGTCCTCCGCGACGAATGGCTCGACCGTACCAAGGGCGTGCGCGTCGAGCACGGACGCATCACGCAGATCACGATGCTCTCCGGAAAATCCTTCGCCGGAAAGATGTTCATCGACGCCACCTACGAGGGCGACCTGCTCGCCGCCGCCGGCGTCAGCTACCACGTGGGACGCGAAGCCAACTCAGTCTACGGCGAGACCTGGAACGGCAACCAGGTCGGCATCCTCCACCATGGCCACCACTTCGGGGCGGTGAAGAAACCGATCAGCGCCTACAAGACCCCCGGCGACCCGTCCTCGGGACTCCTGCCCCGCATCTCGGCCGAGCCTCCCGGAGTCCGCGGCGAAGGCGACAATCGTGTCCAGGCCTACTGCTTCCGCTGGTGCGCGACGGATCACCCCGACAACCGCATCCCCTTCCCGAAGCCGGCCAACTATGACGCTTCGCAATATGAGCTTCTGGTCCGCGTGCTCGAAGCCGGCTGGCGCCAGACTTTCCATAAGTTCGACCTGCTGCCGAACCGCAAGACCGACACGAACAACCACGGACCGTTCAGCTTCGACAACATCGGGATGAACTACGACTATCCGGAGGCAACCTACGAGCGCCGTCGGGAGATCATCCAGGAACACCGAGACTACCAGCAGGGACTGCTCTGGTTCCTCGCCAACGACCCCCATGTGCCGGCTGATGTCCGCGAAGAAGCCAACCGCTGGGGCCTCCCGAAGGACGAGTTCAAGGACAACGGCCATTGGCCGCACCAGATCTACGTCCGCGAGGCGCGGCGCATGGTCGGCGCCTTCGTGATGACCGAGAACGAGCTCACGAAGAAGAAGCCCACCCCGGACTCCGTCGGCATGGGCTCCTACACGATCGATTCCCATAACGTGCGCCGCTACGTGACCCCCGAAGGCAACGTCCAGAACGAAGGCGACATCGGCGTGCCGATCTCACCCTACTCCATCGCCTACGGCGCCTTGGTGCCCAAGCGCGGCGAATGCGCCAACCTCTTCGCGCCGGTCGCCTGCAGCGCCACGCACATCGCCTACGGCTCGATCCGCATGGAGCCGGTCTTCATGATCCTCGGCCAGTCCGCCGCCACGGCCGCCGTGCTGGCTATCGACGGCAACCTCGCCGTCCAGGACGTGCCTTACGCGGACCTGCGCGCGCGGCTCCTGGCCGATGGTCAGGTCCTGGAACACGCCTCCTCCAAGGCAACCCCGAAAGGCCATGGCGCCGGCAAATCACCGGAGCCCCTGCCCGGCGTGACGGTGGACGACGATTCGGCCGAACTCAAGGGCGACTGGAAGCAGAGCTCCGCCAACGGCGGGTTCATCGGCTACGGGTATCATCATGACGACAAAGGCAAGGCAGGCCAGGCAAGCGCGACCTTCATCGGCAAACTCCCTGCCGCCGGCAACTACGAGGTGCGCCTCGCCGTCGTCCCGAACGCGAACCGCAGCCGTAACGCCCTCGTCCGCATCCACCATGCCGAAGGCGTGGCCGAAGTCCGCGCCGACCTTTCCGGAACGGGCGCCCAAGCGGGCCTGCTATCTCTTGGGGCCTTCCGCTTCCCGGCCGGACCGTCAAAGGTGGTCATTAGCAATGAAGGCGCCAGCGGCTACGTGCTGGTCGATGCCGTCAACTGGCAGGCTCGCTGAGGCCTAAGGGGGGATTCCCCCTACTAATCGATTGAAACCCGTCGGCATCGGGAGTGTCATAACGACATCCCCTATGCGCCTTCCGACGCTCGTCTGCTCTTTCGTCGCCGCCGGCCTGCTGGCCGCCGACGGCACCCCTGAGCCTGTCCGCTTCAACCGCGACATCCGTCCGATCATGTCGGACACCTGCTTCCATTGCCACGGCTTTGACCCGAAGTCCCGCAAAGGCGGCCTGCGCCTCGATCTCCGCGAAGAAGCGCTGAAGGCCGGCAAGAGCGGCGAGATCGCCATCGTCCCGGGCAAGCCAGAAGAGAGCGAGATCATCAAACGCATCTTCTCGACCGACCCCGAAGACATCATGCCGGAGAAGGAAGCGCACAAGACGCTGACGTCGGCCCAGAAGGAACTCTTCCGTCGCTGGGTCGCCCAAGGCGCCGTCTACGAACCCCATTGGGCCTATAAGCCGCTCGAAGCCCCGGTCGTGCCACCGATACCAGCCGGCGGCAAGAATCCGATCGACGCGTTCGTCGCCACCAAGCTCGCCGAGAAGAAGACGACGCTTTCGCCCGAGGCGAACAAGGAGCGCCTACTCCGCCGTCTCTCCCTCGATCTCACCGGACTGCCGCCTACGCCCGCCGAGACCGCGGCCTTCGTCGCCGACAACTCTGCCGATGCTTTCGAAAAACAGGTCGACCGCCTGCTCGCCTCGCCGCACTTCGGTGAACGCATGGCGGTCTGGTGGCTGGATATCGCCCGCTTCGCCGACACGGTCGGCTACCACGGCGACCAGAATCAACGGATCTTCCCCTACCGCGACTACGTCATCGACGCCTTCAACAACAACAAGCCGTTCGATATCTTCACCCGTGAGCAACTCGCCGGCGACCTGCTGCCGAACCCGACCGAAGAACAGCTGATCGCGAGCGGCTACAACCGCCTGAACATGATGACCCGCGAAGGCGGCGCCCAGGCCAAGGAGTACCTCGCCAAATACGGCGCCGAACGCGTGCGCTCGGTCTCCAACGCCTGGCTGGGCAGCACTTTCGGCTGCGCGGAGTGTCACGACCATAAGTTCGACCCGATCAAGTCCGCGGACTTCTATTCCCTGCAGGCCTTCTTCGCCGACGTGAAGCAATGGGGCGTCTACGCGAACTATAACTACACGCCGGAACCGGAACTCAAAGGCGTCGGCAATGACCATCCGTTCTACCCCGAGGCCCGGGTGAAGAACGCCTACCTTGCCAAGCAGGACGCCCGACTCCGCGCCGAGCTCGAGGCGCACTACGCCGAGTCCGCCAAGGCCCTCTCCGCCGACCCGAAGGCCCTCGCCGGCTACCAAGCCTGGCAGCAAGGCATCAAAGCGACGCTTGCCCGGCATCCCTCCGGCCTGATCAGCCCGGCTGGCACCTCTCTCCTCAAGCCCGCGACGCCCGCCGCCGCTGGTAAGGGCGCCAAGGCGGCCGCGAAGAACACGGAAGCCGCCAAGGCGAAGATGAAGGCAAAGGTGTCGCCCGCGCCCGCACCCGAACCGACGGCCTTCGCCGCCGACAGCCTGGTGAAGATCCCGAAGGCGCTCGGCAAGGGTGACGACTTCGCCCTCCGTTTTGATGCCCCGGGAAGCTCGATCGCCTCGGTACGCATCAACCTCCCGAAAGATTCCCTGCCCGTCGATGCCACCGCGAATCTCGGCGTTCGCTTCGCCATCGCCGACGTCAAAGGCAAGGAACGTGGCGTGGGCGTGACCCTCGCCGACGCTTCGTACCGCGAGCCGCGTTATAACAGCGGCACCGAACTGACCGACATCAACGGCGGATGGTCGTTGAAGATGCCTGCCGCTGACGTCCATGCGGTCTGGATCCTGGACACCCCGGTCACGCTGAAGCCCGACGAAAAGTTCGTCGTCCATCTCGAGAATGCTCCGGCGCTATCCCTGAAGGTCTCGCTCTCTTCGCTCAGCCACCACGACCCGCTGCAGGTCACGAGCCCGGCCAATCTCGCCGCGGCGGCCTCCGCCCAGCCGACCACGGCCGTCATGCCGAACTTCTTGGTCTCCTCGGCGACCAACCGCGAAACCCTGCTCAAGGCCCGTGCCCTGAACACTGAACTCCGCCGCCAGAACCAAGGCTACGCCTGGACGATGGTGACGCAGGCCACCAAACCGCTTGAGGTCCGCGTGCTCCCACGCGGCAACTTCCTCGACCAATCAGGCCCCGTCGTCCTTCCCTCGACGCCTTCTTTCCTGCCCGGCCTGCGCACGAGCACCGAACAGAAGCGCCTCACCCGTCTGGATCTCGCCGACTGGATCACCTCCAAGGACAACCCGATAACGTCACGTACGTTCATGAACCGCCTCTGGCAGGCGTTCTACGGCACCGGCCTCACCGCCGTGCTCGACGACCTCGGTTCGCAGGGCGAACTCCCTTCCCACCCTGAACTGCTCGAATGGCTCGCCCTCGAATTCCGCGACAAGGGTTGGGACGTGAAGCGTATGATCCGGCTGATGGTCACCAGCCAGACCTACCGCCAAAGCAGCAGCCTGCGCCCCGACCTCAAGGAGATCGATCCGGCCAACCGTCTGCTCGCCTCCCAGAATCCCCGCCGTCTCGACGCCGAATTCATCCGCGATAACGCGCTCGCCGTCGCGGGACTGTTGCACGCCGCCGACATCGGCGGTCCCAGCGCCAAGCCCTACCAGCCCGCCGGCTATTACGAGCCGATCCAGTTCCCGAACCGCACCTATGTCGCCAGCACCGGTCCGGACCAGTGGCGCCGTGGCCTCTACATGCACTGGCAACGCATGTTCCTGCACCCGATGCTCGTCAACTTCGACGCTCCCGCCCGCGATGAATGCACCGCGCTCCGCAGCTACAGCAATACCCCGCAGCAGGCGCTGACGCTGCTCAATGACCCCGTCTTCGTCGAAGCCGCCCGCGCGTTCGCGGCTCGCCTCCTGGCGACGCCGGCCGGAGCGGATCGCTTCGCCTTCGCCTTCCGCCTCGCGGTCGGGCGTGAGATCAAGCCCTCCGAACGCCCGTCGCTCGAGAAACTCGTCGCCGACCAGAAAGCCTACTACGCGGCTCACCCCGAAGACGCGACCAAGCTCCTTAAGATCGGGCAGAGCCCGGCCTCCGCCGGCGACCCTGCCGAACTCGCGGCCTGGACCCAAGCCTGCCGCGTCCTCCTCAACTCCCACGAAGCGATCACCCGCTACTAAGCCCATGCGCCCTTACGACCCCGTCGCCCACGTCCTGTCGATCAACCGACGGAGCTTCCTCACGAAGAGCGCCTACGGCCTCGGCAGCGCGGCCTTCGCCATGCTCGCCGCGAAGTCCGGTTTCGCCGACCTGCACGCCGCTCAATTCTCCAAGGGAGCGCTCAAGGCCCCTCATCTCCCGGTGAAGGCCAAGCGCGTCATCTTCCTCTGCATGGCGGGCGGCCCTCCCCACCTCGAGCTCTTCGACAATAAGCCGGTCCTGAAGAAACTCGACGGACAGGCCTTCCCGGAATCGTTCACCAAGGGCCAGCAGATCGCCCAGCTCCAAGGCGCCGTGCTCAAGGCCCGCGGGGGTTCGTTTGAATTCAAGAAGTGGGGCAAGTCGGGCATGGAGCTCACCGACATCTTCCCGCACATCGGCTCGGTCGCCGACGACCTGTGCGTCGTCCGCTCGATGAAGACCGAGCAGATCAACCACGACACGGCCCATGCCTTCTTCAACACGGGCTCCATCATCAAAGGACGCCCGAGCATGGGCTCCTGGTTGCTCTACGGCCTTGGCTCTGAAACGGAGAACCTGCCGGGCTATATCGTACTGACCTCCGCCGGCCGGACCGGCCTGCAGCCGATTTCTTCACGGCAGTGGTCCAGCGGCGTCCTGCCCAGCAAATACCAAGGCATCCAATTCCAATCCAAGGGCGAGGCCGTCCACTACATCGGCAACCCCGAAGGCGTGTGCCAGAGCACGCAGCGCCAGGTCATCGACGAGATCCGCCGTCTCAACGGGCAGCTGGCCCAAGAGACCGTCGACCCGGAGATCGCGACCCGCGTGGCCCAGTACGAGATGGCCTTCAAGATGCAGTCGAGCGTCCCCGAGCTGCTCGACTTCAAGAGCGAGTCCGCGAAGACCATCGAAGCCTACGGCATCAAAGAAATCGGCGACGGCTCCTTCGCCTCCAACTGCCTCATGGCCCGCCGCCTCGCCGAACGCGGCGTGCGCATGATCCAGCTCTACCACCGAGCCTGGGACCTTCACGGCGGCCTCGACAACGGTATGAAGATGGGCGCGGAAGACGTGGACAAGGCTACCGGCGCCCTTATCCGCGACCTCAAGGAGCGCGGCATGCTCGACGACACGCTCATCCTCTGGGGCGGCGAATTCGGCCGCACTCCGATGGGCCAAGGCACCGGCCGTGACCACCACATCGCGGGCTATTCGGTCTTCCTCGCCGGCGGCGGCGTCAAGGCCGGCACGACCTACGGCGCGACCGACGAACTCGGCTATAACGCCGTCGAGAACGTCGTCGATGTCCACGACCTGCACGCCACGATGCTCGCGCTGATGGGCATCGATCATCACCGCCTGAACGTGAAGTTCCAGGGCCTCGACGTGCGCCTCACGGGCGTCGCCGGAAAGGTCGTGAAGGGCATCATGGCCTGAGCGGTAAACGACACTTTAACGCCGTTTAATTTCGGCGTTTAGACTTCAACGGACAGCACGAAACCGTAAGGTCGTTCCATGCCCCTCCCCCGCCTCGCCCTTGCGGCCGCCCTGCTGGCTTCCGCCTTCGTCCACGTCTTCGCCGTCGACGCCGTCACGCCTTCCGCGAAGACCGAACTCTTCAACGGCAAGGACACCGCCGGCTGGGTCATCTTCCCGGAAAGCGGCAAGGATTCCTGGTCCATCAAGGACGGCATCCTCGCGTGCACCGGCAAGCCCAGCGGCTTCCTTCGCACCACCCAGAGCTATAAACAGTATCGCTTCACGGTGGAATGGCGCTTCACCAAACCGGGCAATACCGGCGTGGTCGTGCACATGACGCCCCCCGACGCGGTCTGGCCGAAGAGCATCGAGTGCCAAGGCATGCACAAGAACCAGGGTGACTTCTACTTCTGGAACGGCGCCACGCTCTCCGGCGGCACCGAGCTCAAGGACAAGAAGTCCGGTAAGATCCGTGGCTATCGCCTCGGCAAGCAGGCCGACGCCGAGAAACCGGCCGGCGAATGGAACACCTTCACCACGGTCTGCGACGGCAACACGGTCACGATCTTCGTCAACGGCAAGGAAGTGAACAAGGCCACCGGTACCAATCTCTCCGAAGGCTTCATCGGCCTGCAGGTCGAAGGCGGCGCCTTCGAGGTCAAGCGCTGCACCCTCGAACCCCTCTAATCACCCTTACCCCCACCCCTACCCCTCTTCAGTCATGCGCCTCCTCACCACCCTCCTCGCCGTCACGGCGTCCGCGCTCTTCGCGGATGTTCCGCCCGCCGGTTTCACATCGCTCTTCAACGGGAAAGACCTCGCGGGTTGGCACGGCCATAACCCGCACTCCGTCGCCAAGCTCACGGGCGAAAAGAAGGACGCCATGCTCAAGAAGATGCGCGACGAATTCCCGCAGCACTGGTCCGTGAAGGACGGCGAGATCTTCAATCCAGGTACCGGTCCTTATGCCACGACCGACAAGGACTACGGCGACTTCGAACTGGTCCTCGAATACAACATGGCCCCCAAGGGCGACTCCGGCGTCTACCTCCGCGGCGTGCCGCAGGTCCAGATCTGGGACCCCACCGACGAGAAATCCTTCAAACACGGCTGCCAGCTCGGTTCCGGCGCGCTCTGGAACAACTCCCCCGGCAAGCCGGGCAAGGACCCCCTCGTGCTGGCTGACAAGCCGGCCGGCGAATGGAACACCCTCCGCGTCGTGATGGTCGGAGCCCGCGTGAGCATCTGGCTCAACGGCAAGCACACCGTCGATCACGCGATCCTCGAGAACTACTACGACCGCAAGGCGTCCGTCCCTGCCAAGGGCCCGATCTCCCTGCAGACCCACGGCGCCCCGATCCGCTGGCGTAACATCGCGATCCGCGAGATCGCCGGGGACGAAGCCAACCGCATCCTCGCCTCGCACGGCAAGGCCGGCTTCAACTCCATCTTCAACGGCAAGGACTTCACGGGCTGGGCTGGTCCGGTCGAGAACTACGAGATCGTCGACGGAGCCATCGTCTGCAAGAAGGGCAAGGGCGGGCACCCTTTCTACGACCGCAAGCTCAGCGACTTCACGGTCCGTCTCCAATTCAAACTCCCCTCGGCCGGCAACAACGGCCTCTCGATCCGCTACCCGGGCAAGGGTGACCCAGCCTATGACGCGATGTGCGAACTGCAGGTCCTTGCTGAGGACTATGAAACGGTGAAGGGCAAACTCGACCCCCGTCAGGTCCACGGTTCGGCCTACGGCATGGTGGGCGCCCAGCGCGGATTCCAGAGGCCGACCGGCGAGTGGAACTTCCAAGAGGTCACCGTCGTCGGCTCAACCATCAAAGTCGAACTCAACGGCTTCGTCATCCTGGACGCCGACCTCGCCAAGGTCGACCTGTCATCGGTCATGGGCAAGAAGAAGCGCCCCGGTCTCGGCCTGACCGAAGGCTACTTCGGTTTCGCCGGCCATAATGATCCGGTCGCTTTCCGTGACCTCTCCATCAAGGACCTAGCCGCCAAGTAAGGCGGGCTACCAGTCCTCTCCAAAACCCCTCATTTGAGGGGTTTTTTTATTAAGTGCTAATTGCTATGAACCCGCGCTCGTCTTTAATGTCTTTATTCGCAAGCCCCATGCGCCTTCCCCGCTATTGTCTCGCCGCCGCCGGCGCCCTGTTCCTGACCTCGGCGTTCGCCGCGGAACGTGTCCAGTTCAACCGGGACATCCGGCCGATCTTCTCCGACACCTGCTACGCCTGCCACGGCCCTGACGAGAACAAGATCAAGGGTAAGCTCCGTCTTGATTCGCTCGATGCGGCGCGCAAGGGCGGCAAGTCCGGCGAACCGGCCATCTTACCGGGACACCCGGAAAAAAGCGAAGTCATGAAGCGCCTGCGCACCGACGATGCCGACGACCACATGCCGCCGGCGGAGTTTCATAAGGTGCTCACCAAAGCCCAGATCGCCCTCGTCGAACAGTGGATCAAGGAAGGCGCCGAGTATCAGGGTCACTGGGCTTTCCAGATTCCGGTCAAACCGGCCGTCCCGACGATTCCCGCCGGCGGCAATGCGATCGATGCCTTCCTCGCCCAAGGCCTCACCGCCAAGGGACTCAAGCCCAACAGCGACGCCCCCAAGGCCACGCTCCTTCGCCGCGCCGCCCTCGACCTCACCGGCCTGCCGCCTTCCGACGCCGACCTGCAGGCTTTCCTCACCGACAACTCGTCTGAAGCCTGGTCCAAGGCCCTCGACCGTCTCCTCGCCTCCCCGCACTATGGTGAGAACATGGCGATGCAGTGGCTCGACTTCGCCCGCTATGCCGACTCGAACGGCTTCCAGAGCGACACGCAGCGCACGATGTGGCCTTACCGTGACTGGGTGATCAAGGCCTTCAACCGTAACCAACCCTTCGACGCCTTCACGGTCGAACAGCTCGCCGGCGACCTTCTCCCGAACGCCACCCGCGATCAGATCGTCGCCACGGCCTTCCACCGTAACCACCGCCTCAACGGCGAAGGAGGCCGCATCGTCGAGGAATGGTTCGCCGAGAATGTCATCGACCGCATCGAGACCACGGGTTCCACCTGGATGGGCCTGACGATGAACTGCTGCCGTTGCCACGATCATAAATACGACCCGATCTCCCAGAAGGAGTTCTACCAGTTTTTCGCCTACTTCAATTCCAACGACGAATCTGGCGTGCTCGGCGAATTCGGCGGATCCGGCGGCACCCGCCGTGGCGGCAACACCGCCCCGCTGCTTTCCCTTCCTACCGAGGAACAGCAGAAACAGATCGACGCCACGAGCGCCGCTCTCGCCTCCGCCGAAGCCGCCCTCAAGGCCATCCCGACCTCCCAGCCGGAGCTCTTGGCCAAGTGGTTGGACCGTCAGCGCACCGCCTTCTCCAAGGAAGGCGTAGCCTGGCAGCCCTTGTCCGATGAGAAGGTGTCCGCCAAGGAGAATGCCGAGTTCAAACGCCTCGACGACGGCTCCTGGCTCGTCTCCGGTGGCACGGCCGCCAAGGAGACCTACGTGGTCGAAGCCCCGCTCACGGCCGGACTGCTGACCGCCGTGCGCCTTGAAGCGCTGCCCGACGACTCCCATCCGGGTAAGAGCCTCGGCCGCGCCTTCAATGGTAACTTCGTGCTCAGCGGTTTAGAGGTCCGCCTGCGTACGGCTGACGGCAAGACGACGGCCCTCCCCTTGATCAAAGCGGAGACTGACTACGACCAGCCCGGCTGGAGTATCGCCAAACTCGCTCCGGCGCCGATGGTGAAGGGGAAGGCGAAGAAAGCGGACAGCAACAACCCGGGCTGGGCGATCGGCGGCAATCTGCCCGAGAACCGTGTCCCCCGTAAGGCGATCTTCTCGTTCGCGCCGACCACCGTACCGGCTGGCGCCAAGCTCATCGTGGTGATGCGCCACGATTCCTTCGCCAATCACAGCATCGGCCGCTTCCGACTGAATGTCTCGGGCCAAGATCCGAAACTGCTCTCGCTCAAGTCCGACCCTACCGCCGAGGCCGCCCGCCGCCTGATGGGAAAGCCCGCGGAGAAACTGACAGCCGCTGACAAGAAAGCGCTCGAGAAACTCTTCACCGATAGCCCCGAACATCCGCGTTATGCCGCGACCGCCAAGGTCGCCGCCGCCAAGCTGGCCTTCGAGACGGCCAATAGCGCGCCGGTCACGGTGATGGTGATGAATGAACTCCCTAAGCCCCGCGACGCGTTCGTGCTCCTGCGCGGCGAATACGATAAGATCGGCCCCAAGGTCGAACGCGCCCTCTTCCGTGCCCTGCCGCCGATGCCCGCCGGCGAACCGAACAACCGTCTCGGCTTCGCCCGCTGGCTCACCAGCGGCACGCACCCGCTCACGGGACGTATCTGGGTCAACCGAGCCTGGGAACGTTTCTTCGGCATCGGTATCGTGAAGACTTCCGAGAACTTCGGCTCGCAGGCCGAATGGCCGACCAACCCGGAACTGCTCGACTGGCTCGCCGTCGAATTCGTCGATCGTAAGTGGGACATGAAGGCGATGTATAAGCTGATCATGATGAGCTCAGCCTACCGTCGCAGCGCCGCCGTCACGCCCGAGATGCTCGAGAAAGACCCTGACAATCGCCTCCTCGCCCGCGGCCCCCGCTTCCGCCTGCCGGCCGAAGTCATCCGCGACCAAGCCCTCTGGACCGCTGGCCTGCTCGTCGACAAGCAAGGCGGCCCGAGCGTGAAGCCTTACATGCCCGAAGCGGTCTGGGACGAGACCAGCGTCTACGGCGACATGCGCAATTACAAGGCCGACATGGGCGAAGGTCTCTGGCGTCGCTCGCTCTACACGATCTGGAAACGCACCGCGGCTCCG
>JBILXR010000179.1:0-3896 GCA_044378215.1 Opitutales bacterium
TCGAAGTCGCCGCCGCCGCGGCCGTACGCGAGAAGCTCATCGAGATCACCCGCCACCGCATCGGCGACGTCAATGCCGCCATGGATAAGGCCAAGGTCTCGCTGCGCCGGGCCGAGGACCTGAAGCTCGCTGACGAGATCGCCGCTTTGCAGAAGGAGATCGCCGTCCTTGATGGACGTTTCGCGGCCTTGCAGGAAGAGGCCAAGAAGGTCGTCGCCGGTGGGGCGGTCGCTTCGCTGGTCTCGCAGGACGCCGCCGGCCGTGAGGTCGTCGTGCCCCTGACGCAGGTCATCCGCGCCTGGTTCCCGAACCGCCTAGACACCTGGGGGCGCGTGAAGCTCTGCTTCTCCCGCCTCGGTGAGTTCATCTTCGACGAACCCCGCGAAGCCAACACCGAGGGCGGCCTGATGCCGGCCATCTTCGGCACGCTCGTGATGACGGTCTTCATGAGCCTGCTGGTCACTCCCTTCGGCGTCATCACCGCCATCTATCTGCGCGAATACGCCCAGCAGGGCGCCGTGCTGCGCATCGTGCGCATCAGCGTCAACAACCTCGCCGGCGTGCCCTCGATCGTCTTCGGCGTCTTCGGCTTAGGCTTCTTCGTCTACGTCCTCGGCGGCTCGATCGACCAGCTGTTCTTCGCCGACCAGCTGAAGTATAACAACAACACGCCGGTCTTCGGCACGGGCGGCCTGCTCTGGTGCTCGCTCACGCTCGCCCTGATGACCTTGCCGGTCGTCATCGTCGCCACCGAAGAAGCCCTGGCGGCCGTCCCGCGCGGCATGCGGGAGGCTTCCTTGGCCACCGGCGCCTCGAAGTGGCAGACCATCCGCGACATCCTTCTGCCGGCCTCCGCGCCAGGCATCCTGACCGGCGTCATCTTGGCCATGGCCCGTGGGGCAGGGGAGGTCGCCCCGCTCATGCTGGTCGGCGTCGTGAAGCTCGCCCCCTCGCTGCCCTTCGACGGCTCCGCCCCTTTCCTGCACATGGACCGCAAGTTCATGCACCTGGGCTTCCACGTGTATGACCTCGGCTTCCAGTCGCCCGACTCCGACGCGGCCCGCCCGATGGTCTTCGCGACCACGCTGCTGCTCATCGTCCTGGTCGTCTGCCTGAACATCGGCGCGATCTGGATCCGCAACCGCCTCCGCGCTCGCTTCAAGGGGGCTTCCTTCTAAACACAAACCACCTCATGCCCCAGATCATGAATCCTCCTTCTTCATCCCGTATCAAAGTCCGCCCCGCCGCCGAACGGGAAGGCCGCAAGGACTACATCAGCATCCGTGACTTCGGTTTCTGGTATGGTGAGAAGAAGGCCCTCGACGCCATCTCCCTCGACATCCCTGAGCGCCAGGTCGTCGCCTTCATCGGCCCGTCCGGTTGCGGTAAGTCCACGCTCCTGCGCAACCTGAACCGCATGAACGACCTCGTCGACGGCATCCGTCACGAGGGCGATATCACCATCAACGGCCGTTCGATCTACGACCCCGGCCTGGAAGTCATCTCCCTCCGCCGCCGCGTGGGCATGGTCTTCCAGAAGTCCAACCCCTTCCCGAAGTCCATCTTCGAGAACGTCGTCTACGCCCTGCGCGTGGTCGGCGTCCGCGATCGCGCCGTGCTCGAGGAGGCCTGCGAGACCTCCCTCCGCAAGGCCGCCCTCTGGGATGAAGTGAAAGATCGCCTCAATGACAGCGCGCTCGGCCTCTCCGGCGGCCAGATGCAGCGTCTCTGTATAGCCCGCGCCATCGCCAACCGCCCCGAGATCCTGCTGATGGACGAGCCTTGCTCGGCCCTCGACCCGATCGCGACCGGCAAGATCGAGGAGCTCATCCACGAGCTCAAGGACCAATTCACCATCGTCATCGTCACCCACTCGATGCAGCAGGCCGCCCGCGTCTCCGACCGCACCGCCTTCTTCTACCTCGGCAAGCAGATCGAATACGACACCACCGAGAAGATCTTCATGAACCCGACGCAGCCCCAGACCGAGGCCTACATCTCGGGTCGCTTCGGCTGATTTTTAAAACCAAAAGACCATGCAACGCTTCTTCCACGACGAACTCCGCCAGCTCCGGGACGACCTGATCCTGATGGGCGAGCGTTCGCTCGACATGACCCGCCTCGTGCTCCGCGCCGTCGAGAACGGCGACGACTCCCTGGCCCTCCAGGTCCGCGGCATGGACGATCGCGTCGACGAGCTCGAGAAGCGCGTCGACCGTGAAATCATGCGCTACCTGACGCTCTTCGGCCCGATGGGCAGCGACGTCCGCCTGCTCCTCGCCGCCCGCGACATCGGCCACGACCTCGAGCGCATCGCCGACGAGGCCTCCGTCATCGCCAAGCGCGCCATGGTCATCTCTGAGCGCGGTCCGCTCAAGGACCTGCTGCACGTCCCGGCCGAAGGCATCATCGCCTGCGAAGTCCTGCGCCTGGCCATCGACAGCTTCATCGAGGGCGATATCGCCAAGGCCCGTCTGGTCCTTGACCGCGACGCCGAGATCGACGCCCTGAACCGCAAGAACTACGAAGAGCTCTTCGGCAAGGCCGGCGACGCCGCCAAGGTGTCCGCCTCCCACGTCGAGCTGATCTTCATCTCGAAGGCGCTCGAGCGGATCGGAGATCACTCCAAGAACATCGCCGAACAGGTCATCTTCCTGCTCTCCGGCGAGGACGTCCGTCACGCCCGCTGAGCCTGCTGCGGGAAAAGTCCCCCTTGTCGGGGGGCTTTCCTGTGGTATGATACGGGGATGGAAGTCGCGCGTCGTCTCGGAGTCTTGGTCCTCGAATGGGGTTCCCTCGCCTTGGGGGTTTTCTTGGCCAAGTATTTCGGCTTCCTCACCTACGGCGACCCCGTGACCCTGGCCGTCGTCGCCGTGGTCCTCGGCCTGTTCAACTCTTTCCTGCGTCCCTTCCTCCTGGCGGTCTTCATGATCGTCTCGATTCCCATCCTGATCCTGACGCTCGGCCTGGGCGCCTATCTGGTGCTCTTCGTGACCAATGGCGCGATCCTCGCCCTGACCGATAGCCTCATCAAGGACTTCCACTTGAACAACTGGGCCATGGCGACCCTCACGATCTCCATCACCTCTTGGATGATCTCGTCCACGGTCGGCATCGACCAGCTCAAGCCGCTGCGCCGGGCCAACGAAGCCAAGGCCAACGCCCAGAAGGCCAAGGACGACGCCATCGATATCTGATCCGCGGAGCGAATCAGATGTCGGCCAGAGCCTGGGCTAGGGCCAGGGCTAGACGCTAAGAGGAATGTCCAGGTCAGTTGGCGTCGGCTTACTTTGACTAGCCCTAGCCCTGTCCCTGGCCCTGGCCCTTTTACTCAGTCTTGCCAATCCGCCGGGAGTCCTTTGCGTGGGGGCTCTACGCCATGTCGAATCCCGCTCTCTCCTCCTGGGCCCGCAACGTCGCCCCTTCACCGACTCTCGCCGTCGATGCCAAGGCGAAGGCCCTCAAGGCCGCCGGCAAGGACGTCGTCGGCTTCGGCGTCGGCGAGCCCGACTTCGACACCCCGCAGTTCGTCAAGGACGCCTGCGCCAAGGCCCTGGCCGAAGGCCAGACCAAGTACGCCCCCACGCCGGGCATCCCCGCTCTCCGCAAGGCCATCGCTGAAGACTACACCCGCCGCGGTTTCACCGGCATCGCCGACGCCAACGTCGTCGTCTCCCCGGGCGGCAAGATGTCCTGCTACCTCGCCATCCTCGCCACGATCAGCGCGGGCGATGAAGTCGTCATCCCGGCCCCGTATTGGGTGAGCTATCCTGAGATGGTGAAGCTCGCCGGCGGCACGCCCGTCGTCGTCAACGCCGAGGACGTCACCGGCTTCAAGATCACCCCGGCCCAGCTGACCGCCGCGCTCACCCCGAAGACGCGCATGGTCATCATCA
>JBILXR010000180.1:0-3885 GCA_044378215.1 Opitutales bacterium
TCGCTGTTCAGTCGGGATGCGCAGACCCGTGGTGTAACGGTAGCACAAGTGATTTTGGTTCACTTTGTCGGGGTTCGAATCCCTGCGGGTCTACGCTCCTTTCGGTCCGTCCGGCCAACAAAGAACCCCGGCGGTCCGGGGTTCTCGAAGGGGGCTGTAAGGGCGGCTTAAGCGCGACCGAGGTATTCCTTATTCTCAGTGCTGACCTTGATCTTCTCGCCCTGCTTGATGAAGAGCGGTACGTTGACTTGGAGGCCGTTCTCGCAGGTGACGGTCTTCTGGACGTTGCCGGCGGTGTCGCCCTTGACGGCGGGCGGGGCTTCCAGGACTTCGACGGTGACGGAAGGGGGGAGATCGACGGTGACCGGCTTGTCTTCGACGAAGAGGACCATGTAGGAGGTGCCCGAGATCAGGAACTCCTTGGAGTCCGCGAGGGTGGTGGCCGAGATGTAATACTCCTCGTTAGTGTTGGTGTCGGCGAAGACGTAGCTGCCGTCGGCTTCGTAGGAGAACTCGAGGGACTTGATGCTGTTGTCGAAGACTTCGAAGCTGACTCCGATGCCGCAGCGGACCGGG
The DNA here is from genome assembly GCA_044378215.1 of Opitutales bacterium. Lineage (GTDB taxonomy): Bacteria > Verrucomicrobiota > Verrucomicrobiia > Opitutales > UBA953 > UBA953. Next base: position 577 of record JBILXR010000180.1, read on the forward strand.
ATCTTGGCGCCGGTCTTGATGGAGCGGAGTTCCATCTGGACGTAGGAGGCGTTGTTCGGGGGGGTGCGGACAAGGCACTCGAGAACGATGCAGAGCTCACCATTGTAGCTCATGATGTTCTTCTTCTTGATACGATTGACGGGTAGGGAGGCCATGGGAGTAAGGGCGGACACAAGCGAAGCCCGCGGGAACGGTCAAGCCGGACTTGCCCGAGCCCTCCGGAGAGGGGCGGACCGCTTGAAAACGGGGTCGGACCGAGGCCGTCCCGCTTATTCGACGGTGAAGAGCACCCCGCCGATCTGGGTGATCTTGATGGTCGGGGCCGTGCCGGTGGTCGTCATGGCGGCCCTGGCCGCGTTGGAGCCTTCCACCGAGGCGCCGTCCGGGGCTTCGACTTCGAAGCCGGTGTAAAGGGTGATCAGGTTAGAGTACAGGCGCTGCAGTTCCGCTTTGGTGGCGACGACCATTTCGACGGTCTTGGCGTGGGTGGTGGTCGGGTAAGTCTTCACGACGATGTCACCGGTGGTGCCCGAGATCATGTTGTTCACCTTCGACTCGACGGCCGCGAGCTGGCTCGGGATCGGGAGCTTCGACGCCTGGCTGGGATCCAGGCCGCGGTTCTGCGAGTTGGCCTCGCTGGCGCGGTTGGCTCGGTTGGCGACGTCAGCCGTGCCGGGCGGGCGCGTATGGTATATGCGCAGTTGCTGATGTGAGTCTTTCATGTCGATCACGACTTCAGAGACAATGAAGGCCCCAGTAGTGAACTCCTGGAAGGAGATCGAGAGGATGGCGTCCGCGCGGCCGTAGAAGGCCATGTCGGTCCGGGCGATCTTGATGCCGAAGATGCCTGGGTTGCGGATGGCTTTCTTGGTCATCTGCAGGGCTTCGGCCTGCGGGACGAGGGCCAGGGCGGCGAGCAGCGCGAGGGCGAGGGGTCTCATGGTGATAAGCCTTTACGCTGCGAAGGGGTGAGGCAAGACTGCAACCGATGCTGAGCTGCGAGAATCTCACCGTAAGGGCGGGCGCCGACGGCCCCGTCATCCTCGACGGCGCCAACGCCCGCTTCCTGCCCCGCGGACTCAACGCCGTCATCGGGCCTTCGGGTTGCGGTAAGACGACCCTGATGAAGGCCATTCTGGGCATCCTGCCTTCGACGGGTGAAGCGAGCCTCGCCGGCCAACGCATCACCTGCACCGAGGACCTTATCGGTAAGGTCGGTTTCGCTCCTCAGTTCACCGCCGCCCAGGCCCAGCTGACCGTCGCGGAATCCTTGGGCTACGCCTTGGAATTGGCGGTGCCCGACGCCGCCGAGCGTACCCGGCGTCTCGAGGCCGTGCTCGGCGTCACCGGCATGTCGCCGCATCGCGACAAGCGCGTCTCGGCCCTTTCTGGCGGCCAGCTCCGTCGTCTCTCCCTCGGCCTGGAACTCACCCTCGATCCGGCCTGCATGGTCTGTGACGAGGTCACCTCGGGCTTGGATCCGCAGTCGGAGGACCAGATCCTGGCGCTCCTACGTAATCTCGCCGAGTCGCACCACAAGAGCTTCGTCTGCATCATCCACAATCTCGGCAAGCTGAACCAGTTCGACTGGGTCACGGTCGTCTATCAGGGCGACGTGGTCTTCCAAGGCTCGCCCGACGAACTGCTGGGTTACTTCGGGATCCCGGATGGTCTCCGCCTCTACGAGGTGCTGAACGCCTCCGACCTGGCGACCTGGCGCGACCGCTGGGCCATCCATCAGGCCGAGCACCCGGAATCTTATGCCGACGCGGTGGCCAAGGTCGGCGCGCCGGCCGAGATCGAGCCGCTCGCCGAGCCGTTCGTCCCCGGTGGCGTGTCGCAGTTCACCACGCTGCTCTCGCGTCGGCTGAAGCTCTTCTTCCGCGACACCGGTTATCTCGGGCTCACGCTCGCCATCACGTTCGGCTTCCCGCTGCTCGTCATCATCTTCAACCTCGAAGGTTCCTGGGATGTCCTTAAGATCCCGATGGATCGCAACACCGCCTCGATGGAGGAGGTGAAGCAGGCCTTGGGTGTCCAGATGGCCAACGCCCAGCTGGCCGGGCTTGCCGCCGGTCTGGTGATGTTCCAGGTCATCCTGCTCACGCTCATGGGCGCCAATAACGGCGGCCGCGAGATCTCCGCCGAGCGCGTGCTCTACGAGAAGGAGCGCATGACCGGGCTGCGTCCGTGGGCTTACGCGTTTTCCAAGATCGTCTTCGTCTCGCTCATCGGCATCGCCCAGGGTGTCTGGATGTGTTTCTTCGTGAAACTCGTCTGCAATTTCCCGGGCCCTTGGGCCGAGCAACTGGCCATCCTTGCCGGGAGCTGCGTTTCGATGTCCGTGGTCTGCCTGGGCTTCTCCGCGATGCTGACCTCGCCCGAGAAGTCGTCCTTGCTCTCGATCTACCTGGTGGGCTTCCAATTGCCCCTCTCGGGGGTCGTCCTGGCCCTGCCGCCGGCGCTGACCTGGCTCTGCCGTCCTTTCATCAACGCCTACTGGGGCTGGTCGGGCTATATGAAATCCATGATGGGCCTGCCCCTTTATGATGCTTATACCGCCAGCATGCCCAACCAGAGCGCATACGTGGCCAGCACCACGGAAGGCTTGGCGGTGCTCCTGATCCAAGGGCTTTTCGGCATCTGTCTGGTCGTCTTCGGCTGCCAGCAGAAGCGTTGGAGCTAAGGTTTGACCAGCGTGCACTCGGTCCCGCTGGTCATCGGATTTACCTCAGGAGGGGAAATCGCTGGAACAAATCCCAAACCCGCCTAGGCTGGTGGAGCAGGGTAGCCTGCGCCCTTTCTTCCGCATGTCCAAGATCAACCCCCTCTTCTTCGCCCTCGGCATCCCTGTCGTGGTCATCGTGATCCTGGTCGCGATCGTCGTGCCCCGCATGGGCGGTGGCGGTCGCTTCGCGGATCTGACCCCGTTCTCGGTCGAGACCTACCGCCGGGATTGGGCGACGCTCCAGGGCAATAGCTACCGACTCGAGTGCCAGGTCGAACAGCAGCTCGCCTTCGTCGAAGGCCGCGGACGCGTGCTCGCCGTCAAGCCGATCAGCAAGGACCCCGTCGGCCGCATCCCGATCTTCATTCCCGCCGGTTCCGCCGACTCCTTCGAGGTTGGCCAGCGCTTCAAGTGCAAGCTGCGCGTCACCCGCGACCTGCTGGTCGTCGAAGCTCTCGAACGTTTCTGAATCTCCCTGCCATGCGTCACCTCATCTTTTCTTGCTTCGGCTGGTGCGCCTTGACCGTCCTCGGTTTCGCGCAGGCTCCTCCGCCCGCGCCCGGGCAGGGCGGCGCGGGCGG
>JBILXR010000039.1:0-13935 GCA_044378215.1 Opitutales bacterium
ACGGTCTGGCCGGCGTCGGCGGGGCGGAGGGCGTTGCAGGTATGGGTGCGTTTCATGGGGTCGGGACGGACGGAATCGAGGGGTATGGTTAACGGACGGGGAAAACCCTAGTCAAAGACCAATTTGGCGGGGTCGGGGGGGGATGGCGGTATAGGGCAGGGCTGCGGCCATTGAAAAGAAGCAGTTTCCTCGACCAGCCCCGTCGCTCGATGTGCGGCCGTCGGCCCGCTCAGCGGCGGTCGAGGTCCTTGGTCTCGACCGGCTCGACGTGCGCGAGGTGATCGGGGTTCTTCTTGCCCGTGAGCACCTTGACGAGGCACCACACGAACAGCGTGGTCACCGCGCCCACCGAGATGAGCATGAAGAGGAGTCCAGCGAGTGTCATGGTCGTAAAGTCGAAGGCTTAGCGGCCGTCCCAGCGTTTACCGGCGCGATGGATCATCAGCGCCGAGAAGCCGGCGAAGAGCAGCAGGAAGAAGGCCGTCAGGCGGGCGACGCCGCTGGCCGGATGGCCCGGACCCCCGATGAGGTCGAGGATGGGGTCGGTCGGGGTGAAGACCGGCGACCTCAGGGAGAGATTCCAGCCGGCGACATTCTTGAGCACGAACATCACGAAGATGGCGGTCAGGAAGGCCGGAGAGAGCCAGCGGATGACGAATTTGAAGATCCGCGGGATACGGATATCGGCGCCATGATGGGCTTCGGTCCAACCGCGTTCGGTGCCGAAAGAAAGGTTGAAGATGTAGATCAGCAGCGTGCCTTGCAGGAAGATCCCGATGTCGCCGATCCAGAAGTCGACCGTCGAGAGCGCCTTCAGGCCTTGGCTGAAGTAGACGACGAGCGTGCAGCCGACCGCGGTGATCAGGCCGAGCAGCGTGACCGAGCCGCGGCGATCCAGGCCGAGGCCTTCCTCGAGGAAGGCGATGCCGGGCTGCAGCATCGAAAGCGACGAAGTGATGGCGGCGATGAAGAGCAGGGTGAAGAAGAGGCCGCCGAAGAGATGGCCGTAGGGCATGCCGGCGAAGACTTGCGGTAGCACATTAAAGCCGAGGGCGAAGGTGCCGCCGGCGACGGCCGAGGCGCCGAGGAAGGCGAAGGCGGCCGGCACGGTGATCAGGCCGCCCAGACCGACTTCACAGAACTCGTTGGCCGCGGTGGCGGTCAGGCCGCTCAGGACGACGTCATCGTTCTTCTTGAGGTAGCTGGCGTAGGTGATGATCACGCCGAAGCCGACGGACAGGGTGAAGAAGATCTGGGAGGCGGCCTTGAGCCAGACCGCCGGGTTGGAGAGACCTTTGGAGATGTCGTGCGGATTCCACATGTAGCCGAGGCCGTTCCAGACGCTGAGTTCTGGCTTCGATGGGTCGGGGGTCCCGAGCGTCAGCACGCGCGCGAGCAGGATGAGGGCGATGGCGATGAGGAGCGGCATGCCCCAGTTGCAGATGAACTCGATGCCCTTGGAGAGGCCGCGGTAGATGATGACGAAGTTCAGGACGAAGACGCCGATGAAGAACAGGAACGGCTTCCCGAGTCCGAGGACGGCGCCGTCGGCATTGAGGCCGGTGAACGAGGCGAAGGCGGCAGCGTAGGTCTTGGGGTCCTTGCCGAGATCGAGTCCGCCGCTGAAGCTGTTCCACGCGTAGCCGAGGCACCAGGACTCGATGACGACATAATAGAAATACACGCCGACCGGGATGATGAAGCCGAGGAGGCCGACATATTTACCCCACGGCTTGCGGATGATGGCGTGGAAGATGCCCGGGGAAGAGTTGTAGCCCTGCGTGCCGCCGAAGCGTCCGAGCGTCCATTCGACCCAGCAGATCGGCAGGCCGACGATCAGGAGGGAGATGAAGTAGGCGATCAGGAAGGCGCCGCCGCCGGTCTCCTTGTCGGCGACGAGGCCGGGAAAGCGGAGGAAGTTGCCCAAGCCGACGGCGCTGCCGGCTACGGCCATGATCACGCCCAGTTTGGAGCTCCAGCCGTCGGGTTGCTTGGTCGTCATGCTGTTGGTGGGTGAGGCTTTAGTAAGCAGGGTGGGGTGGAGTGCAATCGTGCAGAAGCTGGCCTGGCGGGCCAGCTTCTGCACGAGGGACAGGGACAGGGATAGGAGGTGAAAGGCTCAGGGGCTGACCTTGGGTTTTGAGCCTGCGACTGTGCCTGTCCCTAGGCATCGAAAACCGTCCCTGCCCCTGAATTGTATCTCCGCCCATTATTCTCGCCCTTTCCATTTCCTCTACTCACTTTGCCTCAATGTCGTTTGATTCCCTAGGCCTAGACGCCTCCATTCTCAAAGCCGTAGCCGACCAGGGCTACACCGAGCCGACGCCGATCCAGAAGGCTTCCATTCCGGTCATCATCGAGGGGCACGACGTCATCGGCGTCGCCCAGACCGGTACCGGCAAGACCGCCGCATTCACCCTCCCGCTGCTGACCAAGCTGGTGCAGACCAAGTCCGGCGCCCACCAGGGCCGCGTCCGCTGCCTGATCCTGGCCCCGACCCGCGAGCTGGTCGTCCAGATCGCCGAGAACGTCGCCGCCTATTCCCGTTACTCCGGCGCCACCGTCGCCACCTGCTACGGCGGCGTCTCCGAACGCCCCCAGATCGCCGCTCTCCGTCGCGGCTGTGACTTCCTCATCGCCACCCCGGGCCGTCTCCTCGATCTCGGCGGCCAGGGCCATGGCGACTTCTCCGCCGTCGAATACCTCGTCCTCGACGAAGCCGACCGCATGCTGGACATGGGCTTCCTGCCCGCGATCAACACCATCGTCCGCGCCCTCCCGAAGGAGCGCCAGACCCTGATGTTCTCCGCCACGCTCTCCCGCGAGATCGAGACCCTCACGAAGCAGTACCAGCGCGAGCCGAAGCTGATCGAGGTCGGCCGCCGCTCCAATCCTGCCGAGACCGTCACCCAGCTCCTCTATGAGTGCCCGGGCGCGCTCAAGCAGGTCATGCTGCATCACCTCCTCAAGGACGAAGCCCTGAAGATGGTCCTCGTCTTCGCGCGTACCAAGCACGGCGCCGACCGCATCTGCCGCAAGCTCCAGGGCGAAGACATCAGCTGCGCCGCCATCCACGCCAACCGCTCGCAGAGCCAGCGTCAGCGCGCCCTGCAGGCCTTCAAGAATAACGAGATCCGCGTGCTCGTCGCGACCGACATCGCCTCGCGCGGCATCGACGTCGACGGCATCTCCCACGTCTTCAACTTCGACTTCCCTGACCAGCTCGAAGACTACGTCCACCGCATCGGCCGTACCGGCCGCGCGCTCGCGACCGGCACCGCCATCACCTTCGTCACCCGCGAAGACCTCGGCGAGCTCCGCCGCCTCGAGCGCATCGTCGGCAAGCACCTCCATTGCGGCAAGCTGCAGGGCTTCGATTACACCCAGCAGGCTCCGCCCCGTACCCCGGAAGATTTCCAGCGCCACCAGGATCCCCGCGCCGGCGCGCACCACAGCGAACGCGAAGGCCGTCCGCAGGGGGGTCGTCACGGTGGCTTCCGCGCCTCGCAGGGCAACTATCGCCCCTTCGGTCGTCCGGGCACCCGTCGCCAGGGCGGACCTAAGTAATCGAGGACACGAGGACCAGAGGGCCGGAGGGCCCGAGGTTTGCATCAGCCCGGTGACCCCGGGCTTTTTTGTGCCTTACCGCGCGGCGTGCCTTTGCGGCAGGCGTCGCTGCAGAAACGAACCTCCGCCCAGCAGCGCTCCCACTTCTTGCGCCAGCTGAACGGCCTTTGGCAGGTCGGACAGGTCTTGGCCGGAAGGTTCTCTTTTTTGACGCCACGCATGCGGTCGAAAGAGCCAGATCCGTCCGTATCGGCAAATCGGACGCGCTGATAATCGCTTCCCAGCAGGACAGCACGTAGTGCTGTCACTACCTATCTGCTTCGCTTGCCAGTAGGGCGTTTCGTCTTCCCTTGCGGACGTGCCCTCCACCGTCCGTCTTATCCTCGGCGACCAGCTGAACCCGGAGCATTCTTGGTTCGGCAAGAAGGATGCGTCCGTGACCTACGTGCTCATGGAAGTCCGTTCCGAGACGGATTACGTCGTGCATCATGCCCAGAAGGTCATCGCGATCTTCGCCGGGATGCGTCGGATGGCCGAGCTGCTGACGAAGCAAGGCCATCAGGTCCGTTACTTCCGGTTGGGCGATAAGAATAACCGCCAGAACTTCGCGGAGAACCTGCAGCAGGTCTTCAAGGAGACCAAGGCCACGCGTTTCGAATACCAGGAGCCGGACGAGTGGCGCCTCGATCAGGATCTACGGGCCTTCGCCGCCGGCTGCGGCCTGGTCTCGGCCTGCGTCAGCTCCGAGCACTTCCTCGACGGTCGCGGCGGCGTGGCGGCCCATTTCCAGAAGGACGCCAAGCGCTGGCTGATGGAGTCTTACTATCGCAAGATGCGTGTCCGGACGCGCCTGCTGATGGAGGAGGACGGCACACCGGCCGGGGGAGAATGGAATTACGACAAGGAGAACCGGAAGCCGTGGAAGGGCACGCCGCCTCCGCCCACGACCTGGGACGTCTCACACGACCACTCAGCGATCTGGGCCGAGATACAGGCCGCCGGGGTGAAGACCATGGGTAAGCCGTCAGAGAAGGACTTCCCTTGGCCTGTCGATCGTAAGGAGGCGCTCAAGCAGCTGGACGCCTTCATCGAGCGGGGCCTGCCTGATTTCGGTGACTACGAGGACGCCATGCACACGTCCTCGGATCGGCTCTTCCACTCCCGGCTGTCTTTCGCCCTGAACGTGAAGCTGCTGACGCCGGCGGAAGTCGCCGAGGCCGCCGCCCACGCGCACACGCGCGAGCCGAAGCGTTACCCTTTGGCGGCCACGGAAGGGTTCGTCCGGCAGATCATCGGCTGGCGCGAATACATCCGTGGCGTCTATTGGGCCAAGATGCCGGGCTACGCCGACGCCAACGGGCTCGGCCACACGCTCTCGCTGCCGTCCTGGTTCTGGACCGGCAAGGTGAAGATGAACTGCATGCGCCACTCCGTGGGCCAGTCGCTCGAGACCGCCTATGCGCATCATATCCAGCGCCTGATGGTCATCGGATCCTTCTGCCTGACCGCGGGCGTCGATCCTGCGGAGGTCGAGCGCTGGTATCTCGGCGTCTACATCGACGCCTTCCAGTGGGTCGAGCTTCCGAACGTCATCGGCATGAGCCAGCACGCCGACGGCGGCTTCCTGGCCAGTAAGCCTTACTGCTGCGCCGCGAGTTACGTCTCCAAGATGTCCAATTATTGCGGCGGCTGTCCGTATGACCCCAAGGATCGCACCGGACCACTGGCCTGTCCGCTCAATGCCCTCTACTGGGATTTCTGGCTGCGGCATCAGGACCGCTTCCTCAACAACCCGCGCATCGGCATGGCCGTGCGTCAGGCCGCGAACATGTCGCCGGCGGAGAAGGCCGCCGTGAAGAAGAAAGCCGCGGAGTTGAGGGAAGGGATTGAGGAGCTGTGAGGAACTGTGAGGACTGAGTAGAGGACTGCGTTGAGGGCTGAATAGAGGACTGAATTGATTCAGGGCCACAGCCAGCCATCCGGTCTCCGGTTTCCCTTTGAGTGAAAGGTGATCCCGCCGCCTGCCACCCGGGGTCGCCACCTGCCACCCGAAATTTGTTACCCCGCCCTTACTTCTTCGCGGCCTTCTTCTTTCCCTTGCCACCATTAGCGGCCATCGGGTCGACGCCGGGGAGCGGGAAGTCGGGATTAGGTACGCGCGCGGCGGCCATCTTGGCTTCGAGTCCCTTCACGATGTCCGGAAATTTCGCGGCCAGATCGGTCGTCTCGTTCGGGTCGGCGTCGAGGTCGTAGAGCTGGGTCACGATCGGCTGGGCGGCCTTGATCGCCTTGGTCATGTCCGTGCGGATCGCCTTCCACTTGCCGTCCCAGATCGCCTGCTGCGAGCCGTAGCCCGGGAACTCGCGATAGAGCGGGGCGGCGCGCGGGGCATCCGCGCCCATGAGCGCCGGGACGAGGCTCTCGCTGGCTCGGTTGGGCGCGGCTTCGATCTTCACGCCCGCGATTTCGGCGAAGGTAGCGAACCAGTCTTCAAAACCGGAGATGCGGTGCGAGCGCGTGCCGGCCTTGATGCCGGCGGGCCAGCGGACCACGGTCGGCTCGCGGATGCCGCCTTCGTGGAGCGAGCCCTTGAGCCCTTTGAGGCCGCCCGCGGAGTTGAAATATTTCGTATCGACGCCGCCGGCGTCGTGCGTGGCACCGTTATCGCCGGAGAAGACGATGATCGTGTTGTCCGCCACGCCGGCTTTCTCGAGGGCGGTGAGGATGCGGCCGACTTCCTTGTCGAGGCGCGAGATCATCGCGGCGTAAGTGGTGCGAGGAGTGCGGTTGGGGCTGTAGCCGCCTTTCTTAGGGGCGTAGGGGGCGTCTTCGGTGATCACGCCTTCATATTGCTTCAGCTCCTCGGCGGGCACCTGTAGGGCGACGTGCGGGAGAGGGGAGGCGTAGTAGAGGAAGAAGGGCTTGTCCTTGTGGGTCGCGATGAAGGCTTCGGCGCCCACGATGGTACGCTCGCTGAGGAAGTCTTTGCCGATGAACGGCGCGTAGGCCTGCGGGTCCTGCGGGTCGGCGCCAGCCGGGAAGATGCCGTGACCTGGCGTGCCGTCGGGGCCGTTATCGAGCGGCACCTTCTTGCCGTCATCCTGGATGAAGGGAGGGTAGTGGCTGTGCGCGACCCACTGGCTGGTCACGCCGAGGAAGCGATCGAAGCCCTGCTTCAGAGGACTGCCGGTGGACTCGAAACTGCCCATGCCCCATTTGCCGAACGCGGCGGTCGCATAGCCGGCTTGCTTGAGCGTGCCGGGCAGGGTGGCGATGCCGGCAGGCAGCGGGAACTGCTCGCGGTCGCCGACGTCGCCGTTGTCGCGGGCCGTGGCGTGGCCGGGGTTGCGACCGGTCATGAGTACCGTGCGCGAGGGGGCGCAGACCGCGTTGCCGCAGTAGTGTCGGGTGAGGATCATCCCTTCACGCGCCAGGCGGTCCACGTTCGGCGTGCGGATGATCTTCTGGCCGTTGTAGCCGACTTCGCCGTAACCGAGGTCGTCGGCCAGGATGAAGACGATGTTCGGTCGGGTCTCCGCGCCGAGGGCGGCGGCCAAGAGGGCAAGCAGGAGCAGGGGGGTGCGGCTCATGCCTTATTCCTAGGGTTAGCCCATGGTTATGTCGAGAAACCACGGGCTTGGGTTTGTCGGATTGACATCCCCGCCGGGCTGGGGCTTAACCCAATCTTTCCTCTCTCGGGCTGTAGCGTAGTCTGGTAGCGCGCTTGCATGGGGTGCAAGAGGTCGTGAGTTCGAATCTCACCAGCCCGACCAGAGGAAAAGTCGCCGAAACCCCACCAGATGGGGTTAGGGCCTATTTCTTCGCCTTCTTGGCAGGGGGCTTGCCGCCCTTGGGGCTCTGGAAGAGCGGGGCGACCAGTTCCTTGTCCCAGACCGACAGGTCGGCGGAGAGTTTGGCGACGACTTCGGGTCGGGCGGAGGCCAGGTCCTTCGCTTCGCCGATGTCCGTCGACAGGTCGTAGAGTTCGTCGGGTTGCTTGCCGTTGCGGACCAGTTTCCAGTCGCCGGAGCGGACGGCGTAGCTTTGGCCGCCGCCGGTGCGCCAGAAGAGGTTCGCATGCGGTGCCGCCTGGGTCTCGCCTCGCAGGAAGGGGATGAGGTTGACGCCGTCGAGCCTGCGCTCGGAGGGGAAGGTGACGCCGGCCAGCGACAACGCCGTGGCCGTGACATCGAGGGAGGAGACCGGGCGGTCATAGGTCGAGCCGGCCTTGAGCCGGGCCGGCCAGCTGATGACGAACGGGACACGGACGCCGCCTTCGTAGACCGTACCTTTGTTGGCGCGCAGCGGCGTGTTGTCGGCGCCGAGCGAGGGCGGCGTGCCGCCGTTGTCGCTGAAGAAGAAGATCAGCGTGTCCTGGGTCTGTCCGCTGGCCGCGAGCGCCCGGGTGACCTCGCCGATGGCGTCGTCCAGCAGGCTGATCTGCGCGAGGCACTTGCGGCGGGTGGGGTCTTTCACGTCGGCGAACTGCTTCTCCCGCTCAGCCGTGGGCATGTGCGGGGTGTGCGGGGCGTTGAACGCCAGGTAAAGCATCCAAGGTGCGCCGGCGTTGCGGGTCACAAAGCCGGCGGCTTCTTTACCGAAGGCCTCGGTCAGGTGGGCGGGGACTTCCGCCGTGACCTTGCCGTCGCGGGTCAGCGGGACGTTGTATTCTTTCTTCACGTCGATCGCCCAGGCGGAGAAGGAATGGCCGCCGCCGATGAAGCCGTAGGTCTGTTCGAAGCCGCGGGCCCAGGGTGTGTGCGCCGGCGTCGCTCCGAGGTGCCACTTGCCGATCCAGCCCGTCCGGTAGCCGGCTTCCTGGAGGAACTGCGGCAGGAGTTTCTCCGTAAGCGGCAGGCCCGCCACGGCGTCGGTCGGATTATAAGCGGGGTTGTTCTCGTGCCCGAAGCGTTGCTGGTAGCGGCCCGTGAGCAGGCCCGCGCGGGTCGGCGAGCAGAAGGGATGGGAGACATAGCCGCTGGTGCAGCGTACGCCGGAAGCGGCCAGCGCGTCCAAGTGGGGGGTCGGCACGGCTTTGCCGCCGTTGAAGCCGACATCGGCGTAGCCATGGTCGTCGCTGACGATGACAAGGATGTTGGGCTTACGGTCGGCGGCGAGGGCCAGGGCGCAGGCGCAGGTGGCGAAGAGCAGTCGGAGGGAGTTCATGGCAAAGTTATTTTGAGACTTCGGTAACGGCGCCGGTCTGGCCAGGCGTCGCGCCGAGGCTCCAGTCAGCGGGCTGGCCTCGGCATTGGCGGGAAAGCCAGAGCACGCCGGCCGAGGATTCGGATTCATGACCGCCTTCGAAGACCGTGACGCGGGCGTTGCCGGAACTGCGGCGGAAGAGGGTCGCCTTCTGGCGTTCGGGGTCGACTTGGGTCTCGGCGGCGAGGGCGCTGGGGATCTTCTGTTCGCGGACCATGAAGTCTATGTCTGCGGCGGACACCTGCTTGTCGGGTGCGGCCAGCACGTTGAAGGCGCGGAGCGAATGGCTCACCGGCACAGAGCCGGTGTGGCCGTCGTGGATGCCGGTGTTGATGTCGAGCGGCACGCCCTTGGCGGCGGCGAGGTGGAAGAGCGGGGAGCGGTGACGGTACTCGGCTTCGGTCGCGGGGCCGGGCGAGCCGCCGCAGGACTGCTCGAGCATCTTGGCGTAGTTGTTCTTGCGGGCCTTGCTTTCGGCGTGCCAGGCCGCGAGGTCGCAGATCGGCACCCAAGCGCTCACGCCGGCCCAAAGGTCGGGCGCTCGGGCGGCCATGACGAGGGACATGTGGCCGCCGCCGGAGCCGCCGATCAGGTAGATGCGGGAAGCATCGATGCGTGCGTCGCGTCGGGCGTAGGCCACGGCGTCGAGGATGTCCTGCGAGGCCAGGTCGGAGGCGCAGGCCTCGGGGCGGCTATTGGGGCCACGGAAATCAGGGGCGACGAGCACCCAGCCCATCTTCTTGGCCTGGGCGATCCACGGCGGGCCCTGTTCGAAGCCGCCGCTCCAGGAGTGCAGGAAGACGATGAGCGGTACCGCGGGGCCGGTGGCGTCACGCGCGGCAGACTCCGGGCGCCAGTAGATCACCTTCTGGAGCGTCCCGTCTTTGGAGCTGGTCACGTCGACGGCCAGCTTCATGGCCGCCGCCCGGACTTCGGCGGCGGACGGCCGTTTCGCCGCGACCTTGGGTTCGACGGCGATGACGACGGAGGCCAGGAGGACGGCGAAGAGTCTCACTTCAATTCCGGACGCAGGTGGGCCTTGATGAAATCCATATCCGTGGCGTGGACGGCGTTCGGGGCGCCGGGGTAGACGAGTTCGCAGCGGACTTGGTTCGCGTCACAATGTTCCTTGAGCTTCACGCCGAAATTAGCCGTATGGGTCGGGTCTTTCTCGTCTTTCCCGAGGTTGGGCGCTGTCGAGTAGAACAGGCCGACGGGCGGGTCGTCGCGCGTGACGAGTTCGTAGGGCGAGTATTGCTTGATCCAGGGAAGGATGCGTTCGCGCTCGGCCAGGAAGACGTCGAAGGTGGAGGTCTTCTTCTTGGGGTCCCAGACGATGCCGAAAGCGTGGGCGCCGTATTTGCTGTTGGGCGTCCATTCGCGCATCTGCTTGGGGTCGAGGGTGGTCTGGGCGCCGCCGACCGCGGCGCAGGTGACCCGCGTCGATTCGCGAGCGATAGGGTCGGCGCTCTGCGGGTCGGCGAGGTCGTCGTGGAACGCGATCCAGAGGCTTGTGCAGGCGCCGGCCGAGCCGCCGGCCAGGGCGATCTTGGTCTTGTCGAGATTCCACTCCTTGGCCTTGCTGCGGGTGAACTGGAGGGCGCGGGCGGAATCATGCATCGGACCCTTCACCGGCGGGACGAGGCCATCGGCGGTCGAGTCTTTGATCGTGCGGTATTCGATCGAGACGACCGAGATGCCGGCGTCGAGGGCGGGCTTGAGCAGGCTGCGCACGACCGACCGGTCGCCGCCGCTCCAGCCGCCACCGTGGATGTAGAAGAGCAGGGGCGTGGGCTTATCGGACTTCGCGCGCCAGAAGTAGATCCGCTGCATGCGGTGAGGGCCATAGGAGACGTTCTCGTCCGGCTCGATCGGGATAGGGTATTTGCGGAACTCCGGGTCGCCGGCCTTGACGGCCGCGGGTGCGGGCGCCTTCGACGTGGTGTCGGCGGCAAGGAGGGAGGCGGCGCCAAGGATGAAGGCGACGACGGCAGCGAGCAGGGGTAGGCGCATGGAGGTAAGATGGAGGATGGATGACGAAAGATGAAGGATGAAACGGAGGCAGGGCGACGGATGAATGATGGACGATGGACGATTAATGATGACCTGTAGGGCTGTTTTTTGGGTGATGGTTTCCGCCATCCCCCATCGTCTATCATCCATCCTTCATTTTTCTTCCTACTTCCCCGCCGCCGGTACTTTGCAGGACTGCCAGGCAAGGAATTTCCACTCGCCCTGCTCGAGGCGCCAGACGGCGAGGAAACTGATGGTGCTTTCGGCGGCGTTACCTTTCACGACGGCCTTCACGTCGAAGCGTCCGGCCATGAGGGCGATGCCGGGGGCGGGGAAGCTGAAGGTACGCTCTTGGTAGGCGTATTTCGAATATTTAGCCGATCCGTCGGTCAAGGAATCGATCAGCCCCGCCTTGGTGTCGACCTGGCCGTTGGAGTGCGCGTAACGGAGTTCGGATGAGAGCACGGCTTCGAGCTGGGCGCGGGTCGGCGCGAGCATGGCGGCGATGCGGGCGTCGTCGGCCGCGGTCACGCGGGCGAGTTCGGGATGCTCGGCGGCTTGGACGGTGAGGGCGAGAAGAAGGGCGAGGAGGAGGCGGGGCATGCGGGAGGGATGACGGATGGAAGATGAGTGATGGGATGAGGAGAGAGGGCAGGATGACGCACTTATCTTTCATCCTCCATCTTGTTCACTGTTTGACCGCGGTGATAATGCTGCGATCGCACGCCGTGTCCTGGTGGCGGATGTCGGCGAAGCCGGCTTCGGTGAGCAGTCCGCGCATCTCGCCGGTGCCGTAGCAACGGCCCTCGGTGACGCTCATCAGGAGCGCGGAGTAGGCGGCCACGGGGGCGGGGCCGGTCTTGGTGTCGTTCAGATGGGCGTCGTGGATGATCAGCAATCCGCCCTTGGGCAGGGCTTTGGCCGAAGCGGCGAGCAGTAAACGGACCTTGTCCGTATCCCAGTCGTGCAGGACGTTGGAGAACAGGTGGACGTCGTAGCCGGAGGGCAGGGGGTCCTTGAACATGTCGCCTGCCTGGACGTCGACGCGGTCCTGGAAGCCGCGCTTGGCGATCATCTTGCGGGTGATGCCGTCGACCGGCGCGCGCTCGAAGACCGAGGCGGTGAGCTTAGGGTGGTTGGCGACCAGGGCGCAGGCGTAGATGCCGGAGCCGCCCGCGATGTCGAGCAGGCGGGTGCGCGCGCCGACCGGGGAGGCCTTGGCCATGGCCGGACCGAGCGTGAAGCCGCGGGAGTCCATGGCGGCTGTGAAACTGGTGGCGAACTCATCGGTCAGCATCGCCTCGCTCCAGGGTTTCTCGTCCTTGTAGCTGCCCCAGTTGGCAGGCTTGTCCGTCCGGAGGATCACGATGAAGTCCTTCACGACCGGCCGGTCCTTGAGCGAGGCGTAGTATGGCCCGAGAAAGGTCGCCGAGGTGCTGACGAGGTGTTCGTGGCCGAGAGGTGTGACGGAATAGACGCCAGCACGTAGGGCGAGGAAGCCATTGGCGGCGAAGAGGGTCAGCATCACGTCCGTCGGCCGGCGGTGCGTGCCGAGGTCGTGGCAGACCGTGGCGAGGTCGGAGGGCTTGGCGGCGAGCTTCGTGAAGAGATCGAATTCCGTGATCGCAGCGGCGATGAGGTCGACCGCATAGAGACCGTCGCGGAAGCGATAGATCTCGAGGGGGTCATGCGCGGGCGCACGGGTGAGGTCGAGCGGGGCGGACATAAGCAAGGGCTGCACGATGACGGCCCTTAGGGAGAAAACACCAATTTTCTTAAGGTCACTTCGCCTTCTTCTTGCCGGTTCTCTTTTTGCCAGCCGGTTCCCCGGGGGCCGGGGGCTTGTCGGCGAAGTCGGGGATCGCGAAGTCGATGGCCTTGGCCTGCTTGGCGTATTCGGCTTCCAGCTTCTGTCGGAGCTCCGCGTAGGCCGGGTTGTCGGCGAGGTTCTTGATCTCATAGGGGTCGGCCTTGAGGTCGAAGACTTCGGTCCATTCTTCGTGCCCAGGATACTTGATCAGCTTGGCGTCGGCGGTACGGACGGCGGTCGTGAGCGGCGAGCCGAAGCCCTTTTCGTAGAAGTAGCAGTAGAAGAAGCTATCGCGCCAGGTGGCGTCCGCGCGGCCTTCCAGGAGCGGCTTCCAGCTGCGGCCTTGCATCGCGGCCGGCACCGGCTGGCCCGCGAGGTCGAGGAAGGTGGCGGCGGGGTCGATGTTGAGGACCATGCGGTCATCCGTCCGTCCGGCCTTCACCGCGCGAGGGTAGCGCACCAGCATCGGGATACGCAGCGCTTCCTCGTAGGCCGTGCGCTTGTCGCCGAGATTATGTTCCCCGAGGTAGTAGCCGTTGTCGCTCGAGAAGACGAAGACCGTCTCCTCGGCCAGCTTGAGGTCGTCGAGGACCTTCAGCAGTTTCCCGACGTTGTCATCGACGGCGTTGATGCCCCGGAACATGCCGAGATTCGTGGGGACTTCCTTCGCGTCCGTCATCTTGCCCTTGGCGCCGTTGGGGCCGGCGGGCGCATAGATCGCAGGCACGCCGTAGTTGGGGACGTTACGCGCAAGCGCGCCGTCGTAATCCTTGGCGTGGCGGGGCGGCGGGGTGAAGGGGCCGTGGCAGGTCTTGAGGCCGAGGATCATCAGGAACGGCTTGTCCTTGTTCGCCTTGATGAAATTCGCGGCGTACTCGGTCGTGACGTCGTCGACGAAGCCTTGGCTGGGGGTCTTGACCCCGTCGACCTCGATCGGGCAGTCGAAGTAGACGCCCTGGCCGGTGAAGCTGGCGGAGGTGTCAAAGCCGGGGCGTTTGCCGGATTGGTTGCCGTGGTGCCACTTGCCGAAGTAGCCGGAGACATAGCCGGCGGGACGCAGCAAGGCGGCGACGGAGAGGTTGCCCTCCGGGTGGGGTGTGTGGTTGTTCGTCACGCCGTTGACGTGCCCATATTGGCCGGTCACGAGTGAAGCACGTGAAGGCGCACAGAGCGAATTCACCACGAAGGCGTTACGGAAACGGAGCCCCTCGCGGGCGAGGCGGTCGAGGTGCGGGGTCTTGAGCCAAGGGAAGCGCCCTTTCTCTCCCTGTTCCTGCTGGACGACGCTCAGCGCATCCCAGCGCTGGTCGTCGGTGAAGACGTACACGAAGTTCGGCTTG
>JBILXR010000040.1:0-13925 GCA_044378215.1 Opitutales bacterium
GTAGGCCGTCTGCATGATGTCCGTGATGTTGGCGGACGTGAGCTTTTCCTTGTCAGAGTACATGTTCGAAGAGGTCTCGGGTTAGGTTCGTCAGGACGATCAGACGTCGAGGTTGGAGGTGTTGAGCGCGTTGTCCTCGATGAAGGCGCGGCGGTTCGGGACGTCTTCGCCCATCAGCATGGCGAACACGCGGTTGGCTTCGGCGGCGTCGGCGATGTCGACCTTGAGGAAGCGACGCTTGGCCGGATCCATCGTGGTCTCGAAGAGCTGCTTGGGGTTCATTTCGCCCAGGCCCTTGTATCGCTGGATCGTGAGGCCCTTGCGGCCGAACTGGCGGATCTGGCCGATCAGCTCGAGGATCGAGCCGAGCGGGATGGGCTCGGCCTTCTTGACGACCTTCTTGGCCGGCTTCTCTTCGCCCTTGGCTTCCTCTTCGCCTTCGGCGGCGGCCGGGGCTTCCTCGGCGGTGGAACCGTCGATCAGGTGGTAGCGCGGCTCCTCGCCGGCGGTGAACTGCTTCACGTCCATGCCCTGGGTCTCGAGTTCCTTCAGCACCTTGGTGATGGCTTCGTTCTCGAAGACCTCGATCACGTTGACGCGCTCCTGGACGACCGTGCCATCCTTGAGCTTCTTTTCGCGGTCGATCTTGTCGGCGAGGAAGTCCTCGACGCCGGCCTTGCGCAGGTAGGCCTGCTTGGCGTCGGTGTCGGCGAGGAACTCATAGGTCTCCTCGTTGCCGGTGCGGGTGCGCACGATGAAGCGCGGGAGCGCGTGGGTCTTGTGGTCCTGCTGGTCGAGGAAATCGCCGAGCTGGCAACCCGTGCGGCCGATGCTGGCGCCGAGGGATTCGAGGCGGGCGAGGGATTCGACGATCTTGTCGAGCTTCTGGCCCGGGAAGACGTGCTTGTCGCGAAGGCGGAGCAGGTTCACGTCCTCGGAGCCGAGCTCGAGGAGGATGCGGTTCAGTTCCGGGTCGTTGTCGACGTACTGCTCGCGCTTCTTGCGCTTGATGCGGTAGAGGGGCGGCTGGGCGATGTAGACGTAGCCCGCCTCGATGAGGCCGGGCATCTGGCGGAAGAGGAACGTCAGGAGGAGCGTCCGGATGTGCGAGCCGTCGACGTCCGCGTCCGTCATGATGACCAGCTTGTGGTAACGGCACTTCGTGACGTCGAAGGCGCCGTCGCCCTCGTGCTTGCCGATGCCGGTGCCGCAGGCGGTGATGATCGTGCGGATTTCCTCGTTGGAGAGGATCTTGTCGATGCGGGCCTTCTCGACGTTGAGGATCTTGCCCTTGATCGGAAGGATCGCCTGGTAGCGGCGGTCGCGGCCCTGCTTGGCGGAGCCACCGGCCGAGTCGCCTTCGACGATGTAGAGTTCGCAGACGGACGGATCGCTCTCAGAGCAGTCGGCCAGCTTGCCGGGGAGGCCGCCGGAGGACATCGCGGACTTACGGACCGTCTCGCGGGCCTTGCGGGCGGCTTCGCGGGCGCGGGCGGCGTTGAGGCACTTGTCGACGATGCGACGGCCGGTCTTCGGGTCGCGCTCGAGGTAATACTTGAGCTGCTCGCCGACGACGGAGGTCACGATGCCTTCGACTTCCGGATTCGTCAGGCGGGTCTTGTTCTGGGACTGGAACTTCGGGTCAGGGTGCTTGACCGAGATGACCGCCACGAGGCCTTCGCGCATGTCGTCGCCGTTGAGCTTGGCGTCCTTGTCCTTGATGAGGTTGTTGGACTTCGCGTAGTGGTTGATCACGCGGGTGAGCGCGGAACGGAAACCGGAGAGGTGCGTGCCGCCCTCGGGCTGGTTGATGAGGTTGGCGTAGCTGAAGACCATCTCGTCGTAGCGGTCGTTATACTGCAGGGCCACGTCGAGGGTCATGCGGCGCATGCCCGGCTTGGGCTTCTCGCCGTCGGCCATCACGCGCGGGTTGGCGAGGTCGGTGAAATCGACCTCGGCGGAGATCAGGATCGGCTTCTCGAAAAGGCGTTCTTCGTTGGCATTGAGGAAGGAGACATATTCGGCGATGCCTTCCTTGAACTCGAACTTGTCGGCGCGGTTGGTGCGCTGGTCCTTCATCTCGACCGTGATGCCGGGGACGAGGAACGCCAGCTCGCGCATGCGGCGGACGAGCGTATCGTACTTGAACTCCTGGGTCGCGACGAAGATCTCCGGATCCGGATGGAAGGTGATCTTCGTGCCGGTGCGCTTCGTCTTGCCGATGACCTTGATGGACTGCGTGACTTCGCCGCGGCAGAACTTCATCTGGTGCACTTCGCCTTCGCGGCTGACTTCCGCGATGAAGCTGTCGGACAGGGCGTTGACGCACTTCGCGCCGACGCCGTTCAGGCCGCCGGACACCTGGTAGGCGCCCTTGTCGAACTTGCCGCCCGCATGGAGATTGGTGAGCACGAGCTCAAGCGTCGGCACCTTCTCTTCCGGGTGCATCGCGACGGGGATGCCGCGGCCGTCGTCCTCGACGGAGAGCGATCCGTCGGCATGGATCTCGACCTTGATGCTCTTGCAATAACCGGCGAGGGCTTCGTCGATCGAGTTGTCGACGATCTCGTACACGCAGTGGTGCAGACCCGTCTCGTTCGTATCACCGATATACATACCAGGTCGCTCGCGCACGGCCTTGAGGCCCTTGAGGCGCTTGATGTCGGCAGCGCCGTAGCTTTCATTGCCGGCGTGCTTGCCGCGATTCGGGGTTTTCTCGGAATTTTCGCTCATGTCTAGTTGGGTAAATAAATGATATTTCCCCGCCCGCAGGAGGGGTGTTTTCATGCTGTTTTTCACAGGGGTATCTGCAACAGGAAACACCCTCGCCGTGAATGTTTTTGGCCGCCCAGAAATGACTCACAATCAACCCCTTACAAAAACTAATAGGGGGTGTAAGAAACCGTTGCTCACACGTTACTCACAGTCTTTTTCCGACCGCCCCGCAGCCCCCGCCGAACAGGGCTTCAGGCGGGTCCGAAAAAGGCCGCGATCGGGCCCAGCGCCGCCTCGCCCGTATCTTCCAGGACATAGTGGCCGGCGCCGGGGAAGAGGAGCTGCTGGGCCGACGGGAATCGGCGGACGAACCCATCCAAGAAGGTCTGGTCGAAACAGAAGTCCCGCAGGCCCCAGCAAAGGAGCATGGGCTTGGCCTTGAGGCCCGCCAAAGAGGCTTCCACCCCGGCCAAGACGCCCCGAGTGGGGTGTTCGGCCTCCATGGGGATGTCGGCCACGAAGTCGGCGACCGCCCGGCGGACCGAAGCGGAGCCGTAGGGGGCCAGGAAACCGGCCTTGGCGGCCGGTCTGAGCGGCTTCTCGACCGACATCCAGGTGGCCGGCCAAGCGAAGCCGTTCAGACCTTGGACGATGAAGCGGCCAAGCAAGGGGGCGCGGCAGAGGGCAATGCGGGCCGGGATGCGGTCGGAGAGGAACGCCCCGGTATTCGTGACGAGGATCTTCCCCACCCTTTCCGGCCGGCGTCCGGCGACGCCGAAGCCGATGGCGCCACCCCAGTCGTGGACGCCTAGGTCGAATTCCTTGAGTCCGAGGTGGGCGATGAGGGCTTCGACGTCGGCGATGCGATCGGCCAGACGGAGGAAACGGTCAGGCCGGGCGGACAGGCCCATGCCGACATGATCCGGAGCGATGACGCGACGGCCTTGGGCGGCGAGCTTCAGGATCAGGTCGCGCCAAAGGAACGACCACGACGGATTGCCATGCAGTAAAAGCACCGGACGGCCGGCACGCGGACCGTGGTCGACGTAGCTCATGCGTCCCGAGAGCGCGGCGAAATCCTTCGGCGCAAAAGGATAGAGCGCCTGCACGGCGGGCGAAAGGTCGGCGGCGGTCATTGGCGTTCGACGGCGAGCATCATGCTGGCGAGACCGCTGCCGATGCCCAGCAGCGCGACGCGTTCACCCGGCTTGATCCGGCCTTCGGTGATTCCGAGCGCCAGCGTGGCGGGCACGGAAACCGAACCGACGTTACCGAGACGATCAAAGCTCTGGTAGTCTTTTGCGGGATCGAGGCCGAGCTTCTCGAACAGCAGCGACGAATGGCGGCGGCCCACCTGGTGCGTC
This sequence comes from Opitutales bacterium, assembly GCA_044378215.1. Lineage (GTDB taxonomy): Bacteria > Verrucomicrobiota > Verrucomicrobiia > Opitutales > UBA953 > UBA953. The sequence goes on from JBILXR010000040.1 coordinate 4,080, forward strand.
ACCACGCGGTGCGGCGTGGATTCGTCCCAGCCGGTGACGCCTTTGAAGCGACCCCAGCAGCGCTGGGCCAGCGCGACGCCGGCGGCGAGCAGCGCCTCGGAGTCCGTGCGCATGTCGAGTTCAGCGAAGGAGGTATCACCTTCGCAGAGGCCGTTCGCGGAGGAATCAGTTTCGGCGGCACCGCCGAGCAGGCGGATCGCGCCGGGCGCGGCGAGGTCGTCGCGGGAGACCACCGCAGCGGCGCCCCCTGCGCCGATCGTGAGATTGGCGAAGTACGGCTTGATGGTCTCACGCGTGAGCGCGAGGTCTTCGTTCAGCATACGGATCGTGCGTTCGACGAGCGGGCGGCCATCTTCGCCGGAGCAGACGAGGGCGCGCCGGATCTGACCGGACTCCACCATGCCCGCGGCCAGCGCGACGGCGTTGAGGAAACCCAGGCAGGCGTTGGAGACGTCGAGGATCTGCGCCTGAGGGCCGAGGCCGAGCAGGCCGTGCACATAGGCGGCGGTCGAAGGCTCCAGCCGATCGCGGCAGACCGACGAGTGGATGAGCAGATCGATGTCGGCGGGGCCCACGCCCGCGGCCTGCATCGCGCGGCGACCGGCCAACGCGGAAGCGGCGGACGGACGGATGGCCTGCGGCCAGAAGCGGCGCTCGCGGATGCCCGTCATCAGCTCGAGACGGCCCTCAGGCAACTTCAGACGGCCATAAAGAGGCGCCAAGCGACGTTCGACCTCATCGGAGGACCAGACCTCGGGAGGCAGTTCGGCCACCAGGCCGGAAAGGACGGTACGCTGGAAAATCACGAGCCGGGGAGACGGGAAGAAGCGGCCACGAGTTCTTCATCGAAGAAGTTCCAGCCCATGCCGGCGTCGACCACGATGCCCTGGCCGTTGACGCCGCTCGAGCGCGGCGAGAGCAGCCAGACGGCCGTGTCGGCGACCTCCTGGGTCTTCAGGGCTTCCTTACGGAAGGTCATCTTCTCGGCGTGGAGGTAGTTGTGGAGATAGCCCGGGATGCCGGCGCTCGCGCTGGTCTTGAGCGGGCCGGCGTTGACGGAATTGAAACGCACGCGCGAGTCGGCCGAGAAGGATTTGGCGAGGAAGCGGCTGGCGGACTCGAGAGCGGCCTTGATCGGCGACATGTAGCCGTAGTTCGAGGCGGTCACCTGCGAGGAGATGCCGATCGAGACGACGGACGCGTCGGACTTCAGGTGCGGCTTGAGCGCGCGGGCCAGTTCGACGAGCGAGAACGCGGAGATCGCGGTAGCCTGCAGGAAGTCGGCGCGGACCGTCTCATGGAACGGCTGCATGCCCTTGGAGAAGTTGGCGAACGCCACGCTGTGCAGGACGCCGTCGAGCGGGCCGTGTTCGCGACCGACGGCGGCCGCGAGCTGCTGCGTCTGGGCTTCGTGTTCGAGGTCGCAGAGATAGACCGGCTTGCCGTCGAGCAGGCCCTTGAGGGAGTCGAGGCGAGCCTGGGAACGCACCGAGTAGACGACCTTGGCGCCTTCGGACTCCAGGGTCTTGGCGACGTGCCAGGCGACGGACTTCTTGTTCGCGACGCCGAGGACGAGATAGGTCTTACCGGTGAGGCCGAGGAAGGACATAGGTCAGGCGGGCTGGTCGACGAGGGCTAGGGCGAAGCGGATGGTCAGGACGGCCTTACCGTCACGACGCACCGTGCCGGCCAGGAAGTGGAACTGCTGGAGCGTCTCGACGAGCTTCACCTCGATCGAGACCGTGTCGCCGGGCTTCACCATTCCCTTGAACTTGGCTTCCTCGATGCGGCAGAGCACCGGGGTCTTGCCGGCCGGGGCGCCGCCTTCGGACTGGAGCTTCTTGGTCAGGTAGACCGCGGCCGCCTGGAAGACGGACTCGCAGAGCAGGACACCCGGGGTGATCGGGTTACCTGGGTAGTGACCGGAGTAGAAAGGCTCGTCCGCCCGGAAGGTCCGGGTGCAGGTGGCCCCATCGGCCCGGACCTCGTCGATGCGGTCCAGGAAGAGGAACGGCGGGCGATGAGGGATGGTCTCGAGGACGGCCTGCAGCATAGGCTCATTTTTGCCCCCGGAAAGTCGGACAAGCGACACAAAACACCGGCGGTCGCGTTTGCCTTTTGCGGGCGGGCGCCCAACCTGTAGCGCATGAAGACTCTCTTCGCCACCCTCCTCATGTCCCTCCTCCCCTTCTTCGGTGACGCGGCTGAAAAGCTCGCCGTCGGCGCCTCCATCCCGGACGTCACCTGCAACGACCAGGACGGCAACGCCGTCTCCCTCGCCAAGGAAGGCGCCAAGGGGTACTTGCTCGTCTACTTCTACCCGAAGGCCAAGACCGGCGGCTGCACCAAGCAGGGCTGCTCGCTCCGCGACAACTGGGCTGAACTCCAGAAGGCCGGCGTGAACGTCCTCGGCGTCAGCACCGACGACGAGAAGCTCCAGAAGGAATTCAAGGAAGAGCAGAAGTTCCCCTTCCGCCTCCTCGCCGACAAGGAAAAGAAAGCCGTCACCGAAGCCTTCGGCGTGAAGAACCTGATCGGCATGGCCGGCCGCAGCGCCTTCCTCTTCAAGGACGGAAAGTGCGTCTACGCCGACCACAAGGGCCACACCGGCGACCAGGCCCAAGTGATCCTCGCCTTCCTCGCCGGCGCGAAGAAGTAAACGAGCGCTGCCCAGCCAACAAAAAGGCCGCCTCGATCGAGGCGGCCTTTTTTACGTCCTGACGCGGACCTCAGTGGCCCTTGATCGGGAAGAGGTCGGTCACGCTGTTGTTGCCGTGGATGCGACGGATCGCGTCGGACAGCAGCGGGGCGATCGACAGCACCGTGATCGGCAGGTCCTTCGGCCAGTCGGCCGGGACGGAGTTGGTCGTGATGACCTCGTCGATGACGCCGTGGCGGAGGCGCTCGAAGGCGATCTCCTGGATCATGCAGTGGGAGACCACGGCGCGCACCGAGCGGGCGCCGTTCTTCTTGAGCAATTCAGCGGCGGCCACGAGCGTGCCCGCGGTCTCCGTCATGTCATCGACCAAGATGATGTCACGGCCTTCGACTTCGCCGACGAGGCTCGTGGCCTGGACGGTGGTCGCGCTCGTGCGGCGCTTGGCCACGAAGCCGTACGGCAGGTTGAGCATGTCAGCCACGGCCGAAGCGTACTTCAGGCCGCCCACGTCGGGCGAGAAGACCGTGGCGTCCTTGAGCCAGGGCTTGTCCTTGATGTGCTTGTAGAAGACCGGCGAAGCATAGAGATGGTCGACCGGGATGTCGAAGAAGCCCTGGATCTGCTGGGCGTGCAGGTCGACGGTCAGCACGCGGTTGGCGCCGGCGGCGGTGAGCAGGTTGGCGACGAGCTTGGCCGTGATGGGCACGCGGGGCTTGTCCTTGCGGTCCTGGCGGGCGTAGCCGAAGAACGGGATCACGGCCGTGATGCGCGCGGCGGAAGCACGGCGGAGAGCGTCGATCATGATCAGCAGCTCCATGATGCGATCGTTGGCCGGCGCGCAGGTCGGCTGGATGACATAGACGTCGCAGCCGCGGATGTTCTCGTTGATCTGCACGAACGTCTCGCCGTCGGGGAAACGGTTGACGGTCGCGGTGCCGAGCGGGACGCCCAGATGCTCGCAGATTTCCTTGGCCAGCGCCGGGTTGGCGTTGCCGGTGAAAATCTTCATCTCAGGGAGGCTCATGTCGGTTAACGTTTAGCAGAGTCCAAGCAGGCGGTCAGCGAATCAACCTTTTTGAACAGTTCGGGCAGACGACGGGAAAGGACGACCAGGCGACGCTCCAGGCCGAAGGGCACGGCGGGCGTGCCGTTCATGAAGCCGTCGGCGGGCACGTCCTCGAACAGGCCCGTCTGGGCGCCGAGTCTGACGCGATCACCGAGGGTCAGGTGGCCGGCCACGCCGGACTGACCGCCCAGGACGCAATGGTCGCCGAGGGTCGTGCTGCCGGCGATGCCGACCTGCGCGGTGATGAGGCACTGGCGGCCGATGCGCACGTTGTGGGCGATCTGGACGAGATTGTCGATCTTGGTGCCCCGCCCGACCACCGTCTGGCTGAAGCGGGCGCGGTCGAGGGTCGAGTTGGCGCCGACCTCGACGTCGTCCTCGAGGACCACGTTGCCGATCTGCGGGATGCGGCGGATCACGCCGTTGACGGGCTCGTAACCGAAACCGTCGGAACCGATGACGGCTCCGGACTGGATACGGCAGCGGGCGCCGAGGACGCAGTAGTCGCCGACGACGACGCCGGGCTTGAGCCAGCAATCGGCGCCGACGGACGCCCGGGCGCCGACATAGCAGCGGGCTTCGAGGACCGCGCCAGCAGCGACGACCGCGCCTTCACCGATGACGCAGAGGGGGGCGACGTGGGCGGAGGGGTCGACCTTGGCGGAGGGCGCGACGACGGCGGTCGCGTGGATGCCGGCCGGAGGGCGCGGCCAGAGGCGGGCTTCGAGCACGCCGCAGAACAGCGCGAGCGCGTAGGAAGGATTGGCGACGCGGAGGAAAGCCTGGCCGACAGCCGGCTTACCCGCGAAAGCGACGGGCACGAGGATCGCCCCGGCGCGCGAGGCGGCCACGGCCTCGGCGTATTTGGCGTTACCGAGGAAAGAAAGATCGGCGGAAGTCGCTTCGGCCAGGGCCGCGACGCCGGTGATCGGACCGGCGCAGACACCTTCGACGGCTTCGGCGCCGGCAAGGGCGGCGAGTTCGGCGATGGTGAAGGAAGTCGTCATGGTCCTAAATGAAGCGCCCCTGACTGGCAGGGGCGCGGCAGAGACTTACTTCGCGGCCGGCTTGTCGCCGGCGGCGGGGGCGGGCGCGGCGGGGGCGGCGGGGGCAGCCGGAGCGGCGGGGGCTACCACCGGAGCGGAAGCCTTGTAGGCCGCGTTCAGTTCCTTGATGACGTCCTGCGTGATATCCAGGGAAGCGTCGGCGAAGAAAGCCTGGCTCTTACCGAGGACGAGCTGGAGACCCTTGGCCTTGGCGACCTTCTCGGACTGAGTGCGGGCATCGGCGAGGATCTGCTTGTTCATCTCACCCACGCGCTGCTGGATGGCGCCGCGGGCTTCATTGACGAAATTCTGGAGCTCGGCGCGGCGTTGCTGGAAGACGCCGTTCTTCTGCTGGAGCTCGGCCTCGACGGCCTTCTTGCCGTTCTCGCTGAGCATCGGGTCCTGACCGCGCTTCTGGGCGGCGACCAGGTCGGCCTGCAGCTGTTCGACGACCTTGACACGTTCGCCGACGGAAGCCTGGGCGGAATCCTCGGACTTGCGGATCTCCGCCTGCAGATCAGCGGACTTGGCGTAAGCCTTAAAGATCTCCTGCTCATCGATGAGGCCCACGTTGGGGGCGGCGGCGAAGACGGAGGCGGAGGCGAGGAGGAGCGCGAAGAAGGACTTCATGTGGGTGGAGATTAAGAAGCGGTTAGGCGGCGGGTTGGCAATCAAAAGACCGTGCCGAAGCTGAAGTTGAACTTCATCCCGTCTTCGTTGACGACGGCGCCCGCGTTAGGCTGTCCGGCGGGGACCTTGGTCATCTGCAGGGGGAAGCCGAAATCAAGGCGCATCACGGCCCCGCCGAGGAGGATCCGCATGCCGATGCCGTAGTTGGAATTGGCCTCGGACAGGCCGAAATCACTCTCACCCCGGTTGACCAGGCCATGGTCGTAGAAAGCGGCGAAACGGAGGTTTTCCGCCACCTTGATGGTGTATTCCGCGCTGAAGAAACCGTAGGTCAGACCGCCCATCGGCTCGTTGCCGAACTGGGTGTCGTAGGTCGAGTAACCCCCGACGTCGTTGAAGTTGAAGCCGCGCATGTCGTAGGCGCCGCCGAGGTAGAAGCGCTCGTAGAACGGCAGCGAGCCGGCGGTGCCGGTGAGCAGGCCGACGCGGCCGACCACGCCGATGGTCTGCTCGGCGGTCGGGGAGATGAGGAACCAGCGGCCGGTGCGGAGCTCGGAACGGAGGTATTGCAGGTCGCCGCCGAAGCCGTTGCCGGCGAGCTCCTCGGTGAGCGAGATACGCGAACCGCGCGTCGGGAAGTTGAACTCGTCGCGGGTGTCGTAGATGAGGGAGGCGGAGACCGAAGAGATCACCTTGCCGCCGGCGGCGCCTTCGGCCGCCACTTCGAGGGGCGCCGTGGCGCTGACGTTGTCGACCGAGACGCGGCGCAGGTTGTAACCGACGCGCCCTTCGACGTTACCGAAGACGCGGCGGCGGGCGTAGAAGTTCACGCCTTCGGTGAGCACCGCGTAATCAGCGGAGGCGAAGCCGGCGAAACGGCGCTCGATGGAATAACCCACGGCGAGATCACGCTCCCAGAGGGCGGGCTCTTCGAAGGAGTGTTCGAAGGAGTTGGTCAGACTGCCGATCGAGAGGCGCACGCGGAACTTCTGGCCGTCGCCGCGGTACCAGCCTTCGGGATTGGAGAAGTCGAAATTGGCCTCGGCGTATTCGACGAAACCGACGAGCCCTTCGACGGTGCTGAAGCCGGCGCCGAAGCTGACCTGACCGGTCGGACCTTCCTTGACCGTGACCCGCAGGTCGCTCTGGCCGGGGACGGGCGTCGGCACGGGGGCCACGCGGACTTCCTGGAAGAACTGCGTGTTGCGCAGGCGAGCCTCGGAGACGCGGGTGCGGGCGAGGTCGAAGACTTCGCCGGGTCCGAGCGCCAGTTCGCGCGCGATCGCGGTGGAGCGGGTCTTCGTGTTGCCCTGGATCTCGACGGCGCGGACGGTGTGGCGCTGCCCTTCCTCGATGACGAAGCGGATGTCGATGGCGCCGGTCGTCAGGTCGGGCTTGCGGACCGTCTCGACGCGGGCGTTGATGTAGCCCATCTGGCCGTAGTATTCCTTGAGTTTGTCGGCGGCGGCCTCGATGGCGGGGACGGCGAAAGCTTCGCCGGACTTCAGCTGGTCGTACTCGGCCGGATGCGCCCCCCGGCGGAGCGAAGGCTCGGCCACGACCTTGCGGAGCGCGGCTTCGGCGAAGATCGGATCGGCGGCGCCGAGACGGTTGCCCTCGATCGCCAAGGCGCCGACCGTGTAACGACGGCCTTCGGTGAGCTTGAAGACGACGTCGAGCCAGCCGGCTTCGCCGCTGACATCCTTGACGACGCAGATCTTCTCAGGGTCGGCGTCCTCGACCTGGACGTCCAGGTAGCCTTTGGCACGGTAGAATTCGCGGAGCTTGCGGCAGTCTTCGCGATACTGCTCGGGGTCGAGGCGGCCCGTGCCGAGCATCCAGGACCACTTATACCAACGGTACTCGCTCGTCGCGAGGGCCGCGCCGTCGGCCAGCTCGGAACGGTCGAAGGACTTCGCGCCCTCGAAACGGAAGGTGTCGACCTTGAGCTCGATACCTTCGTTGACCACGACGGACACCATCTTGCCGCCGGGGACGTCACGGAGCTGGGAGGAGACGCGCGTGAAGGGACGTTTCTTGCGGAGCGACTCCTGCAGCTTGACCTCGGCGCGACGGAGCTGGGCCATGTCGAGAGGCTCCCCGAGGCGCATGTCCTGGAGTTCCTCGCCGCCGAACCAGGAGGCGTCGGCGCCGACGAGGCCGTCGCCGCCGATGTATTCGACCCCCTTGAGGATCGGGCGGGGTTCCACGGTGACGACGACGTCGACCTCGCCGGTCTTAGGGTCGAGGACCGGCTCGACCGAGGCCTGCGCGAAGCGTCCGGTCGCGTAAAGGGAACGGACGGTGCTGGCGACGGCTTCCTTGGAGAAGGACTCGCCTTCGCGGAGGGCGACGAAGCCACGCACGAACTGCTCGGAGACCGCGGCGCCGGAAGCCTGGATGCGGATGGTGCGGACCTTGGGATCCTTCGGCCCGAGGGTGGTCTGGGCGCCTCCGCCGAGCGGCGTCAAGGCGAGGGCGAAGCAGGCGGCGCGGAGCCAGCTGCGGCGAAGGGAGGTCTTATTCATTATTGCGGTAGTCTCTAGCCGGAGATTCGAAGCGTGTCAGCCCAGGATTGAAGAGCAAGTTGATGTCGGAGGTCGGTCCGTTACGATTCTTCGCCACGATCAGCTGGCGGGCGTAACATCCGTCCTGGCCGGCCTGCTCCGCCTCGGCCTCGGCGGCCTTGCCTTGGCTGACGGGGGGCTTCGAGATCAGCATGACGATATCGGCGTCCTGTTCGATGGAGCCGGACTCGCGGAGGTCGGACATGCGGGGCTGGCGGGCCTCGTCCTCGGACTTACGGTTGAGCTGGGCCAGGGCGATGATCGGGATCTTGAACTCCTTGGCCATGGCCTTGATGCTGCGGGAGACCTCGGCGATCTGCTGTTCGCGGGGCAGGCCCGAATCCAGCCCGTTGATGAGCTGGATGTAGTCGATGACCACCATGTCGAGGGGCGTCCGGGCGTGGACGCGACGGCACTTGGCGCGGATCTCGAGGATGTTCTGGCCGCCGTTGTCGTCGACCACCAGCGGAAGGCCTTTGTACTCGTTCGCGGCCTGGACGAGGTCGACCTGCATGCGTTCGTCGGGATGGGCGGTGCGCAGCTTCTGCATGTTCACACGGGCGCGGGAGCAGAGCAGACGGAGGGCCAGTTCGCGGGCCGGCATTTCGAGGGAGAACAACAGGACGTTGGACGGCTTACGGTTCTCGCTGGGCTTGGGGAACAGCGCGGCCTCGATGAAGTTGAGCGCGATGGACGTCTTGCCCATGCCGGGACGGGCGGCGACGACGATCATCTGGCCCGGCTGGAAGCCGAAGGTCATCGCGTCGAGGTCCGGAAAACCCGTCGGGACGCCTTGGACCGAGTTACGGTCGCGGATGATGCGCTGGACCAGCTCCATCGCTTCGGCGATCGGTCCGTCGATCGTCTGGGCGGACTCGGAGATGCGGTCTTCGCTGATGCGGAAGAAGGACTGTTCGACCTCCTCGAGGAGCCGCTCGATGCCTTCGGCGTGCGTGTGGGCCTTCTCGACCGTCGTGACGGCGGTGGAGATGAGCTGCCGGAGGAAATGCTTCTCGCGGATGATGGCGAGCCAGTGGGGCGCGTGCGCGCTCGAAGAGATGAGGCCCGTCAGCTCGTTGATGTAGGTCGCGCCGCCGGCGGACTCCAGCTTGCCCTCGCGACGCAGTTGCTCCGTGAGCGTGATCTCGTCGATGCCCGTGCTCGCCTGATTCAGCTGGACGGCGACAGCGTAGATATCCTGATGCTTCGGATCGAAGAAGTAATCGGACGTGACGCGCTGTTCGAGGCAGCGCTGGAGCGTGTCACCGCCGTCGATGACGATACTCGCAATCAGGCCGCGCTCAGCGTCGAGATTATGGGGCGGGACACGGTCGCCATAGTTGGGGGCGGCTTCGCGTCGCTGGCGCTGGGGTCGTTCGGCCATGGGAAAGGGGCAGTATGGGAGAGGGAGGTCCGGTGGACAGCGCCAAACAGGAAGGCCGTTCACGCCTTGTTCACCGCCTATTCACAGACGCGGGGACCCCGGAAAAAGAAAAGGCGCGAAGCGGGTGCTTCGCGCCTTTCCGGGGAGCCGGACCGCTTACTCGGACTTGACGGCCTTTTCCTTGCGGGGCTTGCGGGCCTTCTTGTCGTCGCGATACTCGCGCTCTTCGGCCTCGGGGGCCTCTTCGGCGGCGACTTCGATCGGGTTCTCAGAGACGACCTCGAACTCCTGCTCGACCATGACGGCGCCATGGAGGCGGATGCTCGTGGTGTGCTTGCCGAGGAGCTTGACGGGGCCCTGGCCGAGATGGATGCGCTTGCGCTCGATCTCGATGCCGTGCTCGACGAGCTTGGCGGAGATTTCGGCGGTGCTGATCGCGCCGAACATCTTGCCTCCTTCGCCGGTCTTGACGGCGAAGACGAGCTTGATGGCGG
>JBILXR010000181.1:0-3826 GCA_044378215.1 Opitutales bacterium
AATCCGCGCCGCTGAAAACTAACCCGCCGATGGTGATGGGCTCAGTGAGGGTCGCCGTTCCGGCGGTACCCGTGAAAAAAGCAATGTCATCCGCATCGAAACTGCGCGCAGCCGCGTCGGTGCCCGCCGAAGTCGTCGACCAGAAGGCGCTCGTGGTGTCCCAAGTGCCGGATCCGCCGGTGCCCGCAGTGCTGCCATTAGCGGCATCCCAATAAAGGTTCGCGGCCTTGGCCTTGGGAGCCTTGGCGACGGACACCCCCAGGAGGACAGCGGCGACCATCAAGGATGCGCGAGGAATCAAGGTTCGAGGCTTGCGAAATTTCATCTGAATAAATCGGGGGATGCCACCGGGCGGTGACATCATTTGGGGATACGTTAAAGTTAAGGAAGCGCCCATAAGGCACAACCTTTTTTGCCTGTTTTTGGCCCTAACTAAGGTTTTAAAAGCCGGTCAGCTGGGTTGTTTACCTTATTTTTGTGAATTTTATGTAAAATAGTCCAAAAGTGCGAGATTCGGTCATTAAATAGGGTATTATATGATTAAACTAGGTCATTAAAGTTGTTCACAGTCGTTTAGCATATGTCACCTACCGGCGACTCGCCCAACAGAGCCCATCAGTGTCCTAGGTAGGGCTGACCACCCTTGGTCAGCCGCGGTTGAGCCAGGGCGCTCAATCCCTACCCGAGGCAACTAGGTCAGCACGCAGTGCTGACCCTACCCATGGACGGTTTCAGCGGGCGGCGGTGGGAAGATTCAAGCCACTCAAAGGGAGACCGGAAACCGGGAAGTTTGCTGCGGCCATTATTTATCAAGACCCCCAGCCAATCATCCGGTCTCCGGTTCCCCTTTGAGTGCTATGAAATCATTTCAGGTGGCAGGTGGCAGCCCTAGGTGGCGGGCGTGATCTACTGCCCGAACCGGAACACTTGATGGGACAGGGGCAGGGACACGGACAGGTCTCGATACCTGGGGGCAGCTACAGGAACAGACGCTGGAATCCATGCCGCCCTGCCCCTGTCCCTGCCCCTGTCCCTAATTTAAAAACTTCATCACCTGCTCGGCCAACAACGCCATGCCGAGGCCCGAAAAACCGATCAGGGTCTCGGTGATTGTCCAGGTGCGCAGAGTCTGGCCGACAGTGAGACCGAGGCATTCCTTGACCATCCAGAAGCCGCTGTCGTTGAGGTGCGAGAGGAAGAGCGAGCCACAGCCGATGGAGATCACCATGAGCTCGGGACTGGTGCCCGGATGGGCGGCGAGCACGGGCGCGATGAAGCCCGAGGCGACGGTGATCGCGACGGTCGCCGAACCGGTGGCGACGCGGATGAAGGCCGAGACAAGCCAGCCGTAGACGAGCAGCGGGAGGCCCGCGGTGGCCGCAAGTTCGGCGAGCTGCTTGTCCACTCCGGCCGTGCGCATGACGAGCGCGAAACCGCCGCCGGCGCCGACGAGGATGAGCGTCATGCCGATGCCGGACACGCTCTGCTCGGAGAATTTCAGGAGCTCGCCGGCGCTGCGTCCGCAGCGTTTTCCGAACGCCCACATCGCGAAAAGCACCGATAAAAGCAGGGCGATCACGGGGTTCCCGATGAAGAGACCGACCTTACCCCAGAGCGCTTCCTTGGCGTGCAGGAGCTCGACCAACGTGCCGGTGAGCAGGAGCATGACGGGCAGCAGGACAGTGAAGATCGTGAGACCAAACGTCGGCAAGGTCTGGCCGGCGGACACCGACGGCGTGAACTCCGGCGTGGCGACGTCGACGCGTTTGACGGCGAGTTTCGCGAAGAACGGGCCGGCGATAGCGGCGACCGGAATACCCAGCACGAGCGCCCAGAGGATGACCTTACCCATGTCCGCCTTGAGGGCGTCGATCGCGATGACGGGACCAGGATGCGGCGGCATCAGTCCATGCATGACGGAGAGGAACGAGAGCAGCGGCAGGACGAGCCGCAGGAAGGGCTGACCAGTTTCCTTCGCGAGGGTGATGACGATCGGGAGGATGAGCAACAGACCGACGGCGAACCAGGTCGTCATGCCCACGCAGAGGGCGAGCAGGATGATGCAGAGGCCGATGCGGGAAGGCCCGAGGGTACGGATGAATTGCTTGGCGAGTACCCCTGCCCCGCCCGATTCGGCGAGGAGCTTGCCGAAGACGACCCCCAGCACGATGATCGAGCCGGTGCTGGCCAAAGTGTTGCCAAACCCCGTCTGGAAGGCCTTCAGGACGTCCGCCATGCCCAGCGAACCGGCGGTGAAGACGACCATCGCCCCCAGCGCGAGCGAGCTGATCAGCAGCGCGATGAAGGGGTTGAGCTTCAGCCAGGTCACCAACAGGACCAGGACGGCGATGGCGAGCAGGGCGTAAAGCATGGCGTAAGGGTATCAGGGTTTCGGCGGGGCGACCGTGGCACGAGTAGCACCCGTGCTGATGCCCCCGTCAACCAACAAGGTCTGGCCGGTCACGTAGCGGCTCTCCTCCGAGGCGAGGAAGACCACCGGGCCGGCGAGGTCGTCCGGCGCGCCGGGGCGCTTGAGCGGGATACGGTCGCAGAGATACTCCACCCATTCGCGGTTCTCGTAGAGGACGGCGTTCTGGGCGGTCTTGAACCAACCCGGGGCGAGGCAGTTGACGGTGACGCCGTGGCGACCCCAGTCGTCGGCGAGGCTCATGGTGAGCTGCTTCACGCCGCCGCGGCTGGCGCCATACGGGGCGAGGCCGGCGTAACCGGCGACGCAGGTGACGGAGCCGATGTTCACGATGCGTCCGTAGCCGCGGGCGATCATGCCCGGGGCGACGGCCTGCGACGTGAAGAACGTGCCGCGGAGATTGGTGTCGAGGACCATGTTCCAGTCGTCCCAAGTGACCTCGAGGGCGGGCTTGCGCGCGTTGCAGCCGGCGTTGTTCACGAGGATGTCGATGCGGCCCATCTGCTTCTCCACCGAAGCCACGGCGGCTTGGATGCTGGCGTGATCCCGGACGTCGAGGTCGACGCCGCAGGTGCGACGTCCGAGGGCCTCGATCTCCTTCCGAAACGGGGCGAGCTTGGAGGCGTCGCGGCTCGACATCGCGATGTCGGCGCCGGCCTGCGCGAGGGCGCGGGCGAAGTATTGGCCGAGGCCGCGGCTGGTACCGGTGATGAAGGCGACCTTGCCGGTGAGATCGAAGAATGCCATTGATTCTATGGGTCAGACTTGAGGAGCGAGGATGACCTTCATGACGCCCGGAGCGCCGGCGTATAGCTTGGCGAACCAGTCCGCGCCCTGCTCGAGCGGAGCGACGGCGGAGATGATCTTGTCGACCTTGATCTGCTGGGTGGCGAGCAGCTCGATGCAGCGCGGGATCTCGCCGGCCGAGGCGCACGATCCCTGCAGGCGCAGCTGGCGCGTGACGACGACCTGGAGCGGGAGCTCGGTCTTGGGCGAGAGGTTACCGACGAGCGTCACGGTGCCGCCCTTGCGTACGGCGTGGATGGCGGAGAGCACGGTGGCATTGAGGCCGACGCACTCGAACGCGGCGTCGGCGCCCTGCCCTTTGGTGAGCGACTTGACGTATTCGGTGAGGTCGCCGCCGGTCTTAGGATTGAAGCTATGCGTGGCGCCGAGCTCCTGGGCGACGGCGAGGCGCGAGTCCTCGGTGTCGACGGCGATGACCTGCGCGAAACCCGCGATCTTAGCGGCTTGGAGCGTGAGCAGGCCGATCATGCCGGTGCCCACGACGATGGCGGTATCGCCCGGCGCGACGGGGGTCAGACGGACGGCGTGGACGCCCACGGAAACGGCCTCGATCATGGCGGCTTCGGCGAAACCGAGTTCGGCGGGCAGCTT
>JBILXR010000182.1:0-3793 GCA_044378215.1 Opitutales bacterium
AGTTTGAGCATGACGCCTGCGGCGTCGGCTTCGTTTGCCAGATGAAGGGCAAGCGTTCGCACGATATCATCCAGCAGGCCCTCACCATCCTGGTGAACCTCGACCACCGAGGCGCCTGCGGCTGCGAGATCAACACCGGTGACGGCGCGGGCATCCTGCTCCAGCTCCCCCACGGGTTCTTCGCCAAGCACGGCCCGGCCAACCTCCCCAAGCCGGGTCATTACGGCGTGGGCATGCTCTACGTCTCCCCGGACGCCAAGATTCGCGCCGCGACCGAGGCCACCTTCACCGACCTCGCCAAGTCGCTCGGGCTCTCCGTCCTCGGCTGGCGCACCGTCCCCGTCGACAACTCCTCCCTCGGCAAGACCGCTATCAGCAGCGAGCCGGTCGTCCGTCAGGCCTTCCTCGGCCGCCCGGCCGATTGCGCCACCGACCAGGACTTCGAGCGCAAGCTCTTCATCCTGAGCAAGCAGGCCCACCACCAGATCCGCGGCGCCGGCAAGGACGAGTTCTACTACGCCAGCTCCCTCTCCTGTCGCACCATCATCTACAAGGGCATGCTCATGCCCGAACAGGTCGGCAAATACTTCACCGACCTCGCCGACAAGTCGATGGACACCGCCCTGGCGCTCGTCCACTCGCGCTTCTCGACCAACACCTTCCCCAGCTGGGAACGTGCGCACCCGTATCACTACATCGCGCACAACGGCGAAATCAACACCCTCAACGGCAACGTCAACTGGATGAAGGCCCGCGAGCCTCTCCTGGCCAGCCCGCTGTTCGGAAAGGAACTCCCGAAAATCCTCCCGATCGTGAACCCCAACGGTTCCGACTCCGCCAAGTTCGACAACGTCCTCGAGCTCGTCGTCATGGGCGGCCGTTCGCTGCCCGAGGCCATGATGATGATGATTCCGGAACCGTGGAACGGCCACGAATCCATGAGCCCGGAGAAGAAAGCCTTCTACGAATACAACTCCTGCCTCATGGAGCCCTGGGATGGACCCGCCTCCGTCGTCTTCACCGACGGCACGATGATCGGCGCCACCCTCGACCGCAACGGCCTCCGCCCTTCCCGCTACTACGTGACCAAGGATGACTACGTCATCATGGGCTCCGAAGCCGGCGTGCTCCCCGTCGACCCCGCCAACGTGGCCTCCAAGGGCCGTCTCCAGCCGGGTCGCATGTTCCTCGTGAACATGGAAGAAGGCCGCATCGTCGCCGACGAGGAGATCAAGCAGAAGATCGCCTCCCAGAAGCCTTACCGCGAGTGGCTCGACAAGAACCTCATCAAGCTCGCCGACATCGCCGATGCTCCCGCGGCCCCGGCCCCGGCCCATAGCAACACCGTCCAGCGCCAGCTCGCCTTCGGCTACACCTTCGAAGACCAGCGCAAGCTGCTCGTCCCGATGGCCAAGGATGGAGTCGAGGCCACCGGCTCGATGGGCACGGACATCCCGCTCGCGGTGCTGTCCAACAAGTCGAAGCTCCTCTACGACTACTTCAAGCAGCTCTTCGCGCAGGTCACCAACCCGCCGATCGACTGTATCCGCGAAGAGATCGTCACCTCCTCCGTCACCACGATCGGACCGGAGCGCAACCTCCTCGACCCGAACCCGGGCAGCTGCCACCTGATTGAGCTCCAGTCGCCGATCCTCACCAACGAGGAACTCGCCAAGCTCCGCCACGTCGCCCACGGCCAGTTCAAGTCCGTCACGATCCCGACCCTCTTCGACGCCAAGTCCGGCGCCAAAGGCCTCGAGCAGGCCATGGACGAAGTCTGCCGCCAGGCCGGCCTCCACATCGACGCGGGCATCAACCTCATCATCCTGAGCGACCGCGGCGTCGATCGTAATAACGCCGCGATCCCGCCCCTGCTCGCCGTCTCCGGCCTCCACCACTACCTCATCCGCGAAGGCAAGCGCACCAAAGTAGGCCTCATCCTCGAGTCGGGCGAACCGCGCGAAGTGCACCACTTCTGCACGCTCATCGGCTACGGTTGCGCGGGCATCAACCCCTACCTGGCGTTCGAAACCCTCGACGACATGATCAAGCAGGGCCTGCTGGTCGGCGTCGACCATTACACTGCTTGCAAGAACTACGTGAAGGCCGCCACCAAGGGCATCGTCAAGGTCGCCTCCAAGATCGGCATCTCGACCATCCAGAGCTACCTCGGCGCCCAGATCTTCGAGTGCGTCGGCCTCCAGCAGAAGGTCGTCGACAAGTATTTCACCGGTACGGCCACCCGCATCGAAGGAGCCGACGTCGCCGCGGTCGCCGAAGAGACCCTCGAACGCCACCGCCGCGCCTTCCCGGACCGCGTCGACACCCCCGCCACCCTCGAGGTCGGCGGCGACTACCAGTGGCGTAACGAAGGCGAAGGCCACCTCTTCAGCCCGCAGGTCATCCACTCGCTGCAGAAGGCCGTCCGCACCAACAACTACGATACCTTCAAGGTCTACTCCGGCCTGGTGAACGACCAGATGAAGCAGATCTTCACGCTGCGCGGCCTGCTGCAGTTCAAGACCCGCGCCCCGGTCGACATCAGCGAAGTCGAATCCGTCGAAAACATCCTGAAGCGATTCAAGACCGGCGCGATGAGCTACGGCTCCATCTCCTCCGAGGCCCACGAGGCCCTCGCGATCGCGATGAACCGCATCGGTGGAAAATCCAACACGGGCGAAGGCGGCGAAGATCCGGCGCGCTTCACCTGGACCAACGAACAGGGCGACTCGAAGAACTCCGCCATCAAGCAGGTCGCTTCCGGCCGCTTCGGCGTCACGAGCCGCTACCTGACCAACGCCAAGGAACTCCAAATCAAGATGGCCCAGGGCGCGAAGCCCGGCGAAGGCGGCCAGCTCCCCGGCGGCAAGGTCTATCCTTGGATCGCCAAGGTGCGCCACTCCACCACCGGCGTGGGCCTCATCTCCCCTCCCCCGCACCACGACATCTATTCGATCGAGGACCTTTCGGAACTCATCCATGACCTGAAGAACGCCAACCGCGCCGCGCGCGTCAGCGTGAAACTCGTCTCGGAAGTCGGCGTCGGCACCATCGCCACTGGCGTGGCCAAGGCGCACGCGGACGTCGTCCTGATCTCCGGCTTCGACGGCGGCACGGGCGCTTCGCCCCAGACCTCCATCAAGCACGCCGGCCTGCCCTGGGAACTCGGCCTCGCCGAGACCCACCAGACCCTCGTCCTCAACAACCTCCGCTCCCGCATCGTCGTCGAGACCGACGGCCAGCTGAAGACCGGCCGTGACGTCGTCATCGCCGCCCTCCTCGGCGCCGAAGAGTTCGGCTTCGCCACGGGCCCGCTGGTGACCCTCGGTTGCATCATGATGCGCGTATGCCACCTTAACACCTGCCCGGTCGGCGTCGCCACCCAGGACCCTGAGCTCCGCAAGAACTTCACCGGCCGGCCGGAGGACACCGTGAACTTCATGCGCTTCATCGCCCAGGAAGTCCGCGAGATCATGGCTCAGCTCGGCTTCCGCACGCTCAACGAGATGGTCGGCCGCACCGACGCCCTCGAAGCGCGTCACGCCGTCGACCACTGGAAGGCCAAGGGCATCGACCTCTCCAAGCTCCTCTACTCGCCGAAGGCCGGCCCCGAAGTGGGTCGCTTCTGCACCGAGAAGCAGGACCACGGCCTCGAGAAGGGCCTCGACCTCTCCGTCCTGCTGGCGAAATGCCAGCCGGCCATCGAGCGGGGCGAGAAAGTCCGCTACGAAGGCGAGATCAAGAACACCCACCGCGTCGTCGGCACGATCCTCGGCAACGAGATCACGAAGAA
>JBILXR010000041.1:0-13763 GCA_044378215.1 Opitutales bacterium
TTCAACCTTTCCCGCACCCCGCCGGAGGGCGTCCCGAATTCCCTAAACTTCACTCACCTTACCTGCGACCTCTCGCAACCCGCTGACATCGCGAAGGTTGTCTGCGAATTACGGAAACTAATGCCCAACGAAGGCAGGATGCTACTGATTAATAATAGCGGCTTCGGGGCCTATGGGGAGTTTCCGACACCCGGCGTCGACCACACCTTGAAGATGATCGACGTCAACGTGCGCGCGCCGGTCGAGCTGACGGGACGTCTCTGGGATGAACTCAAAGTCCGCGGCGGCCAGGTCGCGAACGTCGCCTCACTCGCGGGCTTCCAGCCCACGCCGTTGATGACGACGTATGCGGCGACGAAATCCTTCCTGCTCGACTGGAGCGTCGCGCTCGACGCCGAAGCCAAGCGTCACGGCATCCGCTGCGTGGCGATCTGCCCCGGCCCGGTCTCGACGAATTTCTCCAAGGCCGCCGGCTTCGCGAGCTCGACCGGCCTCGGCGGCCAGACCGCGGACGAGTGCGCCGACGAGGCCGTACGCGGCATGGCGGCCGCGCGACCGGTGGTGATCACCGGTTGGAAGCACAAGATCCTCGCCGTCTTCTCGGCGCGCCTGCCCAAACCCTGGGCGGCTGCGATCGGCCTGCGCATGATCCAGCGGCTGCGGCTGGACCGCTTCGTGAAGCAGGCCTGAGCCTACTTCGCGCCGTCGAGAAGTTCGCGGGCGTGCGATAGCGCGACCTTGCTGGCGCGGTCGCCGAGCATACGCGCCAACTCGGACTCGCGGTCCTTACGCTTGCCGTGGACCGGGGCGATCTCGACCGTCGTCGACTTGTCGTCCTGGGTCTTGGTCACGACGAGGTGGGCATGACCGAGGGCGGCGACCTGCGGGAGGTGCGTCACGCAGAAGACCTGATGGCCCTTGCCGAGCGCGGCGAGTTCGCGGCCGACCTGCGCGCCGATCTCACCGCCGACATTGGCGTCGACCTCGTCGAAGACCAGGACCGGGGTGCGGTCGACGGCGGCGAGCACGGTCTTGAGGGCGAGCATCACGCGGGCGGCTTCACCGCTGGAGGCGATCTGGTCGAGCGGCAGGAGATCCTGGCCGGCGTTAGGGCAGAAAAGGAAGCGGACCGCATCAGCGCCGTGCGGGCCGAGCTCCGCGATGGCGACTTCGATGCGGAGGTCGGCCTTCTTGAAACCCAGTGAGCCGAGCATCTTGCGGGCGGCGGCGGCGAGTTTATCGGCGGCCTTCGCACGGGAGGCACGCAGTACGTCGGCCTGCTTGCGCAGGTCTTTCTCCACCTTGGCGGCCTCCGCCTTGAGTTTCGCCACGCGGGCTTCGACGTCGCCCTGGGAGGCGAGCCGGCGACGGAGCGCCTCGCGCTTCTCACGGACCGCGTCGGCGCCAGGGCCGTACTTACGACGGAACTCCAGCCAGAGATTCATCTTCCCATCGAGTTCGGCGGCGGACTCGTCGTCGGAGGAAAGGCCGCGGCCCAGACGCGCGAAGTCGGCGCGGATATCCTCCGCCTCCGCGGCGAGCGAGTTCAGTCGGTCGCGCAGGGCGGAAGCTTCTTCGTCGATGCGGGCGACGTCGTCGCCGGCCTTGAGGAGCTTCGGCAGGACTTCGCCCAGGACGTCGGAGCCGAGACCGGCTTCGAGCTGGCCGAGCAAGGTCGCGAGTTCCTGGGCGCGAGACGAGCGGGCGTGATCGCGTTCGAGCTTGGTGATGGCCTCTTCGGAGAGATCGAGCGAATCGAGTTTCTCCAACTGCGAGAGGAGGAAGGCCGCTTCGTCCTCGGAAAGGCGTTCGGCCGTGGCGGCTTCGGCGGCTTCGCGGAGCAGCTCGTTACGCTGACGCCAGCCGGCGCGGTAGGTCGCAAGGGGGGCGGCCAGGCCGGCGTGCAGGTCGAGCATCTCCAGCTGCGTCTCGGCGCGCATCAGCTTCTGCGGTTCGCCCGGGCCATGGAAATCGATCCACAGCTCGCCGAGCTGCTGGAGCTGCGTGAGGGTCGCCGAACCACCGTTGATCGAGATGCGGCCGGCCTTGGTGGCATGGACCGAACGCTTGAGGATGAGCAGGCCATCGTCGCAGGCCGGCAGGTCGAGGGCCTTCAGCGCCTCGTCGAAACGCTTATCGCCGTCGGTCTCGAGTTCGGCTTCGACCACGCACTCTTCGGCGCCCTTGCGGACGATCGTCTTGGGCGCGCGATTGCCGGCGAGGAGCGAAAGCGCGCCAAGCAGCACGGACTTGCCGGCGCCGGTCTCGCCCGTGACCACGGTGAACCCCGCGCCCAGTTCGAGCGAGGTGCGGTCCATCAGGGCGAGGTCGCGGATTTGGAGGCGGCGGATCATGCGGAAGGCCGGCTGCCGAACAAAGCGGAACCGACGCGGACACAAGTAGAACCTGCGGCGACCGCGGATTCAAGGTCTCCGCTCATCCCCATCGATAATTCCGGGAGCGCCACGCCGAAGCGGGCGGCGAGGGCGTCGCGGCAGAGACGGAGCTCGGCGAAGGTGCGGTCGGCGACCGCGGGATCGTCGGACAGCGGCGCGATGGCCATCAGGCCCTTCACGACGAGCGCGGGCTGGGCCAAGGCCGCCTCGAGGAGCCGGGGGGCGTCCGCCAGATCGCAGCCGAACTTCGCCGGATCGTCGCCGGAGTTGACCTGGATGAGCACCTCACGGCGCAGGCCCATCTCACCAGCCAGGCGACCGAGCCGGGTGGCGAGTTCAGGCGAGTCGACGCTCTGGATGACGTCGAAAGCCTGCAGGGCGTGCTTAGCCTTGTTGGACTGAAGGTGGCCGATCAGCTCCCAGCGGAGGTCGGCCGGGGCCAGTAGGCGCTTCTGGGCGGCTTCCTGGACCCGATTCTCGCCGACAGCGCGGAGACCGAAGCCATAGGCCAGCAAAGCGGCCTCGACCGGATGAGTCTTGGTCACCGGAAGCAGGCGGACGGAGGCCGGATCGCGGCCGGAAAGGACGCAAGCGGCCTGGATGCGGGCCAGCACCCCCTCGCAATGGGCCTTGAATTGGTCGGAGGTGACCATTTCCACCAGAGGGAGGGATAACGGGCGGGGAGTCAACCAACGGGCTTCCCTAGGCCGCCCAGACGCACCCCTCTCAGGATTAGCAGGTCTACACTTGAAGGCCTTCGCCATTAGTTTTATTAATCATCCTGACTATCCTTCCATGCACATCGAGAACCTGAAGATCTTCCGCGACCTGGTGGACAACGAAAGCTTCTCCAAGGCCGCCAAGCTCAACGCCATCACCCAGTCGGCCGTCAGCCAGCAGCTGCGCTCGATGGAGAAACATTTCAACGTCCTGATCGTCGACCGCAGCCAGAAACAGTTCCGGCTGACGCGCGAGGGCCGCAGCCTCTACGAGGCCGCCAAGGACATCCTCAACCGCTACGAACAGGTCGGCAGCGAGATGCAGGAGATGCGCAAGGTCGTCAGCGGCACCGTCCACATCTCGACCATCGTCTCCATCGGCCTGCACGAACTGCCTCCGCACGTGAAGTCGTTCATGCAGGAGTTTCCGCACGTCAACGTGCGCGTCGAATACCGCCGCTCTAATCTCGTCTACGAGGACGTGATCTCCAACGCCGTGGACTTCGGCCTCGTCGCCTTCCCGCAGAAGACCCGCCAGGTCGAGATCATCCCGCTCATGGAAGACCAGCTCGTCGCCATCTGCTCGCCCAAGCACAAGCTCGCGGCGAAGAAGGAGATCGATCTCGCCGACCTCCAGGGCGGCAAGTTCATCGGCTTCGACCAGGACATCCCGACACGCAAGGCGCTCGACCAGTTCTTCCGCGAGCAGCGCATCGAGCTCGAGCCTTCGATGGAGTTCGACAACATCGAGACGCTCAAGCGCGCGGTGGAAGTCGACGCCGGCGTGGCGCTCGTGCCCGAAGGCACCATCCGTCAGGAAGTCGAGCAAGGCACGCTCGTCATGCTCCGCCTGCGCGACCGCCGCGTGGCGCGTCCGCTGGCCATCCTGCACCGCAAAGGCCGCGTGTTGACGCCGGCCATGAAGCGTTTCATGACGCACCTCATGAACAGCGCCGGCGGCAAGGCCGCGGCCTGATCAGACCCGTTGACGGGCTTCCCGGGCCGCCACGGCGAAACCGGGGAGCGCCTGCGCGCCCAGTAGGCCCAGGCCAAGCCAGAGCATCGCTTCGTCGGCCGGCGCCCGCAGGGCGGTCGCGGCGATTCCCCACCAGAGGAGCGCCCCGACGAGCGGGGGCCAGGCACGGCGCAGGGCAGCCCGCGCGAGCGACCACGAGCCGAGGAGCGCGGCTCCGAGCGCGGCGGCGACCGGGGCTTCGAGCGCGCCGAGCGCGAAGCGCGCATAAGCGACGAAGCCGAGCGCGATCAGCAGCCCGGCGAGCACGGCCGCATTGACGCGGAAGTGCGTGGGAAGGAGGTAGAGCTTCACGCGGTGCGCGTGCAGGTAATAGAGCGAGGCCACCGTGCCCATCACGAGGGTCAGGGTCCAGACGTAGAAAGCGCCGCTGACCGGGATCGAGTACTGCGTGATCGCCCACTGCGCGAGGAAGCACTTGGCCAGGATGAGCGACCAGATCGCTCCGAGCCGGTCCGTGACCAAGGCCTCGCGGTAGGCCCGCTCGACAGAGAGGGCGAGTTCGGTTTCTTGGACGGGCGGAAGGGACGTGGCGGCCATGGCGGGCTATCTAGCCCACAATTTGAGGCTTCGGATCGCGACCGCAACCGACGGAGGCACTTCCTGGTCCCAGCCCGGCACGCCCTTGCGGATACGTTCGGCCAAAGTTCGCGGCTGGCAGGCCATCGCGACGGGGTCCGCCCCGGTGATCGGCACGAGGAACCCGTTGTTGAGCAGGTGCTGGAAAAGACCGGCGACGGAGGGTCTCATCTGGATGTCCGAAGCCGTGACCACGGAGTCCTCGGCGATGCGGTAGCTCTCCGGGAAGCAGACCTTGCAGGCCACGGGATCGAGGATGAGGCGGCGCAGCTGGTCGCCGAGCATCGGGTAGACCATGACCCGGACGCCGTCCTTGAAGAGTCGGCCGCAGGATTCCAGCACGCCGCCTTCGAGGTGCGTGTAGTGCTCGGGATTAAAAAGGTCCACGAGGTTGTTCATACCTGCGACGAGCGTGATGCTGCCCGTGGTATGCAGGCGGAAGTAAGCGGGCAGGCGGTACCAGCCGCGGTGGCGGGTGACCAGCAAGGGGTGCTGCATCGCACCGACGAGGCGGATGCGGTCGATGAGTTCGGCCTCGGGATGAGGGTCGGAACCGATGCACATCTCGAAGAGCGCGAGCACGTCCTTGCCGCCGTCCGGCAGGGCGCGGAGGCCGCAGGCGAGCATGTCCTCGTTGACGAGGGAGACCGGCCGGAAGGTGCCGCGCGCGACGAGCACCGAACGCTTGTAGAAATATTCGCTGGGGACCTGCGGGTCGCCTTCGGGGCCGAAGAGCACCGCATCCGTCAGGCCGAGGCGCACGAGCCGCAGGGCCGCGGCGCGGTTATCGAAGGCGCCGAACGCCGGGCCGCTGAAGTGGGCGAACTCGATCTCGACGCGGCCGGAGCCGACCTCATCGACGAGGGCGGTGAGGAAGTTGTCGACGCTATCACGCGAATTGAGGGCGGCGTGGACCAGGTTGACCCCGACCGCACCGAGCGCGTCCTGCTGGCGGCCCGCGTCCTTATCCCAGAGGCGGAGATGGAGGATGACCTCGCTCGGCTCGGCTTCGGGCTGGTCTTGGAAGCGGATGCCGATCCAGGAGTGTCCCTGCCCCTTGCCGTCATGCGGCGTCGTCGCGACCGTGTCAGCGAAGGCGAAGAAGCGGGTGGTCGTTCCGCGCTCGGCTTTCAGCCGGTCGACCAGCAGGACATATTCGTGGTCGAGCATCTGCTCGAGGCGCTGCCGGGAAACGTAGCGTTGCGGGTGTCCGTAGATGGCGTCGCTGATCCGCATGTCATAGGCGGACATGCTCTTCGCCACGGTCCCGGAGGCGCCGCCCGCCTTGAAGAAGTGGCGGACGACCTCCTGACCGGCCCCGATCTCGGCGAAGGCGCCGTAGGCGGAACGGTCCAGATTAATGGCCAAGGCCTTGCGGGAAGTGGCGGCTCCGGCCGATGACGTAGGCTCAGACATGGAACTAGATTAAGTCCGCCGGCCGAGCGGCATCGAGAGGAAACCGCTGGCTAAAAAATCTGCTTTGGATTGGCGAAAACAAGACAGGGAAGCATCATTTCAGCAACACCCGCCCGTCTCCATGAAAGAATTCCTCAAGTCGGTCCTCGCCTCCGCCTTCGGCACAGTCCTCGCCTTATTCATCGGCGCCTTCCTGCTCATCGTGCTGCTGGTCGGTCTGGCCAGCTCGGCCGGCGACGGCCAAGCCTCCGCCCACGTGAGCATGAAGCCTAAGACGATGCTCGTGATCGGCGGCGGGCTCACGATCGAAGACACCCCGGAGCATGGTGCGCCGGGACTGGACGAACTGCTCTTCGGCGCTTCCGGACCGAGGCTCGACCTCCTGCGCGCCCTCGAGGCGATCGACCTCGCCGCCAAGGACAAGCAGATCGCCGGCATCCTCCTCAGCGGCGAACTCTCCGCCGGGCTGACGCAGAAAGCCGAACTCCGCCGCGCGCTCGCCGCTTTCAAGAAGAGCGGCAAGCCGGTGATCGCCTGGGTCGAGAATGCCTCACAAGGAGAGTACTACTTGGCGAGCGTCGCGGATAAAGTCTATGCGCACGTCAGCGGCGAAGTCGAATTCAAGGGACTCGCCTCCTACAACCTGTACTTCGGGGACACCCTCCGCCTCGCCGGTCTCGGCGTGCAGGTGACCAAGGTCGGGAAGTACAAGTCCGCCGTGGAACCTTACCTCGGGAGCGCGATGAGCGCCGAGGCCAAGGAGCAGACCGAAGTCCTGATGAACGGCCTGTGGAAGCGCCTGCTCGCCGACGTGGCCCGTTCGCGCGGCCTCACGACCGAACGCCTGACCAAGGTCGTCGAAAGCGGCGGTATCTTCGCGGCCCGTAAGGCCGTCGAACTCAAGCTCGTCGACGCCGTGCTGCATCGCGACGAGCTCGTCAGCCGGGTCCGCGAGGCGGGCGCGGCCGCGGACGATGCCGGCACCTCTTTCCGCCGCGTCGGCCTGCACCGTTACGCCCATAAGGTCGCCCTGCCCTCCCGCGGCGGCAAGATCGCCATCGTCTACGCCGAAGGCGAGATCGTCGATGGCTGGGGCGGCGCCGGCGAGATCGGCGGCGACCGGCTCGCCCACGACCTGCGCTCGATCCGTGGCGACGACGATTTCAAGGCCGTGGTGCTCCGCGTCAACAGCCCCGGCGGCTCAGCGTTCGCCAGCGACGTCGTCGCGCGCGAGGTCTCCCTGCTCAAGAAGAAGGGCGTGCCCGTGGTGGTCTCGATGGGCGACGTCGCCGCGAGCGGCGGCTACTACATCGCGGCGCCGGCCTCCCTCATCATGGCGGACCCTTCGACCATCACCGGTTCGATCGGCGTGTTCGGGCTGTTCCTCAACTACGAAGACCTCGCCAAGAAGGTGCAGCTCGGCACCGACGGCGTGAAGACCGCGCGATTCGCCGACCTGCTCGCCGAGCATCGGCGCGCGACGCCCGCGGAACTCGCGGTCATCCAGTCCTCGGTCGACGGCGTCTACGAAGACTTCCTCGCCATCGTGGCCGCCGGCCGCGGCCTCAAGCGCGACGGCGTGCACGAGATCGCCCAGGGACGCGTCTGGCTGGGCGAAGACGCCCGTGGCCTGAAGCTCGTCGACCAGCTGGGCGGGCTCCGCGAAGCCCTCCAGGAGGCCAAGCGTCTGGCCAAACTTGATGACGCCGCCTGGATTCAGGTGCCGGGCCTTCACTCCGGCCGGGAGACCTTCCTGCAGCAGCTGCTCTCGGACGACGACGATCAGGCCCCCCTCTTCGCCAAGGTCTCCGGCGACCCCGCCAAGGATTTCCTGCGGGCCAACGCCCGTTGGCTGCGCGCGATCCGCGCCCTCAACGATCCCAAGGGAGTCTACCTCACCTGCCCCTTCGTCGCCCCGCGCTGAACCCGCTCAGGGCCTCTTCGGCATCTGCGCCTTGGCCTCCGGCATCCACTTGCGGAGCTGGGCCACGCGCGTGGCGTCGGCCGGGTGGGTCGAGAAGAACTCCGGGGTCTTGGCACCGTTGCCCTTGCCGAAGCGGCTCCAGAAGGCCGGTGCGGCCTCCGGGTTGAAGCCGGCTCGGGCCATGAAGATGAGTCCGAGCCGGTCGGATTCCGACTCGTGGCTGCGGCTGAACGGAAGAAGGATGCCGAACTGGGCGCCGAGGCCGACCGCGGCCATCCAGGTACCGCGGGTCTTGGCGGAGGAATCGCGCGTGGCTTCGTCGGCGACGGCGGCGGCGATTGCGACGCCCATGGACTGGGAGACGCGCTCGGAGCCGTGACGGCAGATGACGTGCGCGACCTCGTGGCCCATGATCACGGCGAGGTCATCGTCCGTCGGAGCGAAGGCGAACATGCCGGTATGGAAACCGATCTTGCCGCCCGGCATCGCGAAGGCGTTGGGCGACTTGTCGTCGATGATCGCGAACTCCCAGCGGGAGGCGGGCGGCAGGACGCCGGCCTTGTCGTCTCGACGGGCGGCGGCGACGATTTTCAGGCCGATCTCGCGGAGCTTCGGGAGGCGCGGATCGGCCGGAAGCTTCTTCATCTTCGCGAACTCGGCGGCCGACAGCGAAGCCACTTCGCTTTCGTCGACGAGGATGAACTGCGAACGGCCCGTCACCGGGACTTGCTGGCAGCCGACGGTCGCGAGGGTCGCAAGGAGCAGGAACAGACGCATGGAGGGGCGAAGAATGTCAGGGTGTCGGCGGCGTGTCGGACGGTTCGTCGACGTAATACTTTCGGTAGGAGGAGTCGTAGGTGTCCGTGTAGGACGAGGCCATCCGGATGGACATGGCGTTGAGCACCACGCCGAGCACGGGCGCACGGGCGTCGCGCAGGCGCCCGAGGCAGGCCACGGCGTTGCGCAGGTTGACCATGTTGTAGCGGACGACGTAGAGCACCCCGTCGACTTTCGGCAGCAGGTGGAGGGAATCCGAGACGGCGCCGATCGGCGGCGTATCGATGAAGATACGGTCGTAGCGGCCGCGCAGGTCCTCGATCATTTCCAGGAACCTGGGGTGGTTGATCACCTGGGTCGGATTCTTGCAGCTCATGCCGACAGGCAGCACGTCCAGGCCCGGCGCCACGTCACGCACGATCGCCTCGTCCAGCGAGATTTCGCCGTTGAACCAGCGACTCAGGCCGGCATCGCCGGTGAAGCCCAACGAAGGACCGACGTTGGGAAGGCGCAAGTCGGCGTCGATGATGAGCACGCGCTCGTTATGCTGGGTGAAGATCAACGCCAGGTTGGTGGCTACGAAGGTCTTGCCTTCGCTCGGCCGGGTGGAAGTCACGAGGAAGACGCGCGCTTTGGCGACGGCCGGATTCACCTTGAGGGCCGAGTAGATTGCGCGAACCGCTTCGGTGGCGATCCGGTCCTTTTCCTGACGCGCGAGGAGTGCCCGGTCGGGACCTGAGGTCACGCCGACCCTAGGGATCGTGCCGATCAGCGGCAGGCCTAGCGACCCTTCGACGTCCCGGGCGGACTTGATGCGGTCGTCGAGGGTGCCGAGGGTGATGATCAGGACCACCCCGAAGAGGAGACCGAGGCCGACGCCGACGAGGGCGCTGAAATAATAGTTCTTATTGATCGGTTTGTCCGACACGGACGGCATGTCGAGGATGCGAATCGAAGTGCTGGTGCCGGAGGTCGACGAACGGAGCTTGGCGTCCTCGTAATTGAGCTTCTGGCGGCCGAGGAACTCCTCGTTGGCGCGGATGTCCTTGTCGACGCGCTCGAGCTCGACGTTGGCGGCCTGCAGCTTGGAAATCTCTTCCTCCTTGACGAGCAGGTTGCGGAGGATGGCCTCATGCCGGGCCTTGGCGTTCTCCAGAGCGGCGCGGCGGGACTTCACGGCCTGCATGACGGAATCCTTGAGCTGCCGTTCGATCTGGTTGAGGGCCTCGCGCTCGGCGACGAGCTTCGGGTGCTGGTCGGTGTAGGTCTCCATCATCTGGCTGATGCGGATCTTCGAGGCGCTGAGGGCCGTCTGGACGGCGGCGACGTCGGCATCGGCGCGGATCTGAGGGATGTCGCCGATCGGTCGGCCGGCCTGCTCGTAGCTGGCGATGACGGCGACGAGGATCTCGTTCTCGTCGATCTGCTTACGGGTCTCTTCGCGATCCCTGACGAGCACCGAACGCTCGGTGGTGAGGGTGTTGGTGTCCTTGGCGATGGAGAGGAGCTTCTGGTTCTTGATGAGCTCGTTCTTCTGCTCGTAGAGCCGGCGGACCTTGTCGTCGAGGGTCTCGATCTCGATGCGGGCCTTCTCGACGAGCGGGTTCGTGACCATCAGACGGTCGTCCTCGCTGTACTTCTGGATGGACTCGCAGAACAGGCGGGCGACCTGACGGGCGAGGTCGCGATTCGGATGCGTGAAGTCGACGTTGATGACGAGGGTCTGGCGCTGCGGAGTGATCCCGCGCTGCTTGGCGAAGACTTCCTGCTCGGTGAGCGGGCCGGAGAAGACGTTGCCCGCCTGGTAGGGCTCGAGGACGAGCTTGCGCTCCGCCGTGGTCAGGCGGCGCGAGACGCCTTCGATGATATTGGCGCTACGCATCGCCTCGACCGCGGTGAAGAAGTCGTCGTTGGAGACGATCTTGAAATTTTCGTCGGCCGCGGACGAACCGCCATTGATGTTAGGGGACAGGCGGAAGACACGAAGGCGACCGGTGGCGCGGTATTCCGCAGTGGTGTTGAAGGTGTTGAGGAGGGAGAGCGTCAGGAAGACCAGCGCGGAGAGCATGATCCACCAGTAGCGTTCCCGGAGCATGAGCAGATAGCCCATGACCGGATTGGCGGTGGCGCCACGCTGAGGAGAGCCATAGCCCTGACCGTAGCCCTGACCATAGCCCTGTCCGTAGCCTGGTCCGTAGCCTGGTCCGTAGCCTGGTCCGTAGCCTGGTCCGTAGCCATAGCCTTGGCGGCCGCGGCGGCCTGAGCCAGGAGGGCGTTCTGAGGAAGGTGGTTCGTTTGATGCCATAGGGTCTCAGATGCGGCTGTCGCGGACGTAGATCTGATCTTCGTCTTCCAAGACGAAGTCGGGCTCGTCGCCATCATCGATGCGACGGACGTCCTTGGTGATGACCATCGGAGAGCCGGGCCGGGCGCGCTTGATAGTGACGTCCGAACGGTTGCCGCGCGGGAGGACGCCGCCGGCCATCGCGAGGGCACGGCCGAGCGTGAGCGTCTCCTCCGGAGGAATTGATACGGGCCCAGGCCTGCCGACATAACCTGAGACATAAACGCGTCGTTCGGCGTAACTGACGATGGAGA
Source organism: Opitutales bacterium (assembly GCA_044378215.1). Lineage (GTDB taxonomy): Bacteria > Verrucomicrobiota > Verrucomicrobiia > Opitutales > UBA953 > UBA953. The sequence goes on from JBILXR010000041.1 coordinate 11,443, forward strand.
TGGCGACCTGAGGTTTCTTGAAATACTGGCGGAACTGGTTGGCGAGCTCGACCTGCGCCTGCGTGAGCGTGAGTCCCGCGACCGGTACGAGTTTCTTAAGGAAGGGGATGTCGACGGTGCCGTCGGAATTGATGCGTCGTTCGATCTGCGTATCGGGCTCATTGATCACCAGGATGCGGATGAAATCACGCGGACGGAGGCGATAGCTGTTCTGGCTTTCGGCAGGACCGGCCTGTACGGTCGGCTTCGCGACGACGTAATCGGCGGGCGGGGCGGCCGGCTTCACGGCGTCGGAAGCGACGGGAGAAGGGACGGCAGCGGCGGCGACGGGCTCGGCGGAGCCGGCCCCGATGGTGAGCACATTCTCGGGTTCGAGCGCCGTCGAAGAAAAACCGCCGCCGTCGGAAGCCGAGCAGGCCGTAAGGACGAAGGCCATACAAACGACTCCGAGAAGGCGATGAAGGACGGAAGTCATAGGGGGAAAGTGGGCAAGAAGCGGATCGGGGTCAATCGGTCCCGCCGGGGGCGGACCGCGATCGTCGCCAGACCCCAAGGGAACACCCCATCAGGAGACGGGCATACGGCCAAGTAAGGGGGCTCAGGGCTTGCCTCATCAGCATGCCGCCCTGCCGATCAATATCGGAAGGCCGCCGAAAGGGAGAAGGTGTTCGAATTGAAGGATGAATTGGCGTTCGAAGCCTTGGCTTTGGTGAAGTTGTAATTCGCCTGTAAGCTCAGGTGGGAATTATACCTGTAGTTGGCGCCGAGGGCGTAGGTCATCGTGTCGATCGTCGTCAGGAGCGAGTTGGCATCCACCTCGACGTCGCTTTTGCTGACAGAAAGACTTAAATCGAGGGACTCGGCGGCGGCGAAACTCATTCCGTAGTTGTAGGTGGCCGAGTCCATGCGACCGTTGGTGGTCGAACCAGCGATGTCACGACCAAGGGTCAGCGACTGGCTGAGCCGCTCGGTCAGCACATGGCTGAGGCTGATCGAGTAGGACGGGTCGGTCCGCGTGGGGAGATTATCGAAATTGAAACGATTGAAGCCGGCACGGATCACCGCATTAAGCTTACCCGACTCCGTGAGCTGGCCCGTGGCCGTGAGGCCGGCGAAGTCTTTCTCGAGACGCTGATTATCGAGGGCCGGACGCGTCGGCGTGGAAGTACTGAAGTAAGGCGCCGCAGAGAATTCGGTGACATCGTGCTGCAACACCATGCCAAAGCTGAGCTTCTCAAAAGCCTGGTAACTAATGCTTAGAGGCATCGACTGGGTGTTCAGTTCGGTCAAGGGGTTGGTATTGTAGCTGAATACGCTACCGTTTTTAATCGTGACCGGATCGAGGTACTGGTTGTAGCTATTGACGTAGCCAAGGCCGACGGTGATTCGTTCGGTCAGCTTGTAATCTGCGCGGAAATTGTGGACGTAGTTCCCCTGGCGGACGAGGGTGGCGCCGATGACACTGGCCCCTACGCCCTGCATCTGAAGGTCGTCGTTTCGGGCGGTGACACGGTAGGAAGAATTAAGGGAAAGCTTCAGGGGGCCGCCGTCAGCGAAGGTCACGCCGAGGCTGAGCAGGTCGCGATCATCCTCAAGACCACTGAACTCGGACCCAGTGAAATTGACGAAGGAACGACTGGCTTTGAAATCGACCGACAAGGCGGAGTCCTTGCCGTATTCGAGGGAAAGGCCGGGAGTGACCAGCCATTGCGTGGCGGACTTCTTTACCGCCCCCGAGAAGATGTTATCCGTGACTTCCAGGTAGGTGGAGGCATCGAAGAACAGATCGCAGTCGTTACCGATCTGAACGAGGGGCGAGGTAGGGACCCAGTTGGCACCTTGGACCAGGGTCGTGACGCAAAGAGCCGAGGCAGCGATAAGGAAGCGGGACATGAGGATATTCTGGGGGTGTCTCAGAAATAGGCCAAATACGGTCGGCTTCAACCCCCAATCTAGGCGGATTGGCCTAAAAACAAAGACCCCGCCCGGTCAGGGGCGGGGTCGTCAACGACCTCAGGACGGGCTTCAGGCCGAGGCCTCGGTCGGGAAGACGCGGATGCGACGGTAGGCGGGCAGACCCGTTCCAGCAGGGACAAGGTGACCCATGATCACGTTCTCCTTGAAGCCGGTCAGGTTGTCGCGCTTGGCCATCGTGGCGGCGTCGGTGAGGACGCGGGTCGTCTCTTGGAAGGAGGCGGCCGAGATGAAGGACTCGGTCTCGAGGGAGGCCTTGGTGATGCCCAGGAGGATCGGCTCGGATTCCGCGATCTGACCGCCGCGCTCGTTGATGGAGCGGTTGTTCTCCGCGAGGAGAGTGCGGT
>JBILXR010000042.1:0-13744 GCA_044378215.1 Opitutales bacterium
CGGAGAGTTCCTCGAGACGGCGGAAGAGCGGGGAGAAGACGTCGCTCTCGTAATTGGAGATCACGCCGGAGAAGTCCTTGAAGTTCTTCGTGCACTGCATGATGCCGGCGACGCGTTCGAAGCCCATGCCCGTGTCGACGTGGCGGGCCGGGAGCGGGCTGAAGGTGCCGTCGGGGTTGGCGTTGAACTGGATGAAGACCAGGTTCCAGATCTCCATGCAGCGGGCGTCGCTGCCGTTGACGAGCGTGCCCTTCGTGTCGCCTTCGGGCGTCAGGTCGACGTGGAGCTCGGTGCAGGGGCCGCAAGGACCGGTCTCGCCCATCATCCAGAAGTTGTCCTTCTTGTTGCCGTTGACGATGTGAATCTCCGGGTCGAGGCCGGCGGCGCGGAACTTCTCGGCCCAGACGTCCCAGGCTTCCTGGTCGAACTCGGACGGGTCGCCCTTGGACTTGTCGGGCTTGTAGACCGTGGCGTAGAGGCGGTGCTTCGGGAACTTCCAGACCTCGGTGATGAGCTCCCAGGCGAAGTCGATGGCCTCGCGCTTGAAGTAGTCGCCGAAGGACCAGTTGCCCAGCATCTCGAAGAACGTATGGTGGTAGGTGTCGAGGCCGACGTCTTCGAGGTCGTTGTGCTTACCGCCGGCGCGGATGCACTTCTGGGTGTCGGCGGCGCGGCCGGGGGTGTAAGGGCACTTCGTCTGGCCGAGGAAGATCGGGACGAACTGGTTCATCCCGGCGTTGGTGAAGAGCAGGTTGGGGGAGTCCGGCATCAGGCTCGACGACTGGACGATCGAGTGCTGCTTCGATTTGAAGAAATCGAGGAAGGATTGGCGGACTTGGGCGGAGGTCATGGGACGGTAAAGCGGAGGCGGGAAGGGGTCTTTTTAAGCCCCTGTCGGGGGAAAAGGGAAGGGAAATGAAAGGACGAAGCGGTTGGCGGTAAGCGGTTGGCGGTTGGAAGATTCACGCCACTCAAGGGGAGACCGGAAACCGGATGATTGGCTGGGGTCCAAGGTAGGGCTGACCACCCTTGGTCAGCCGCGGTTGAGCGAGGGCGCTCAGCCCTACCCAAGGCAAGCTAGGTCAGCACGCAGTGCTGACCCTACCCTGAGGCATTCACTCTCCCGCCGCCGTCAGTTCCGCGTGCAGTTGGAACAGCGCGTGGAAGCTGTCGGCGTAGAAGACGCTGAGGCGTTCGATGAGTTTGCTGTCGTGCCAGGAGACGACGTTGGCCTTGAAGGTCAGGCGGGCCTCGCCGAGACCCTCGGGCTTGCGCGCGGAGAGCTCCTGGGAGAAGTGCAGCGTCGAGGGGAGTTTCTTCGCGTATTTCTTCTGGTCGGAGAGGAAGGCCGCGATCGCGCCGAGCTGCGACTGGCCGTCGAGCGTGAGGTGCACGGTGGCCTCGCCGGGGACGTCGCCTTCGCGCGGCTGGTAGAAGGCGCGCACGAGGGCGGTCGAACCCTTGAGGGTCGCGCGCGCGTTGAAGTCATCGCGCGCGGTCAGGCGGTAGGCCGCATCATGCGCCTTGAGGTTCTCGGCGACGGCCTTCCAGAGGGCAGGTCTCATGTCCCCTAATCTTGGCGAAGTCGGGCCAGAGGCAAGCGGACCGCACGTCATACTCCGTCGAGTTATTGACAGGCCACAAAAAGGGCGTGCCGGTCGGCACGCCCTTGAGGATAAGCCTGACGGAACGGCTTACTTCTTTTTCTTCGCCGGCTCGGCCTTGGCGGGCGCGCTGAGCGGGTGTTCCTTGAGGACTTCCTCGACCGTGTAGAGGGCGTTATTCTTGCCCTTGATCGCTTCGCGGACCTTCTTGACCTGGGCTGGCTTGACGGCCGGGAGGTTGTTGCCGAAGGACTGGCGGACGTAGGTGAGCACCGCGGCGACTTCCTCGTCGTTGAGGAGCTGACCGAGGCCGGTCATCACCGGCTGGCCGGAGGCGGCGTCGCCGTAGGTCTTACCGTCGATCGTCTGGACGCCGTAGAGGCCGTTGAGGACGATCTTGATCACGCGGTCAGGGTCGCCTTCGAGCCAGCCGTTGGACGGATAGCCAGGCGTGCGACCGAGGGGTGGGTAGGCGCCGCGGGCGGGCTTGCCGGGTTCCTTGGGCATCTCGGCGCCACGGCCGTCGGCCTGGTGGCAGGTCGAGCAGTGGGCTTCGCGGAAGTAGACTTCCTTGCCCTTGTCGTAGAGCTTCTTGTCGTCCTTGGAGAGCTTCCTGTCCGACGGACCGTAGGAAGTGTCCTTGGGGTCCGCGTATTCCTTGAGGTTCACCTTGTCTTTGCCTTCGGGCAACGAGGCGAGTTGCTTCATGGTCTCGCGGAGGCAGTAGGCGATGGTCTGGTCCTTCGTGCCCTTCAGCGTGGCGGCGGCGACGATGGCCCGCTCGGTGTCCTGGCCGCGGAAGAAGCTCAGGCCACGGACGCCTTCGAGCTGTACGCGCAGGTGGGCGTCCTTGACGGCGTCCTCCATGATCGCGAGGGCGTTCGGCAGGCGGTCGCGCTGGTAGATGGCGACGCGGACGGCCTGGGCACGGGCGCGGGGCTCCGGCGACTTGAGGAGGAGACCGAGGAGCTCGGGGTTGACGACGTTGTGCCACTGGTGGACCCAGAGGGCTTCGAGCAGGTGGTGAGCGTCCTCGACTTTGTTCGGGTCGAACTGCTTGGCCCACTTCTGGACGGCGGCGATCACCTTCGCGGTGTCGTGCTTGTGCAGCTCGATCTTGGCGCGCTGGCGGACGTTGTCCTCGTGCTCGGTCAGGAGCGCGACGAGGTTCTCGACGGACTCGCCGTCGATCTTCTTCGGCGTGAGGAGCGGGCGTCCGGCGTAGGTCAGGCGGTAGAGGCGGCCGTGCTGGTGGTCGCGGTTCGGATCACGCAGGTGGTGCTGGAGGTGGCCGATGAGCATCTGCGACCAGTCCATGACGTAGAGCGAACCATCGGGGGCGACGGCGACGCCGGAAGGGCGGAAGTTGCCGGCCTTCTCCTTGTCGGTCTCGATGAGGTTCGGCAGGAGGGTCTCACCCTTGAGGCCGGCGCCGTTCTCGGTGATCTTCGCGCGGAAGATGCCCTGGACGGTGATCACGTTCGTGTTGAGGAAGTCGCCCTGCCAGTCTTCGGGGAAGTGACGGCTGCTGAGGATGGCGGTGCCTGGGCAGGGGCGGGACGGGCGATCCCAGAACTGCGGGTACTTGGGATGGGCGCCTTCGTCCAGATGACTGGAGAAGCCCGGGCCGAAGTAATTGGCGTTACCGGTGGCGTCGGTGATGATGTCGTTGCCCCAGTAATCGAAGACGCGGCCGTGCGGGTTGGCGAAGTTGTACGGCACGTGGCGGGTCAGCTTGTTGGTCTGGGGTTCGAAGCGGTAGATAGCGCCGTTGGTATTGCGGAGCACGCCGTTAAAGGTCTCGACCTGGGTGCGGTGGAACACGCCGTCGGAGAGGTAGATCGCGCCTCCCGGTTCATAGCAGATGGAGTTCGTCTCGTGGTGCGAGTCGGCGGCGTCCATGCCGGTGAGCAGGCGTTCCTTCCAGTCGGCCTTGCCGTCGCCGTCGGTGTCACGGACGTACCAGATGTCGGGCGACTGGATGAGGATGACGCCGTCCTTGTAGAACTGGAAGCCCGTCGGGCAGTTGAGACCGTCGAGGAAGGTCGTGGACTTCAGGACCTTACCGGTCTTCGGGTCGAGGTCCAGGACGATGAGTTTGTCGAAGACCTTGGTGGTCGGGGAGGTCTCTGGGTAGGTCGGCCAGCAGGCGATCCAGAGGCGGCCCTTGGTGTCGAAGTTCATCTGCACCGGGTTGATGAGCTCGGGGATGGTGGTCTCGTCGGCGACGAACTCGACCTTCACGCCCTCAGGAGTGGAGAGGTGCTTGAGTTGGTCGACGCCGCTGAGGTAGGGGACGGGCTCCTTGCGGTTCGGGGGCACGGGGATCTCGGCCTTGAGGTTGTCGTGCTTCACTTCAACCGGCTTTCCTTGGGCGGCGGCCCAGATGCCCTTGTCGTGGTTGGCGGTCTTGAGGTCGCGGTTGGCGAGCTCGGCGCCGAGCACCGTGGCGTTGTCGATGCCCTCGTACTTGATGCGGGAGCGCTGACCGAAGATGTTGAACTGGTCGACCGTGCGGTAGCGGTGGTGCCACTGGGTGCTCTTTTCGTTCACCTCGGCGCGGACCTTCTCGTTGATGGCGCCGGCGGCCTGGCCGAAGACGGCCTGGAACTGGACCGGGGCGAAGGCGGCGTCACCGGAGGCGTTGACGTGGATGCCGTTGAGGGTGAGCGGGGACTTGGCCGCGGCGTAGAGCTTCTGGGAGGCGGCGAAGAGGTCGACGAACGGTACGCCATTGGCCTTGGCGACGGCGGCCATGGCGGACGTGTAGAGCGCGAGGTTCTGGTTGTTGTGGGCAGCGAGCTTGGCGTCGAAGTCGGCGGACTTCAGGTCTTCGTGGGCGATCGGGGAGAAAAGGACCACGCGGACCTTGCCCTTGCCGTAGTCGGCGGCGAGGGTCGACTTGAGCCAGCCGTCGAGGTTCGTCTTGAAGGTCTCCAGTCCGGCCGGACCGGCGAAGGATTCATTGAAGCCCCAGTAGGCGAAGATCACGTTGGCGTGGAAGTGCGCGCCGGCGTGGTAGGTGACCTCGGTCTTGCCGACCTGGGTGGTCAAGGCGCCGGGCTTCATGTTGAGGAAGTAGTCGAGGCCGGCCACTTCGTCCGAGCGGTGCGGCTTCACGCCGACTTCGTCGCCGGAGAAGCCGAGGTTGCGGACCACGAGATGGTGCTCCGGGAACGCCTGATGGATCAGCGTCTCGAAGTGACCGTGGTGCTGCTGCCGGTCGGCGAAGCCGCTGCCGACGAAGGCGATGTGGTCACCCTTTTCGAGGGTGAGGTTCTGGGCCTGGACGGACGCGAATCCGAGCAGGGCCAGCAGGAGGGTGGACAGCTTACGCATGGGTTTCTGGTTTTGGTAAAAAAGATGAGGGCCATGCGGCGAAGCATGGTCGGAAAGGGGAAGTAAAAACCTGTCGCTCTTTCAACAATCTGCCAAGGGGAATGTTCCTCCGGCGGCCGGCATTTGACCTTTATTTACGGTCAAATGCGGCCGCCAGGGCTAGGGCCAGGGACAGGGATGGGAGCAGATGACTGAGTCGATGGCAGATGAAAGAGGGCTGAATGGAGGGCTGAATGGAGGACTGCGTAGAGGACTGAATGGATAAGCAGCCAAGGTTGTCAGCGGTAAGCGGTTAGAATTTTTGGGTGCCAGCAGCTGGAGCCTGGAGCCGGCTGCCGAAGGCCGATTGCCGATACCTGAAAGGCCGATGCCCCGGTGGCCGTCACCTGCCACCTGAAATGAAGAATGGTTGAATCGATGGCTGCATCGATGACAGATCACGGATGGCAGATTTGACCATAGAGGACTGAACTGAACTGAGGGCAGAATGGATAGGCCGCCACCGGCCACCCGGTGCTGCCACCTGCCACCCGGAACGAGATCATTAGATCAAAGGGAAACCGGAGACCGGATGATTGGCTTGGGTTATTGATGCCCGCAGCAAACTTCCCGGTTTCCGGTCTCCCTTTGAGTTCGGTTATCTATCTATCCGCTATCCGCTAACCGCTTAGACCTTTGCGCGCGTCCCTTACTTCCCCAGCGCGGCGTTGATCGACTTGACGACGGCCTTGCCGAGCGTGGCCGAGCCTTCGGCGTTGAAGTGGACGTCAGCCTTGTTCTGGTGCTGGGCGAGGGTCGGCGTGATCGCGGCGTTGAGGTCGTCGATGGCGACGTCGTTCTCCTTCATGACCTTGAGGGCGATGTCATTGTAGACGGCGACATCTCCGAAGGTACGCTGGGGCGTGAGCTTGCCTTCCGGGACGGGAGTGGTGGTCGCGAAGATCACCTTGGCGCCGGTCTTCTTCAGGTCGGCCACGAGCGAGCGAAGGTTCTTTTCGTAATCCGCCGGTTCGACCTGGCGCTTGCCGTCTTCCATGTGACGCAGGTCGTGCAGGCCGAAGTTGAAGTGGATGACGTCCCACTTACCCGTGCCGAGCCACTTGGCGAGGTTCGCCGTGCCGTTCTTGGTCGGTCCGCCGTTGGTCGGGATCCGGTGCACGTTGGCCTTGCCGGCGAGTTCCTGGCGGACGGGCAGCGTGTAGCCGATGGAGATCGAATCACCGATGAGCAGCACGCGCGGCAGGCCGGCGACATCCTGGATCGGCGCCATGGCCGGGTTCGGGGCCTTGGCCTTCGCCTTGGCTTTGGTTTTGGCCGGGGCTTTCTCGGCCGGAGCGGCCTTCGGGGCGTCGGCCGCGAAAAGCGAGAGCGAGGCGAGGGCGAGAAGCAGGGGCATGGTCTTCATGGGCGTGGGATTAACAAAATCCAAGTGGAAGACTGAGTCGAGGGCAAGGACTACGAGAGTATTGAGTATGGAGTATCGAGTATCGGGGGAGTGCCTGCCTTGAGGTAGGGTCAGCACTGCGTGCTGACCTAGGTGTATCGGGTAGGGCTGAATGGAGTGCTGAATAGATGACAGATGACTGAATCGATGACAGAGGGCGGATTTTCCGCCACCTGCCACCGGGGGCCGCCACCTGCCACCTGGAATGAGTCGATGACTGCATCGATGACAGATGACAGAGGGCAGATTTCCTGAACCCGAACCTGAACCTGAGCAACCGTGCCCGGCTCCTGATGGCTGAGACCCGAGACCTGAAAATGGCTACCCCAGCCAATCATCCGGTTTCCGGTCTCCCTTTGCCGTTTGTCTCTTTGCCTGGGTAGGGTTGAGCGCCCTCGCTCAACCGCGCGCGGCCAAAGCCTCGTCGATGCGCGCGAGATCCTCAGGCTTGATGGCGAACTTGCCGCCGAAGACGGTCTCTTTGATCTGGCCTGGCTTGCGCGCGCCGACGATGGCGGCGGTCACGCGCGGCTGGCGCAGCACCCAGGCGATCGCGAGTTCGGCGGAGTTCCGTCCGTAACGATGGGCGATCTCGGCCAGGGCCTTCGTGAGGGCGATGTTCTTGGTCAGTAGCGGTTCGTTGAACTGCGGGTCCGCGCGGCGATGGTCGTCGGCGGGCAGGGCGGCGGCCCATTCCTGGGTGACCTTGCCGCTCAGCAGGCCTTTCTGCATCGGGCTGTAGGCGATGATGCCGATGTCGTTCTCTTCGCAGTAAGGCAGGATTTCGGCCTCGATGCTCCGATTGAGCATGCTGTAGGGCGGCTGCAGGAACGTGACGGCGTGGATGGGCTGGATGCGCTTGAGCTGGTCGACGCTGAAGTTGCTGACGCCGGCGTAGCGGACCTTGCCCTCCTTGACCAACTCGGCGACGGCGGACCAACCTTCCTCGATGTCCTCGTCGGGCTGCGGCCAGTGGATCTGATACATGTCGATGACGTCGACGCCTAGGCGGCGCAGGCTATCCTCGCACTCCTGCTTCACGCTCGCGCGCTTGAGGCGGGGCACGATCGTGCCGTCCGGCTCCCAGCAACGCTCGCACTTCGTCGAGAGGATCGGCTTAGCCTTCATCTCCTTGAGGGCGCGGCCGACGACTTCCTCGGAACGTCCGAGGCCGTAGACCGCGGCCGTGTCGATCCAATTGATGCCGACGGCCATGGCCTCGTGGATGGTCCGGATGGAAAGGGCGTCGTCCTGCGCCCCCCAACCGAATTTCCAATCGCCGCCGCCGATAGCCCAGGTGCCCAGGCCGACGGGCGTGAGGTGGAGCGGAGAGTTGCCGAGCTTACGGGTCTTCATGACGGTTCGCCTATTTCGGGTAAGGGGAGGGAGGATGTCGAGACTCGGTCGGTGACGGGTGGTAGCGGTAAGCGGTTAGCGGTAGGCGGTTAGGATAAGCTCAAGGGAAACCGGAGACCGGATGATTGGCTGGGGTCCTTGATAATGGCCGCAGCAAACTTCCCGGTTTCCGGTCTCCCTATGCTTGACGGTCTTTCCAACCGCTATCCGCCAACCGCCCACCGCTGACACCTATCTTTTAGCTTTCTTGGCCGCATTCGCCGCTTTCAGGTCGCGCATCGGCCAGTTGGGATCGTCGACATGCGCTTCTTTGAAGATGGCGAGGGCCTTCTCGACGAGGTCGGGCCGCGTGGCGGCGAGGTCGTGGAGCTCAGCGGAGTCAGCCTTCAAGTCATAGATTTCGACCTTGGCCTGCGGGCCATTGCGCACGGCCTTCCAGTCGCCCCAGCGGGCTGCCTGGAGAGACTGCGCTTCGTGGAGTTCCCAGTAGAAATAATCGCGCTTCGGCGCCGATCCTCCCTGGAGGAAGGAGACGAGTGAAAGGCCGTCGGTCTTCAGTTCCTTGGGCGCCTTGGCGCCGGCGACTTCGACGGCGGTCGGCAGGAAATCCCAGAAGGCCCAGGGTTCGTCGCTCACGCGGCCGGCGGGAATCTTGCCGGGCCAGCGGGCGAGGGCCGCCTGGCGGAGGGCGCCTTCGTAGAGTCCGCGCTTGAAGCCGCGCATGCCGTTGGAGGCCTGGTCGAAAAGCTTACCCACTTCGGAGTCGGGTGAGAAGGAGGAGCCGTTGTCGCCGGCGGTCATCACGAGGGTGTTTTCGTCGAGGCCGAGTTCCTTGAGGAGGGCGAAGAGGCGGCCGACATCCGCGTCAAGGCGCGTGACCTGCGCGGCGTAGGCTTTCTGGGTCGGCGTCCAGGGCTTGTCCTTGTACGCGCCGAGGTCGTCGATCTCATGCGTGCCGTGCGGCAGCGTGATCGCGTAGTAGAGGAAGAACGGCTTGTCCTTCTGCGCGCGCACCCAGCGCTCGACGTCCTGCTGGATCAGTTCCTGCGCGTAAGTCTTGCCGACGCCCTTGCCGGTGTTACCCGGTAGCTCGAACCGCTGGTCGTCGCGATAGAGATAGGTCGGGAAGTAACTGTGCGCGTGGCGCTGGCAGTTGTAGCCGAAGAAGTGGTCGAAGCCGTTCTTCAGCGGGCTGCCCGTGGTGTCGAACATCCCCATGCCCCACTTGCCCATGCAGGCGGTGGCGTAGCCGTTGTCCTGAAGGATCTTGGCCACGGTGATCGTGCCGGCCGGCAACGGGAGCTGACCCTCGGGCTTGATCTCGCGGTTGGCGCGCACCGGACTGTGGCCGCTGTGCTGGCCGACCATCAGCGAGGTACGGCTCGGGGCGCAGACGGTGGTGCCGCAATAGCCTTGGGTGAAGCGCGTGCCTTCCTTGGCCATACGGTCGAGGTTCGGCGTCTGGATGAGCTTCTGCCCGTAGCAGCCGATGTCGCCTTGGGCGAGGTCGTCGCTCAGGATGAAGATGATATTCGGCTTACGCGGTTCGGCCGCGGCGGCGAAAGCCGAAAAAAGCAGGAGGGCAAACGAGGTCAGTTTCATTGCTAGGGTTATTTCGGAGGCGGGTGCGGGAAATGTCGAGACTGGGCTGATTTAGGGACAGGGATAGGGACACGGACAGGTCTCGATGCTTAGGGACAGAGTCAGAGTCAGGCGCGGAATTATCTGCGTCTGCCCCCGTCGCTGCTCCTAAGTCTTGGAGCCTGTCCGTGCCCCTGCCCCTGCCCCATGAGTGACGAAGTTTTCCGGCCTCCCTCTGCTGTTACTCACTGCATGCCTCGGGTAGGGCTGACCACCCTTGGTCAGCCGCGGTTGAGCGAGGGCGCTCAACCCTACCCAAACAAAAAGGGCCTTTCGGCCCTTCATCATTTCAACTGTCCCTGTGAAGTCGGCGAGCCTCGCTCGCCCGACTTCACTTCACATCCTTCAGGAACTGTTGATACTGCGCTTCGGTCTGCGCCGCGTCCAGCTTGCCGGTGTGGATCAGGATGCGGAAGCGGAAGGTCTCGGACTGGCCGGCCTTGAGGGTGAAGTTGAGGGCCTTCTTGGACGGATTGCCCTTGGGAAATTCCTTGGCGCCGAACGGATTGGCGGCGAACAGGCCGTAGCCGCGGCAATGCCAGTAGGTCGGGTAGGTCACGTTCTTCGGATGGTCGAAGATGCCGACGCAGACGTCTTCGCCGCGGACATTACCGGAGAGAGTCATCCACTTGGCGCGCGTGCTCCAAGCATCCTTCTCGCCGACCGCGCCTTCGCTGCTCAGGTAGACGCCGTTGACGCCGGTGTTGTCGAGCTTAGCGACGGTGGTCGGGATGCCGGCGGCGTCGGTGAAGATCTCGGGCTTGGTGGAAGGCTCTTCGAGGGCGCGGGTCACGCGGATGGCGATGGCGCCTTCCTTCGAGTCGTGGAAGACGGCGTCCTTCTCCTGGGCGGTGAGGGTGATGATGCGGTCGATGATGCGGAGGTCCTTGGCGGCACGGAAGACGAGGGTCTCGTCCTGCTGGAGCACCTTGGAGCCGTCGGCCATGATCCAGTCCGAGGAGACTTCGAGGGTCGCGGCGCCGTTGCCGCCGTTGAGGGTCTTGATGCGCTTATGCTTCACCGCGCCATAGGGCATCTTGCCCTTGTGGGTGTAGCCTTCGGGCGGGGAGTTCCAGAAGTCGGTGCCGTTGACGTCGCCGTAGTTGAACCACGAAGAGATGTGGTGCGGGTGGTCGGTGCGCTCGCCGGCGATCTTCTCGAGCGGGAAGCCGCGGGTGAAGATGTTACCCTGCGAGGTGCGCAGCGGGGAGAGCAGGGGCTTCTTCTGGTCGGCCCAGTAGACGTAAGAGGTGAACGGCTTACCGTCGACGAGGACGTCGACCTGCTGCTTATCCTTCTGTTCGACGAGCTTCACTTCCTCGGCGACGGCGGCTTGGCCGAACGCGGCGAGGAGTACGAGGAGGGCGAGGGTTGATTTCATGATGCAAGATGGCTTAGTTGTTGCGCGCTGTGATGGCTTGGATCGCCGGGATGATGATCGCAGCAGCGATCGCCAGGAGGTAGAAAGCAAGGATGCCGATGATGAAGATACCGATGAATTTCCAGAAGCGTCGCTGGGCTTCGAGCACCTCGATCACCGCAGCTTCCTCGGGGGCGGTTGCGAGGGTGCGGATGGCCCGGGCGCTTTTAAGCAGAAGTCTTGCGGGGAAAAAGTAGATCACCGAAAGCACGAGATATAATATGCCGATGCCGAGGAGCACGGCTCCACCTGCGCCCTGCGCTGAAGGTATCACTCCAGCCAAGGTGAGAGCCCCCAGGAGGGTGCAGGCTGTGCCTCCCAGGATCATCAAGACGGCGCCAATCATCATCATGATGCCGACGAAACGCAGCCAAGGCTGAGTCTGGGTTAGTTTGGCGATGATGGTGCCCCGGTCGGTGGTGACGGCTTCGTTCATGGTGGGATAATCAATAAGACATACCTCACCACGTAAGGTTGCCAATCTGAAAGGGGGCAACTTACCCGACTATAGGCATATCCGTATCAGAATTTCGGCTGAGTGTATCCCGGTCATCCGTGCCTACCAACTGCCTTGGGTAGGGTTGAGCGCCTTCGCTCAACCGCGGCTGACCGAGTCGGTCAGCCCACCCTCGAGACAAATAATCATGAACTCAAAGGGGAACCGGAGACCGGATGATTGGCTGGGGCCCTGTATGTCCGCAGTAAACTTCCCGGTTTCCGGTTTCCCCCCGAGTGGCTTGAATCTTCCAACCACCAAGCCCTGAAACCATTCATGGGTAGGGTCAGCACTGCGTGCTGACCTAGGTGCCTCGGCTAGGGTTGAGCGCCCTCGCTCAACCTTGTATCGAGGGTGGGACGTGATCACCATCGCGTCCTCCTCTTGGGAGTTGAAGCGCGCTAGGACAGCACATGGTGCTGTCCCTACCCGACAACCGCGGCTGACCGAGTCGGTCAGCCCACCCTTCAGAACCCCGCGCCTTTGACCTTCGTCTTCACGCGCAGGAGCCGATCCTTGGAAGTGATGTAGAGCGTGTGGCCGTCGTCACCCCAGGTGAGGTTGGCCGTAGCCTGACCACAGAGGATCGAACCAAGGTGCTTGCCTTCAGGAGAGAGGATGAGCACGCCGCCGGGGCCGGTGGTCCAGATGTTGCCCTTGGCGTCGAGTCGCAGTCCGTCGCACCCGCCTGCGCGTTCCTTGCTCTTCAGCGGAGCCGCGAGGAAGACGTCGCGGAGGCCGGAGCCATCGAGGGCGCAGGTGGCCACGCGGGGGTTCTTGCCATCGGAGACGGCGAGGTAGAGGGACTTCTGGTCGAGGCTCAGGGCGATGCCGTTCGGCCACTGGATTTCTTTGGTCACGAGGGTGACCTTGCCGTCGGTCGCCAACTTATAGACGCCGTGGTATGGGGTCTCGGACTTCTCGCCCTTCGGCAGCCCGTAGGCGGGGTCGGTGAAATAGACCGAGCCATCCTTGGCGACGCAGAGGTCGTTCGGGCTGTTGAAGCGAATACCCTCGTGATTCTTGGTCGCGAGCGGCACGAACTTGCCGTCGCCGCCCAGGCGGGCGACGCGACGGGAACCGTGCTGGCAGAGCAGCATCCGGCCTTGGCCGTCGACCGCGAGGCCGTTCGAGCCTTGGTTCGGTGAAGCCTCGTCGGTACCGCTGGGCTTGAGGAAGACGGAGGCGACCGCGTCGCCTTCGATCCACTGGTAGGCGACGTTATTCGGCACGTCGGAGAAGACGATGCGGCCCTTATACCAGACCGGACCTTCGGACCACGAGTAGCCGCCGTTCGAGACCGTCTCGATCTTGGCGTCGCTCGCGATCAGCGCGTCGAGCGCCGGATCGAGCTTTTCAATGGACTGCTTTGGGCCGTCGGCAGCGACGGCGGACAGCACGGAAAGGAAGAAGGCGGGGAGGAACTTCATGCTTGAAGGGGTAGGGATTGATTAGGAGGAGGCAAACTAAAGGGTGGTGATAGCGGTTGGCGGTAGGCGGTTCGCGGTTGGGAAGACAGTCGAGCAAAGGGAGACCGGAAACCGGATGATTGGCTGGGGTGCCTATTTTCAGGTCTCGGGTCTCGGCCATCAGGAGCCAGGTACGGGTGATCAGGTTCAGGTTCGGGCCCCGGGTTAATCCATTCAGCCCTCCGTGATCGATTCAGCCATCTGTAATCTGTCATCGATTCAGTCATCCGTTCATTTAAGGGGCCAGGTGACGGCCCCCGGGCATCGGCCTCTCAGGTGTCGGCTTTTCGGCCTTCGGCAGCCAGCTCAGGGTTTCTGCGATCGCCGCGCATCACCCGAGTTTTCCGAACCGCCAACCGCTAACCGCCAACCGCTGACATCGACTGTAGCTCATCCGTTCATCCCAACCTTGCCCCCCTCCCCAAAACCCTCCTTCCTCTCCCTTCGTGAAAGCCCTGCTCCTCACCGAATATAAGAAGATGTCCTACGTGGACGTGGCCGATCCGGTCTGCGGGCCGGAAGACGTCCTGATCCAGGTCCGCGCCTGCGGGATCTGCGGTTCCGACATCCATGGCTACGACGGCTCTACCGGCCGCCGCATTCCGCCGCTGGTCATGGGCCACGAGGCCGCGGGCGTGATCACCGGCGTGGGCGCCCAGGTCAAGGGCTTCGCCCCGGGCGACCGCGTGACCTTCGATTCCACGGTCTTCTGCGGCGAGTGCGTCCACTGCAAGCGCGGTGACGTGAACCTCTGCGACAACCGCCAGGTCCTTGGCGTCTCCTGCGGCGATTACCGCCGCCACGGCGCTTTCGCCGAGTTCGTGACCGTCCCCGCCCGCATCCTGCACAAGCTGCCCGCCGAACTCGGTTTCGCCGAAGCCGCCATGATCGAGGCCGTTTCCGTGGGCGTCCACGCCGTCCGTCTGACCCCCGTCGCGCCGGGCGATACCGCCATCGTCGTGGGCACCGGCATGA
>JBILXR010000043.1:0-13684 GCA_044378215.1 Opitutales bacterium
GACGTCGATTGGAACAAGCGGATCGATCCGTCGCCCAACCAGATCGGCTTCACCTATTCGTTCATCATGGCCGCCACCGGCGACCGCGTGCCGACGGTCTTCGTCGAGGACGGCTCCGTCGTCGGTCTCGATCCGAAGGATCCGATCGAGGTCAGCTATAAGCAGCCTTACCCCGGCGACCCCGACCTGAAGACCGATGCCGAGCGCGCGAAGCTCAAGATGGATTGGTCCCACGGACATAACATGGCGCTCGTCAACGGCGTCGGCCGCATCGGCTGGATGAAGGGCGGCAAGGCCGCCATCTGGAATGATGAGACGATGGGCGATACCTTCGCGGACAAGGCCTGCGGCTTCATCGCCCGGAATAAGGGAAAGCCGTTCTTCCTTTATTACGCCTCGCACGAGAACCATGTCCCGCGCGTCCATCATCCGCGCTACGCCGGTAAGACTCCGCTCGGCCCGCGTGGCGACGCGGTGGTCGCCTTCGACGACCAGGTCGGTCGTATCCTCGCCGAACTCGACAAGCAGGGCCTCGCCGAGAACACGCTCGTGATCTACACTTCCGACAACGGCCCGGTGCTTGACGATGGTTACAAGGACCAGGCGGTGGAACGTAACAAAGCCGCGGCGCATGCCCCGGCGGGTCCGTTCCGTGGCGGCAAGTATAGCATCCTCGAGGGTGGCACTCGCGTGGGCTTCATCGCCCGCTGGCCCGGCCATACGCCGGTCGCCAAGGTGTCCGATGCGCTCATCTCGCAGGTGGACCTTCCGGCCGTCTTCACCAAGGTCGCCGGCGGCGATCCGGCGGAGTTCCTGAAGCTCGACTCGGTCGATTCTTCCGCGGCCCTCACCGGCGGCCTAGGCCGCGAGACGCTCATTTCCAGCACGCAAAGCAATCAGGTTTCCATCCGGGATGCCCGCTGGAAGTTCATTCCTGGGTCCGGCGCACCAGGTAAGGCCAAGAAGATTGCCGCCAAGGCCGTGGGGCCGTTGGTCGACTTACTGGGAAGTGAGGCGGACTTGGAACGCGATCGCCGCGAGCAGGCCGGGCCGCGCCTCTACGACCTCCTCGCCGACCCCGCCGAACGCCATAATCTCGCTGCGGCGAACCCCGAGCTCGTCGCCCGGCTCAAGGCTGAACTCGATGCGCAGAAAGCCAAGGGGGTCGGCCAGCCCTTGCCGCAGTGACGGCAGGGAAGGGCGCGAGAGTCGCCTTCTCCCGACTTGAAGCCAGGGCGGGATGGGTGATGCTCGGCGCATGAGCACGCCCCCTATCCGAGTCCTTTGCGTTGGTGCCGGCCACATGGGCCGTTCGCATGCCCTCGCTTACCATAAGCTGCCTGGTTTCCAGATCGTCGGTCTGGTCACCCGCTCCGCCGATTCCCGTGCCAAGCTCAACGCCGAGCTCGGCGGCGGTTACGCGGAATACGGCGACTTCCAGGCGGCGCTCAAAGCGACCAAGCCGGATGCCGTCTCGATCTCCAGCTATCCGGACACCCATGCCGAATACGCCGTCGCCGCCCTCGAGGGCGGCTGCCACGTGTTCGTCGAGAAGCCGCTCGCGGTCACCGTCGCCGAGGCCGAGCAGATCGTCGCCAAGGCCAAGGCCGTGAAGCGCAAGGTCGTCATCGGCTACATCCTCCGCCATCACCCGGCCTGGACGCAGTTCATCAAGACCGTGCAGACCCTCGGTAAGCCGCTGGTCATGCGCATGAACCTGAACCAGCAGAGCTACGGTGACATGTGGAAGACGCACAAGTCGCTCCTGCAGACCTGCAGCCCTGTCGTCGACTGCGGCGTGCATTACGTCGACGTGATGTGCCTCATGACCGGCAGCCGTCCGGTCCGCGTCTCCGGTATCGGCGCCCGGCTCACCGAGGATATGCCCGCCGGTCAGATCAACTACGGCCATCTCCAGGTCACCTTCGCCGATGGCTCCGTCGGTTGGTATGAGGCCGGCTGGGGTCCCATGATGTCCGAAGAAGCCTTCTTCGTGAAGGACGTCATCGGTCCGAAGGGCTGCGTCTCGATCGTCGCCGGCAAGGCCTCGCAGGCCGGCAACTCCGCCGACGTCGATTCCCATTCCGCCGCGCAGGCGCTCAAGGTGCACTCTTCGGAGTTGGGTCCTGACGGTAAGTTCACCAAGCCTGATGAGATCGTGCCGACCGAGGCCGACCCCGGCCATGACGGTCTCTGCGAACGCGAGCAGGTCTATTTCGAAAAGGCCATCCGCGAGGACCTCGACCTGACCGCGCACATGGACGACGCCGTGAATTCGATGCGCATCGTCGCCGCGGCGGACCAGTCCTTCCGCGAAGGCCGTACGATTCATCTCTGAACGCCGGTGGCGCACCCGAACCTCGTCTTCATGGGCGTCTGCGGCTGCGGCAAGAGCACCGTGGCTGAACTCTATGCGCGCCGTACCGGCGCCACGCTGATCGAAGCCGACGGCTTTCATCCGCCGGAGAACGTCGCGAAGATGAGCGCGGGCACGCCGTTGACCGACGAAGATCGCGCCGGCTGGCTGGCCGCGATGGCCCAGCGTCTTGCGGAGGGCAAGGCCCGGGGCGAGGCGATGGTCCTCACCTGTTCCGCCCTCAAGCTCGCCTATCGCGATCGCCTGCGCGAAGGCGACCCCGACCTCTTCTTCATCTTCCTCGATGGTAGCCGGGAACTCCTGCAGGCGCGGATGGATGCGCGTAAGGGACACTTCATGCCGCCGGGCCTGCTCGGCAGTCAGCTCGCCACGCTGGAGCGTCCGAACCTCGCCAGCGAGAAGTGCCTGCACGTCAGCATCAGCCTTACGCCCGAGCAGATCTGCGCGACGGTCGGCGTGGCGATGCGTCGCTTCGCCTGAAAAGCAGAAGACCCGCTTGCGCGGGCCTTCGAGTTCCGACGTAAGCGAAAAGCTTACTTCTTCCAGATGACCTTGGCCGGCTCGATGACGCTCGTCTTGTCGAGGGTCGGGAAGCCTTCCGGGACGGGCAGGGTGACCTTACCGGTCGCAGCCCATTCCGTGGAGCGCACGAGGATCGTCTGGAAGCCCACGCAGTGCAGGGCTTCGTGGCTGGTGTCGGCGGCCATGATGTGGCCCATGGAGGTGGTCACCACACGGCCTTTGCCGAAGGGGGCGTACCAGACCATCGGCTCATGCATGTCGGTGCCGCCGAACTCCGGCTTGGAGAAGGAGCTCGAGAGCACGTGCATGTGGTCGGCGCTGCCGCGCATGCGGCCGTAGAGTTCGTCGTTCGCGTGCAGCCACTCGGCGGGCAGGCCCTGCATGATCGGATGGGCGGCGTCGCGGGTCTTGAGCGTGAAGACGTGCTTGGAGCCGTGGCCGGAGCCGAAGCCCTTGCCCTGGATCTTCTCTTCGGCGTCGACGAGCGCGACGGCCTGGCCGGTCTTGTCGTCGACGGCGATGCGCTTGCCGAAGGTGGCGCCGCGCCAGCCGCAGCAGATCATCTCGTTGAAGTTGTCCCAGCCGGTGAAGGCGTTGTTCGCGGCGTGCACGTTGACGAGACCGCCGCCGTTCATGACGAACTCGGTGAAGGTGTCCTTCATCGCGGCGCCCCATTCCGGACCGTTGTAATTATTCACGATGACCTGATGGTCGGCGAACTTCGGGGCCCACTGTTCCCACTCGGCGGCGTGAGCCTTGACGAAGGCCGCTTCGTCGGCGGTCCACTGCTTCATCGCCGCCTCGAAGGCTTTCTTGGCGGCGGCGTCGCCGGGCTTCGGACGACCGGGCTTGGGCTGGGCGAAGCCAGCGGGGGCCGTGGCGACGGTCACGGTGAAGCGACCGGTGGCCTCGAGGGTGGCCTTGGTGGATTCGGTCGTGCGGACCCAGTCGTGGTTGTTGCGACCGTCGAGGATGAGGACGCGGATCTTGTCGGCGGCTTCGAGCGGCAGGGTCAGGAGGGCGAGCAGGCTGAAGAGCCCGAGCTTGAGCAGGGATTTCATGGGGAGGCCTCCATTGGAGGGTTTTCCCATGGCCGGGCGAGTGTTTTCATTGCCGGTCCAGCGAACGGTAGTGGATAGCCTCGAGGAGGTGGGCCGTGGCGATGCGTTCGGCCTCGGCCAGGTCGGCGATGGTGCGGGCGACGCGGAGGATGCGGTCGTAGGCTCGGGCGGAAAGACCCAGTTTCTCCATCGCCTGCTGTAGCAGGTCGCCCTGCGCGCGTTCGAGGGCGCAATATTCGCGGAGCTCCCGCCCGCCGAGCAACGCATTGCAGCCGCCGGTCCGGCTACCGAACCGTTGTCGTTGTCTGGCCCGGGCGGCTTCGACCCGGACACGCATGGTCGCGGAAGGCTCGCCCGGCGCGGCCTCGCGGAGTTCTTCGATCGAGAGCGCGGGCGCTTCGACCTGAATGTCGATGCGGTCGAGCAGCGGGCCGGAGATCTTGCCGCGGTATTTGCGGACCTGCATGGGCGAACAGGTGCACTCGCGCCGGCGGTCGCCCAGATGGCCGCAGGGGCACGGATTCATCGCCGCCACGAGCATCAGTCGTGAGGGCAGGGTGACCTTGGCCGCCGCACGCGAGACGGTGACCTGGCCGTCCTCGAGCGGCTGACGGAGCACCTCGAGCGCGGATCGACGGAACTCCGGCAGCTCGTCGAGGAAGAGCACGCCGAGATGCGCGAGCGAGACTTCCCCGGGTCCGGGAATGCTGCCTCCGCCGATCAGTCCGATGTCGCTGATGGTATGGTGCGGCGAACGGAACGGCCTTTGCCAGCCGCGTCGGCCGTCGGTGAGGCCTGTGCCGGCGGCGGAATGCACGCCCAGGATCTCGAGGAACTCCTCTGCGTCCGGTCGGGGCAGGATGGTCGGAATACGTTTCGCAATCAGCGACTTGCCCGAACCAGGCGGTCCGATCATAAGCAGATTATGGCCGCCGGCCGCGGCGACTTCGACCGCCCGCCGGATCGCCAACTGTCCTTTGACTTCCCCGAAGTCCGGCTGACCTTCGCTTGAGACGGACTCTGACGGCGGCGGCGCGAGCGGGGTGACCTGCTTTTCGCCGGTCAGAAAACGTAGGGCGCCGTCAAGGGTATCGGCCGGGATGGCCTCAATGCCTCCGACCAGCGCGGCTTCTTCCGCCGAGGCGCGGGGCAGGATGACTCCGCGGAGGCCCGACTTCCGGGCAAGTATCGCCATCGCGACGCCACCGCGCACCGGTCGCGTCGCCCCGCTCAGGCCGAGCTCTCCGGCGATGAGGTAGTGTTGTAAGAACTTTCGGTCCAGCTGCCCCGTCGACGCGGCGATGCCGAGAGCAATCGGCAGGTCGTAGATGGCGCCTTCTTTTTTCAGGTCACCCGGAGCGAGGTTGATGGTGGTGCGGGTCTCCGGCAGTCGGAGTCCGCTGTTCTGCAGGGCCGACTGTACGCGCTCCTCGGATTCCTTGACCGCGGCGTCGGGTAGGCCGACCAGCCAGAGGCCCAGTTCGCCCTTCTCGCCGGTGTTCACCTCGATCTCGACCGGCACGGCTTCGACGCCGACCAAAGCGGCGGAACGGATGACGGAAAGCATGCCGAAGGGCAGGGGGTCGTCGTCCGGGGCACAATCCCTGACGCCTAGGGCTCAAAGCCTAGCAGAACCGCCCATTCCGGGGCGGATTGACTTGGCAACCCGGCCCTCGTTCCGCTGTCTGAATGGCTGCCCCGCATGACTTTCCGCACCGCCATCCTCGGTCTCCTTTTCCTGCCCCTCGGTTCCTCGGGGGCGTTGGCGCCTTTCCTGGAGAAGCACTGCGTCGAGTGTCACGACGCCGACACGAAAAAAGGTGGTCTGGACATGACCGCCCTGAAGTCGGATCTCCAGGATCCGAAGTCCTTCGCCGCTTGGGTCAAGATCCACGACCGCACCACCAAAGGCGAGATGCCGCCGAAGAAGAAGGCTCGCCCCGCCGCCGGAGAAACGTCCGCCTACCTCGGCGCGCTTTCCGCCAGCCTCCTCCGTGAGGACGTCGCCCGGATCGCCGCGCAGGGACGTGCGGTCGAGCGACGCATGAATCGTTTCGAGTACGAGAACGCCCTCCGTGACCTGCTCCAGGCGCCGTGGCTCGACGTCAAGGAATCGCTGCCGGAGGACACCGAAGCCCACCGTTACAATAAGAGCGGCGAAGCCTTGGACGTCTCGCACGTCCAGCTGCAGCGTACCCTCGCCGCGGCCGAAGAAGCGCTTCGTTCGGCGTTCATCTCGTCCGTCGCGCCGAACGAGACCGGCAGTCGTCGGCATTACGCCCGCCAGCAGGGGGGCTACGTCGGCAAGATGAAGTTCTCCGAGTTCAACCAGTCGCCTGAACGCGCGACCTTCCCTACGCTGGGGTTCAAAGGTCAGCCGGAGGTGCGCGCGGGCAACGCCCCCGTCACCGTGGGCAAGGCCAACCCTGGCCTACGTGATGAGGAAGGCGTCGGCGTCGTGCATGGTGCTTATGAGCCGGTCGAGCCTTGGTTCGGGACCTTCCGCGCGCCGCAGGCCGGCCGCTATCTGATCAAACTCTGCGGCCACTCGGTCTGGGTCGGCCCCGGCAAGACCAAGTCCAAGGGCAAGGTGCGCTGGCAGATTCCCGACCTCGATGACATCTCCAAGGGTCGTCGCTCCGAGCCGGTCACGGTCTACGCGCTCACGCCTCCGCGCGTCCTGCGTCGCATCGGCACGATCGACCTCGGTCCGGACGTCACCGTCGCCGAACTCGACGTCGTGCTCGAGGCCGGCGAGAGCATCCAGATCGACGTCACCCGTTTCTTTCGCTCCCGTCCCGGCGCCTCCCGGGCGCAGAATCCCCTCGCCACGCCCGAAGGTCAGCCTGGCCTGGTCATGCGCTGGATCGACGTGAAGGGCCCCGTTGCCCCGCAATGGCCGTCGGCGCCTTATGCGGTCCTGTTCGATGACTTGCCGGTCAAGGCCACCCCCAAGGGCGCGGCCTTGCCTTACGCCGTGACTCCGCGTGACGTGGCCGCTGACGCCGAGCGCCTGCTCCGTCGCTTCGTCCGAGCCGCTTATCGTCGCCCCGTCTCCGCCGCCGAAGAGATCCGCTTCCTGCCGGTCATCCAGGGTGCGCTGAAGTCAGGCAGCTCCTTCGCCGAGGCGATGCTCTCGGGGTACGCCGCCGTGCTGTGCTCACCCTCTTACCTTTATCTGCGCGAAACGCCCGGCGCGCTCGAAGACCACGCGCTGGCCACGCGCCTGAGCTTCTTTCTCTGGAATTCTCCGCCCGACGCCGAACTGCGTGCCTTGGCGGATGCGAAGAAGCTGCGCGACCCCGCCGTCCTCCGAGCCCAGACCGACCGCCTGCTCGCCGATGCCCGCTCGCAGCGCTTCGTCGAATCGTTCACTGACTACTGGCTCGAACTACGTAAGGCTGGCGCGAATGACCCGGACAGCTTGCTGTACCCGGATTACTATCTCGACGACCATCTGCTGGACTCGGCCCGCGACGAGAGTCACGCCACTTTCGCCGAGCTCCTGCGCGTCAATCTGCCGGCCCGCGCCGTCGTCGAGTCCGACTTCGTCTTCATCAACGAACGCCTCGCTGCGCTCTACCAGCTCCCGCCCGTCGAAGGCGTGAAGCTGCGTAAGGTCGCGTTGCCGGCCGGCAGCGTCCGCGGTGGTTTCATGACCCAAGCCGCGGTGCTCAAGGTCACCGCCAACGGTACCACGACTTCGCCCGTCATCCGCGGCGCCTGGGTCATGGAGCGCATCCTCGGCCGCAAGCCGCCACCCCCGCCCCCCAGCGTACCCGCCGTCGAGCCGGACACCCGGGGCGCCGTGACGATTCGTCAGCAGCTGGAGAAACATCGCACGCTCGAATCCTGCGCGTCCTGCCATACCAAGATCGACCCGCCCGGCTTCGCGCTCGAGAGCTTTGACGTCATGGGCGGCTTCCGTGAGCGTTACCGCGCCCTCGATGGCAAGACGCCTGAAGTCGGCATCGGCAAGAACGGACAGGCCTTCGCCTTCCATAATGCCTTGGCGATCGAGACCTATGGCGAACTCGACGGCAAGGCGTTCAAGGACATCCGTGAATTCAAGCGCCTCGTCGCCGCCGACGAACGCCAGCTCGCCCGCAACCTGGTCGGCCAGTTCACCGTCTATGCCACTGGCGCCCCGGTCGGCTTCGCCGACCGCGCCAAGGTCGAGGCCATCCTCGACGGGGCCAAGGCCGGCCGTTACGGCGTGCGTGACCTGGTCCGCGGACTTGTCACCAGCGAACTCTTCCTTAATAAGTAAACCTACCCCGATGGCCCCTTTCCGTTCCTCCCAAGCCCTGTTCGTCGCGTTCAAGCGCTCCGTCTCCCGCCGCCGCTTCTTGGCCGGCACCGGCGTGCTGCTAGCCCTGCCGATGCTCGACGCCATGACCCCGGCCTTCGCGGCGGCACCCGTGCCGGCCGCCAAGCCCCGTCGCATGCTGGGCATCTGCAATAACCTCGGCCTCGTCCCGGACTACTTCTTCCCGACGGGCAAGGGGAAGGACTACAAGCCGTCGGCCTACCTCGAACTCCTGCAGGCGCATCGCAACGACTTCAGCGTCTTCTCCGGCGTCTCCCATCCGGACGTCGACGGCGGCCACCCGGCCGACAACTGCTTCCTGACCGCCGCTCCGCATCCGAGCAGCGGCGGTTTCCGCAACACGATCTCCCTCGACCAGTTCATGGCCGAGCGCATCGGCCACCTCACGCGCTTCCCGTCGATGACCCTCGGCGTGAACTGCGCGCGTGGCTCCCGCAGTCTTTCCTGGACCGCCGGCGGCGTGATGATCCCGACCGAAGAGCGCGCCTCCGAGGTCTTCCGCAAGATGTTCATGGGCGGCTCCGAGGCCGAAGTGAAGGCGCAGGAGCGCCGTCTCCAGCTCGGCCAGAGCATCCTGGACGCCGTCGGCGGCCAGGCCGGCGAACTCCGCCGCACGATGGGCGCGCGCGACCGCGACCGCCTCGACCAGTATTTCACCAGCGTGCGCGAGCTCGAGCAGCGCATGCAGATGTCCAAGGAGTGGGAGCGCAAGCCGCGCCCCGTGGCGACCACGTCGGCCCCGCGCGATCCGGGCAGCCCCAAGGAGTATATGGACAAGGTCCGCCTGATGTACGACATGGCCCGCCTCTGCTTCGAGACCGACTCCTCGCGCGCCGTCACCCTGATGCTGGACAGCGTCAACACCCCGGCCCTCGACATCGACCACGTCCACACGACCACCGACGGTTATCACAGCCTTTCTCACCACGGCAAGTCGGCCAAGAAGCTCGCGCAGCTCAAACAGATCGACAGCATGCACATGACGCTGCTCGCCAAGCTGATGGCCGACCTGAAGTCTGCCAAGGAAGACGGCCAGTCCCTGCTGGACCGCACGATGATCCTCTACGGCAGCAACCTCGGCAACGCCAGCGCCCATACGACGACGAACCTGCCGACCCTGCTCATGGGCGGCGGCTTCAAGCACGGTCAGCACCACGTCTTCGACACCGAGAACAATTACCCGCTGCCGAACCTCTACGTCTCCATGCTCCAGCGCATGGGCATCGAGACGGACAAGTTCGCTTCGTCCACCGGCACCCTCCGCGGTCTCGACCTCGTCGGTTAATCGGCGGAAAGTCTCCGTTTGGCTGGCGTTAGGCGCTTGCCCGACGGGGGCGGGCTAGGGCAGTCTGACTGCACCCCGCCATGAAGATCCAGCAGCATAAGGACGCCGTCGCCATGGGCCAGGCCGCGGCCGCGCACGGCGCCCGCGAACTGCGCGCCCTCCTCACCCGTCAGCCGCGCGCGAACATCATCGTCGCCACCGGCGCCAGCCAGTTCGAGACGCTCAAGCAGCTCGTGAAGGAACCGGGCATCGACTGGGCCAAGGTCACGGTCTTCCACCTCGACGAATACGTCGGCCTCCCCGAGGCGCATGGCGCGAGCTTCCGCAAGTATCTCCGCGAACGCTTCATCGACCAACTGCCGGCCCGGGCCGAATTCGTCCCTGTCGACGCCGACGCCCCGGATCTCGCCGCCGAACTGAAGCGCCTCAACGCGCGCATCGCCGCCTGCCCGATCGACCTCTGCTTCGCCGGCATCGGCGAGAACTCGCACCTCGCCTTCAACGATCCGCCCGCTGACTTCGAGACCGAGGCGCCTTATATCGTCGTGAACCTTGACCAGGCCTGCCGCCAGCAACAGTTCGGCGAAGGCTGGTTCCCGACCTTCGCCGACGTGCCCAAGCAGGCCGTGTCGATGTCGATCCGCCAGATCATGAAGAGCGCGCGCATCATCCTCTCCGTCCCGGATCGTCGCAAGGCTGCCGCGGTCAAAGGCACGGTCGAAGGACCCGTGACGCCGACCTGTCCCGCATCGATCGTCCAGCGGCATGCCGACTGCACGCTGTACGTCGACGACGCCGCGGCGGCTGAGCTCGCCCGCTGATTCCGTGTCCGCTGCCTCATCCCAGCGACTCCTTGGTCGTGATCCGGTCACGGGTCGCGGTCTGGTCGTGGAGATCGAAGGCGGCGTGATCAAGGCGATCGAGTTCGCCCAACATGGCGAGAAGCCCTGGCTCTGCGCCGGGTTCGTCGACCTGCAGGTCAATGGCTACGCCGGACACGACCTCAATGGGCTTACGCTCGACACTGCGACCGTACGTACGCTCTGTCGTGCCTTGCTCAAGGTAGGCGTCACGACGTTCCTGCCGACGATCATCACCGCCCCGGAGGCACGTATCATCGCCGCCCTGCGGACGATCCGTGAGGCCTGTGCTCGGTATCCTGAAGTCTCCGCGATGGTCGCGGGCATCCATGTCGAAGGCCCGCACATCGCTCCTGAGGATGGCCCGCGCGGCGCGCACCCGGCGGCCGACGTGCGCGCACCCGATGTCGCCGAGTTCGATCGCTGGCAGCAGGCCGCCGGTGGGCTCGTGAAGCTCGTCACGCTCTCGCCTCACTGGCCGGAGGCCCCGGCTTACATTCGTCATCTCGTGAAGTGCGGCTTGGTCGTCTCGCTCGGACACACCTCGGCCGATGCCGCGCAGATCGCCGCCGCGGTGGACGCCGGGGCGACGCTTTCGACGCACCTCGGCAACGGTTCGCATGCGCTGCTGAACCGCCGACATAACCATCTCTGGCCGCAGCTGGCCGACGATCGGCTCACGGCCATGTTCATCGCCGATGGGCATCACCTCACTGCTGATCAGCTGAAGGTCATGATCAAAGCCAAGGGCCTTGGGCGGTCGTTGATCGTCTCGGACACCGTCGCCTTGGGCGGCCTGGCCGCCGGCAAGTATCAGACCCCGATCGGGGGTAAGGTCGAGTTGCGGGCCGACGGCTTCCTGGCGATCGATGACGGCACGGGCAATTACCTGGCCGGTGCCGCCTTGCCCTTGCTTGCCGCGGTGCCTGTCTTGGTCCGTCAGGTCGGCCTGACGTTCGGGGAGGCCCTCGCTTTGATGACCAGCGGGCCTGGTCGGATGCTCGGAGGTCGGGGAGCGCTGGCCGTCGGCCAGCCGGCGGATTTGACCGCCTTGGAATGGGACGGCGGCGCGGCCGCCCCGAGGGTGGTCGGTGTCTGGTCGCGGGGCGTGAGGTCCGAATAAGGTCCGCCCGCATCGATTTTATCGATGCACGGCCCTGACCAAAGCCTCGCCTCGCTCAGTAATCGCAGCATTTTTCTCCGCATGTACTCCATTGAGCCGTTCGCCGTGGTCTTGGTCCTGGCCCTGATCGGTTTCCTCATCTACCTCCCCGTTCGTTTCTTCCTGCTGGTCGGGCAGGTCAAGGCTCTCGAGAAGACCGTAAGGGACCTCGCGGCGCGCCCGCCGAGCGCGGTTTCGACCGCCCCAGTCGCTCCTGAGGTCAAGCCGGTCGCCGTGGCGCCGGCTCCGGTCGTGGCCGCCCCCGCTGAGTTGCCTCCGCCTTTGCCGGTATCGCGCCCGGCTCCTGCTGCCGTCGTCCCGGGCGGCCCCGATCCTTTGGCCGAGCGACTGCGCGATCTGGGCCTGCTTCCGCCGGGCGACCTCAAGGGCGAGTATGCGCTGGGTGCCTGGTGGGCCGTGCGTATCGCCGGCGTCCTCGCCGTGGCCGCGGTCGTCTTCCTCGGCATCTGGCTGAACCTGCGTTCTACCATCCCGCCCATTGTCCGCGTCATCGAGGTGGTATTGGTCGGTGCCGCGCTCTTCTGGGGTGGTCTCCGTCTCTCCGCCAAGCGCGCAGATCTTGGTCGGGTCGTCGCCGCGGCCGGTCTCGCCGTCTGGCAGTTCGCCGCGTGGGCGACTTACGGACTCGATCAGATGCGCGTCTGCGACAGCCCGGCTTCGGCCGCCATCGTCCAGTTCTTGGTCGCCCTGGGCGTCGCCTTCGTCGCCTTGGCCCGCCGGAGCAAACTGTTCGCGCAGCTCGCGGTGCTCTTCGCCTCCGTCGCCGTCTATTTCTCCGTCGGTACGGACGCGGCGTCTGCTCAGACCGCGACGGGAGCGGGCTTGGTCGCGCTCCTGGGCGTCATCCTGATGGTGCGTGGCCCGTGGGGTTCGGCCGGCGTCCTGGGCCTCATTGGCTCCCAGGTCTGTCTCCTGCTGCTTTATGATGCGATGCCCTCGAAGGATGCGGATTACCTTCCGCTGCAGCTCGCCGCCCTCGCGTCGTTCATCGTCCTCTGGCTCGGCGAGCGATTGGTGAAGGACGACGAAGTCCTGTCGGGACGTGACGCGCGCGCGGTTTTCCAGCTCAACGCTTTCTTCGCGCCGGCCTTGCTGGCCCTCTTCCTCGCGACCGGTGGCGACCAGGCCCGGGCCACCGTTTCCTTGCTCATCGCCGCCGTCGCCGCGCTCGCGGGCCTCGCGGAGCGCGGACGTAATCACCTCGTCTACGAAGTCCTGCTGCTGGCCGCCGTCGGCTTCGTCGCCGCCGGAATGGCCTGGTTGGTGGATCCGCATCTGGTCTGGCTCATCTGGGCTCTTGCCGCCGCGGGAACGCTGCTGGTCGGCACGCGGACCGGCTCGGAACTCGTCCGCTGGTCGGCCGAAATCCTGGGTGGCGTAGCCGCGTTCGCTTTCGTCGATCATCCCCCGGCGCAGTCTTGGATGGCTCTGCTCGGCATCGGCGCCTTCGCCTTGTTGCTGGCGTTCCGCGAGGATTGGGAGCGTGCCGCCGGCTGGCAGCAGCTGCGTCGCATCATCGGCATCATGAGCCTGGCTTTGGTCGTGCTCTCCGTGCAGGAAGACTTCCCCAAGGCCGACACTGGTTGGCCGTGGCTGGTGGTGCTGCTCGTCGCCGCCTTGCGTTTCCGTGCCGCGCTGCTCTGGGCGGCTCTTCCGGGTTACCTGTTCACCGGCGTCTTGGTGGTCTTCTGGCGTCCCCTCGTTGGTTCCGCGGGATCGTCGGCTTGGTGGGCCGTCTGGGCCGCGTCGCTGGTCATCCTGAACGCCGGCTCCCTGTGGCGTCTCCTCGGGCGCCCGGAAGCCTTCGCCAAGGTCCTCCGTCATGCCTTGGTCTTGGTCACCGCGGTGATCGTCTACGCCTTCGTCGCCGCCGTGACCCGGAGTCTGCTGCCGGTCGCAAGGGAGGGCTGGTCTCTCGCCGCCTGGCAGCTCGCCCTCGCTTGGTTCGGCGGGGCGGCCTTGCTCGTCGGCGTGACCGCCGTCTGGCGTCGGCTCGGCGCCGTGCCGTCCGAGCTCTCTTTGGCGGCGATGGGCGCTCTGCTCGGATTCTTCATCCAAGGCGTCGT
>JBILXR010000044.1:0-13622 GCA_044378215.1 Opitutales bacterium
AAGGCCAGACGTTGGGCGTAGTCCGCCAGACCACGTGCCTCCTCGGCCACCCAGCGTAGTTCCGCGGCCAGATTGCCATCCCGTCGGGCCAGTTCCTGTTGAGCCGTAACCGAAAAGAAATGATCACGTACCTTGGTCTGCGCCCGAAAGACTCGCAGACGTTCGTCGGCATCGTCAAAACGGATCTGGGCCTCCTGCGGACGCGTCCCCAGGTCCCGCAACAAGGTCTCATACTTCACCAAGGCCACCAGCAAACGGGTATCCGCCGGACGACGATGATCGGGGTCAGGCAAGAGACGGACGCGCGCCTTGGCCGAGGCTTCGAAGGTGCGGTAGGCCTGCAGCGCCGCCGCGGCCGTCACCTCACCGATGCCCCGATATCTCTGGAGCGAAAGCTCCGTATGCCCGCCCAGGTCAGCGACCTTGCGGAAGCCTGCGGACTGCAGCGGCCCGACGGTCGCTCCGAAGTCTTTCAATTCGTCAATCGCCGTGGTCTTCATCTCGGCCAGGGCGGATTCAGTCACGATAGCCTCCGCCGCCGCGATGACCTCCGCCCGGGCCGCTGGTAGGACCTGCTCGATCCGACGCAGTTCCCCGTAAGCCTTCAGCCTCTCCGCCTGGGCACGCCCCTGCCCCGCCCGGACCTTCATGGCCAAGCCAACCCCCGCGAAATAATCAGCGACACCTTTGAACACTGCACCCGACTGTGCCCATCCGCCCCCAACCCGCCAGCGCCAAGGTGCATCAATAGGTAGGGTCAGCACTGCGTGCTGACCTAGTCGCCCATGCCTCCCTGTGTTCCCAACCGCTAACCGCTAACCGCCAATACCTGATATAGGTAGGGTCGGGACCGCGTCACGATATAGCCGTCTTAAAAGCTGGAAACAAATAGGGCCTGGCAAAAAGCCAGGCCCTATAGTTGCCGGCGATAACTGAAGTTAGTCGACGTTCTGAGCCGTAAGGAACATCCCCTTGGCCAGAGAATTGAAGAACGACTGATAAGGAGCCGGATCGGTGACGGCTTCTTCCTGGTACTGTCCGTTGGCGCGCACCATGAGTTGCTTGGCGCCACGAGGACGCACGCTGACCGACATGCGCAAGGCGTAGCCATCGAGCTTGGTCGCGGTCACGGTGCCCAGTTCGAGGTCGGCCTTATCGATCACGAAACCGAGATCCTGCAGCACGGCGATGACCGTGCGGAGGGTCTTGGCCTTATCGGTAGTGTCGAAAGCGCGGCTCTGGATCTGTCGGAGCTGCACCTGATCGGAACCGACGTCCAACGCCGTATTCGTGGAATTATTGACGCAGCCCGTGATGGCCGACGTTGCAATGAGGAGGATGAGGAGACGCATGTTCAGATTTTATGGGCTTCGAGGAAGACGGACTTCGAAAGCTTCTCGAAGAACTGCTGGTAGAGTTCGACTTCGCGCAGGCCCTCCAGGCGGGTGAGCTGACCATAGCTGTTCCAGACCTGGCGCTGGAAGGTGGCGCGCACGACGTACTGCGTCGGGGCGCCCGACTTGGCCTCGATGGGCTTGACGACGATGCACAGACGGATCTTCTGCGAACGGTCCATCGAGTTGGCGGCATCAGCGCCGAACAAGACAGCCATGGCGACGCGGGAGCCGGTATCGCTGGCCTCGCGGTTCTTGGAGGCGACCATCACGCCCAGCTTGGTCTCGGCTTCGTCGATGGTGAAGCCGAGGTCCTGGGCGACACCCGAACAAGCGGCGAGGATATCAGACTCCTTGCTGCCGTCGAAACGCCGGGATTCGAGCTGACGACGCTCAAGGGAGTCAGGCTTGAGATCGAGGGCGTCGGCCGGGATGCCGGTCTGGCAACCTGTCACGACCAACAGAGAGGCGAGAGCGAGGAAGAGACGCACGGCTTAGAACTTCGAGGTGTGGTAGGCCAGGTCGCGGACCTTGCCCTGCTTGTCGAACTTCACGATGATCGTGAGGGTGCGCTGGGAACGCTCGGCGGCGGCGGCGCCTCCGCCCACGAAGAGCGTAAGGGGGCCGTTGGCGGCCGTGGCTCGGACCGAGGAAGTCACGCGATCGTAGATCCAGACCTCGCGGCCTTCTTCATCCGTCGAGAGGATGTTGGGCGAGCCGAGGGCTTCGGCCACGGCGGCGCCGGTCATGCCGACCTTCACGCTGCGCTGGGCGTTGGCGACGGAGATCGTGGCTTTGTCGTCGGAGTTGACGGAGTTGTGGACGTCCTGGGGGTTGAGACAACCGACGAGAGCGAGCAGCGGGCAGACGAGGAGAAGACGCATGTGGGGCATCCCTCCACCGTGCCGCTCCCGGAGCGTTCGGCAAGCAAGTAATTATACTGTATTATAATATAATAACGCCGACCGCTCCCGGCACAAAAAGGGCCCGGCACACGCCGGGCCCGTAAGCGTGCTATGAAGACCGCTTAGAAATTATAACCGGCCGAGATCGAGAGAGCGCCTTCGCCATCGACCCAGGAGTAGCCGGCCGTGACGTCGAACTCCTTGGTGACGTTGCAACGGAGGGCGACGCCGAACTGATTGTCCGACTGGCTGGCCGAACCGATGTAAGCGTCGCCGGAATAGAGATCCACGGATCCAGCCGCGTATTCGGTGCGGACGCGGTCGTAGCTCACGAAGGCTTCCCACATGTCGTTGAAGGAGTGGCGGTAGGCGAAACCGAGGGAGGTGACATTGGCGGCCAGGGCGACGGCCGATCCGCCGTCGACGCCGCCGGCCTGCAGCTGGCCGTAGGAAGCGCTGATGATGATATCACCCGAGCCGACGCCGAAACGGGCGCCGAGATTGACCGTGTTGGCTTCGCCGTCCACGTCGTCCAGGTTACGGGCGGTGAGGTCCTGATAGGAACCACCGATCAGCACGTACTCGCCGAGGAGGGCGGTGCCGGAGATGCCGACGCCCCTGATCTCTTCGCCCTGGACGTAGCCGGCGCGGATGAAATCGTAGGACATCTTGGGAGAACCGGCGCTCTGCGCGGAAAGCGCGGCGGCGGCGGACAGGAGGGAGACGGTCAGGAGGGTATGCTTCATATCGCCGGCCAGCGTGCCGACGATACGGATTCCTCCAAGCCTTATTTTATACAATAATAAAATATAATATTCTCCTGAGATATCCCAATAAGAGCCACGGCCGACCCGACGCTTCGTCCCTTCCCTGCCCCATGGACGAAGAAGCCGACTTCAGGGACAAAGGGCGGCGCCGTATCGACGACGGCGGCCCATACTGCGGCTGCCTCGTGATCGTCATCATCCTGGCCCTCGCCTTCTTCGCCTTCGTCCTCCGCTGACCCAGGTAGGGATGCGATGACATCGCATCCGCTGTATCTTGGTAGGGATGACCGGCCCGATCATCCTCGGGCGCGCGGGCCGCACGCCCCTACCTTGGTTGCCTCTCTCTGATCTACCGAGCCTCTGAGCCTCAGGGCCCCTCGTGTACGCCCCTTGTCAACGTGTCAACTTGCCAGCGTGTCCCCTCGCGCGAGCGCGTGCCCACGTGTCCCCTTGCGCTTATGGAATGAGTCCCCATTCCTAAGCGCGCATGCCCTCTCCCGTCCTCTCGAAATCTCTCTTCAAACTGGGGCTGGCGTGTCCGATTCGGCTGAAGCATGCGCTGGTCCGCCCGGCCTTACCGCGGAAGTCGGATGCGGACGAGTATATGCAACTGCTCGCTCGGGGCGGGTATATGTTCGAGAAGTTGGTCCGAATCTACCATCCCGGCGAAGACATGTTCGTCCCCAAGGAGAGCCATACCGAGGCCTCGGCGCGTACGATCGCCAAGATCAAAGGTGGCGACTGCATGCTCCACGAGACGACCTTCGCCCACGGCGACCTGATGGCGCGCTGCGACATGGTCCGTGCGACCGGTGACACCCTCGACCTGATCGAGATCAAGTCCGCCTCCGCCGAAGCCGAGTCCAATCTCCAGGCCGACCCGAAGGAACTCCTCAAGAAGAGCTGGGAGCCTTACGTGGTCGACCTCGCCTATCAGGTGCATGTCGCCCGCATGGCCCTGCAGGCTGCCGGCATCAGCAAGTCGATCCGGGCCTGGTTCTACCTGCCCAACAAACTGGGCGTGGCCTCCCCCGAGGAGGTCCGCGGGCTCTTCACCCTCACTGAGAACGGCCCGGGAGGCCGTCCGGAGGTCATTTACAAGGGTACGGCCAAGCCGGGCGACGAAACGTCCCTGATCGCCATCATGGAGGCCACGGAAGCCGTCGCCCAGGCCTACCCTGGCGAGGAATCCATCGCCGAAGCCACCACCCGCCTGGCTGGCTATGTCGCAAGTGGCCATTGGCCCTCCCCAGAAATCGGCATGAAGTGCAAGGCCTGCGAGTTCAACGTCCCGGGCCAGACCTCGGGCTATGATCTTTGCTGGGGGACCCAAGCCCGGGCCGATCATCACCTCTTCACGCTCGGGTATCTCGGCAGCCTGGAATACCGCAACCCCGGGACCGTCCGCCGCATCGTCGAACAGACCGCGCCGCGGGCTCCGCGCATCACCGACCTCCAAGACGAAGACGTCGCCGGCGATGCGCCGCTGCAGCGTGGATGGAAACGTCAGATCATGGCCGTTCGTACCGGTCGGGCTTTCATCTCACCGGAAATCGTCCGCGATGCGGCGTCGCTGCTGCACTGCAAGCCGGAGAACTACCCGCTCTTCTTCCTCGATTACGAAGGCACGCGTTGCGCCCTGCCCTCCGCGCCGGGCAGTCGTCCATATGGACAGGTCGCCTTCCAGTGGAGCTGCCACGTCATCGATAACCCCGGCGCTTCGCCTCGGCATGTCGAATGGCTCGATACCGAGAACGACAACCCCAACCTCGGCTTCCTGGAATCCCTGCGGAAGCTCCTCGGCGAGCAAGGAACCCTCTACCATTGGGCCGACTACGAAGTCGTCGTCACCCAGGAACTCGCGAATGAGTTCCGCGGCGACGAATCCAAGGCTGACCTCGTCTCGTGGGTGGATCGTAATTGGGGCACGAACGCCAAAGCCAAGAAGCTCGCCGTCAAGAGCGAGCGTTGCCTCGACCTTCTCGAGATCTCCCGCGGGCATTTCTACGACCAGGCCATGCTGGGGAGCCATTCGATCAAGAAAGTCCTCCCGGTCGTCTGGAAGAATCCGGCCATCCAGAAACTCTTCCCCAAGTACGCGCAGGATCAGCACGGCCAGCCCGTGAAGAGCCCGTACGACGCCCTACCCGCCCTCACCTTGCAGGATTCAGCCCAGGGCAGTCTCGACCTCTCCAAGCTCGACGAACTCGACGTCGTCAAGAACGGCACCGGCGCCATGCGTGCCTACGAGCATATCCGCTACGGCCTCGCCGCCGGCGACCAGACCGCCCGCAAAGCCATGCGCCGCCAGCTCATGCGCTATTGTGAACTGGATACCGCCGCGATGGTGATGGTGTGGAAGTATTGGCTCGGCTGAGGCCGAGCAGAGTTGATCAGTTGATCGGTTGGCCAGTTGGCCAGACGGGCAACTAGCTGGCAGGTTGACAAGTTGACACGTTGGCAAGGAGGAGAGGCATTGCTCAAAGGGGGCAGCATGGGGGAACCGGATAGTTGGCAGGGGGAAATCATCTTCGGGTCTCAGGTCTCGGCGATCGGCTAACTGGTACGGGTCTTCAGGTTCGGGTACGGGTGCGGGCCCGGAACCTGTACCTGCACCCGAAAACCTGAACCAGATACCTGGCGGCCGAGACCTGGGACCTGAGAATGAAATCCCAGTCTCCGGTTTCCCTTTGAGTAAATTCATCGCCCCGGGTGTCAGGTCGCAGCTAGTTGCCGTTCCCAACCGCCAACCGCTAACCGCCATCACCTAACATAGGCAGGTGCTGCCCTAGGGGCTTTTCCGGCTTGAAAGCGGCGTGGATGCATTATGATTAAACGCAGGACAGGGGTTATCCCAGTCGGCGCGGGCTCGGTTCATCCGACCCGCGCTTATTATTTACACGACTAAAATCGTCGTGCGTTCACGGAGGCCCTCAAGCGACCGATTAGGCTGCGTAGGACGGAGTACGCTTAGTCCAATCGGACGGGCGAGCATATCGGCCATCTCCAATCCGGCAAGGCCACGACCCTTAGCCACGAACTCATGGGTAGCTCCGGAGGCTGACAATGCCTCAAAGGCACGGCTCACGGCCGCATCCTCACGCTTACCACGCCGTTCAAAGATCCAATGGCTGGGACCAGAGGAGTGCTCGCGAAACCCATCCCAAAGTGCCTGCAGAGCGGCTTGATCGACATCGCGTTCTAAATCGGAATGACCAACGACCGCTGCCTCGACCAGTGGCACGCAATCTTGGACAACCGATGAAAGTCCTTCGATGAAGTCGGTGCGCGCCTGGACATCCCCCTTGAAGTTAAAAATGCCGAGCCGCTTTCTGATCTCGGATTCATGCAACACTGGTGAATCTGAGCCTAGATGTCGGATTTTCAAGGCACCCACGGAGGGAAGTAACCGCGAAGCGTAGACATCAGGATCAAAGACACAGGCGGCCATCACGAAGATTGGGTAGTTAGGGTCGGTGCGCAAAGACGAAGGCGACCCAGACTCATCGACGTAAACTAGATGCATCACTCAGCATGACTGCGTCACAAACTACACTTCATCAATTCGCCATAGGCCTCAGAATGGGCATAGAGGGCTTCCCCGTAATCACCTACCCTGCCGCTCTGCGTTCCCAGCCGCCAACCGCTAACCGCTTCCACCTAACGAAGGTAGGGATGACCGGCCTGGTCATCCGCGGGCGCGCGCGATCCCAAGTAAGGGGTCAGACCGCTTCCGAGCGATATCGGTCGGAAGCGGTCTGACCCCTTACTGAGATACAGCCAACCAATCATCTTGCAATGCTAACAGTTACTGTTAATGTATTCATAACCGTCTTAAATCATGTCAAAACCCAATAAAGAAGCCCTAATGGCAGAATTCAAGGACCGGGTGGCCACCGCCAAGGAACACCGCCTAGCCGACCGCATGGAGCTGGCCCGCGGGGAGTACCTGCAGGCCCTCGCGTTCTCCGAGGAGCACTTCGGCCCCGACAGCACCCAGGTCGACACGGTCTGCCTCGACCTGGCCTTGTTCTACTCCGAGACGAAGGAATCCGTCTCCGAGCTGGCCATGCTCGAGAGACGCGTCCGCATTCGGAAGGCGGAGGCGGGCATCCCGCAGATCGTCGACGCGCTCCAGGACCTCGCCGAGTGCCATAATCAGCAGGACCACCCGGACGTCGCCGAGACGACCTACCAGGAAGCCCTCGATCTGCTCGATGAGACGATCGAAGCGCACCTCCCTCCCCTGCGCATGACCTTGCTGTACTTCGGGATCTTCCTGAACGACCGCGAGCGCTACGACGAAGCCATCCTGATCTTCGAGCGAGGCCTGAAGGCATGCAAGCTCGACAAAGACCCGCCGACGTTCACCGCCGCGCGCACGGCGATGCATCTCGGCGAATCGCTCCTGCAGGTCAAACGCCACGAAGAAGCCCGGGTGCTCATCGACGCCGCCACGCCGGTCGTGACTCATCGCGGGCAGGCGCCCAGCACGGCCTTCGGCAAGACCCTCTACTACCTCGGCAACTATCATCAGCGCGAAGACCGTTTCGCCGAGGCCGAACGCGCCTACGATCTGGCCATCCTCCAGACGCACAGCGCCCGCAGCGTGAGTTTCCGCAACCTCGCCTACATTCAGCAGGCCGCGGCCTCCAACGACCTCAAGATGCAGAAGCCCGGCCGCTCCGAGACCCGCCTCCAGCAGGCCGTCCGTATGCTCCTCAGATCGCAGCAGGAAGAGCACCATCCCGACGTCCTTTCGGTCAAGCAGGACCTCGTGAACATCTACATCCCCGCCAAGCAGTACGCCAAGGCCGAGGCCGTCCTCGAGGAGATGGCCGCCGCCACCGAGCACCCCGAGTTCAACGACGATCGCGCCAAGGAACGTTACCTTAATAACCTCGGCTTCGTCCAAGTGCACCTCGAGGAATTCCCCAAGGCCGAAGCCAATCTCCGCCGAGCCCTCCTCTCCGCCGGCGAGGACCACGGCTGCTACGTCATCAAGAACCTCGGGCTCATGTACCAGAAGATGGGTTACTCCGCCGAAGCCATCCGCGAATACCGCAAGGCCCTGCCGCTCTTCGAGCAGCATTTCTCCACCGATCACCCCGTCGCCGAATTCATCCGCGAAGCCCTGGCTGAACTCGAAAACCAAGCGAGTTGACACGTTGGCAAGAGCGACATGCACCAAGCCAACCATCCGGTTCCCGGTCCCCCTTTGAGTCCTGTCCTTCCTCTGCTCAACTAAGCCTCTGAGCCTCCGAGCCTCTCACTTCCCTTCGCTTTGCCTCCCTTGCCAACATGTCAACTTGCCAGCCTGCCAGCTAATTATCCCCACGTCGTCCATCCTCCATCTTCCATCTCTTATCATCCTCCATCTCCATGCCCTCCACCCTCTCCGCCCTCTCCACCCTCCTCGACTCCGCCGACATCAGACATCGCCTGAAGGATGAAGTCATCCGCACCAGCTTCGTCACCGATGTCTACACCGACGAAGACGGCGACAACAGCGTCAACATCATGATCCGGCTCGATGAGGACGGCGAACTCCTGCGCGTCCAGGCCCCCATGGCCTATCGCATGCCCAAGGACGCCTCGCCCGAGACGCAGGCCGCCGTGCTTCGCACCATCAACCAGCTCAACTGGGAATCCAAGATCCTCCAGGTCGAGATGGACCTCGAGGACGGCGAGATCCGCTTCGGCGCCGACTTCCCGCTCGAGGACGGCCAGCCCACCGAGAAGCAGGTCTCCCGGCTCGTCCGCCTCATCCCATCGCTGATCGACCTCGCCCACCTCCACCTGCGCGATGCCCTCGAAAAAGCCATCCCCATGCCGACCGAGGCGGAGATCAGCCGTCGCTTCGAAACGTTCCTCCGCGCCCGCGCCTGAGGTTTTCCTCTCAAGTACTCCTACCCATGAGCCAATTCGAGCCCCGCATTCCCCGAGACCTTGCCGTCCGCCTGGGCGAAGAAGCCGTCGTCATCTCCAAGGTCGGCCGATACGTCGGGCCGGCCGGCGAGGTCGAGATCACGGCCCACGTGACCACCTCCCTGAAGAAGACCCGTTACTACGCGCCTGAGCATGATCACCCAGCACCGCAGACAGGAACCCATCAGACGCGGTTCGAGGTCACCAACGAAACTACCCTCTCCGCCCATCGCCGGCATCAAGCCAAGGGGCACAACGTCGTCTCACTCAACTTCGCTTCCGCCACCCATCCTGGCGGCGGCTTCCTCAGCGGCGCCCGCGCCCAGGAGGAATACCTTTGTCGGTCTAGTGCACTCTACCTGACCCTCAAGGACTGGCCGATGTATGGCTACCATCGGGCCAAGGGCGGCTGCCTCTACAGCGACGCCATGATCTACTCGCCGGACGTCCCGGTGTTCCGGGACGACGAACACGACCTGCTCCCCTCCCCTTACCACGCCTCCTTCATCACGTCCGCCGCTCCGTTGGCCAAGCACGCCAGCCCAGCGGAGTTACCCCAGCTGCCGACGGTCCTGCGCGAGCGTATCGCCAAGATCCTCTCCGTCGCCCAAGCCCATGGCCACGACTCCCTCATCCTCGGCGCCTGGGGTTGCGGAGCCTTCGGGAATGACGGCCATCAGGTCGCCGAGCTCTTCCATCGGGCCCTGACCGTCGACTTCGCCGGGGCCTTCAAGGAAGTCACCTTCGCCATCGTGGATACCTCGCCCGAGGAGCGCTTCATCAGTCCCTTCGCGCAGCGCTTCGCCGCGACCGAACAGCCCGACGAAGAAGTGGACATCAATCCGCTCTGGGAGATCGTCGCCAAAGAAGTGGTCGGCAAGGCCAACGACGAATGGCGGCTCGTGCGTTCGACCAACCCGCAGGTCACCCACTTCCTCCAGATGGGCATGCATGGCACCAACATGAAGTGCCTCTTCATCCCGAAAAAGGGAGAGGAGGCAGGCACCGGCCAGGTCATCCTCAACGTGGGCCCGAACGACCTCAAGGGCCTCCTCGAATACGCCGCGGCCCATCCTGAGGCCATGCGCGTGCCACCCCTGAACTTCCCGCTCAATCTCGAAGGCAATGGGGAGAAAGCCGGCGAACCCACGCGCTGGGAGAACGGCGGAGCCGTCTTCGCCCATGCCCATCTCGTCTCTCCCGCCGGGCCCGAGCTCTATGGGCGTCTTGGCCCTTGGTATGCTGCCGCCCTCGAAGGCATCTGGGACCTCATCGGCAAAGCCGCCCGCTGGCATCAGGAACGGACGAAATGAGCGACGAACGGGAATTCCGAGACAAGTGGCAGCGCCGCATCGATGGCTGCGGCCCTTACTGCAGCTGCCTCGTGATCGTCATCGTCCTGGTCATCGCCTTCTTCGCCTTCGTGCTCCGCTGAGCAAGGGGTCAGGCCGTACCTTGCCATCGGCTGAACCCAAAGTCGGTAGTTTATAGCTTCAATTGGTTCAGCAGTCCAAAGGTACGGCCTGACCCCGTCGGCTGAGAGCTTCCTTTCAGGTAAGAACCTGCGTCGATGGGCGAACGGCGCTCAAGATGATCTGGGCATGGCCAGAAGACGTCGACTGCTTTCAAACCAAGGCGCCTATCACGTCTACAATCGTGCGGAGCTAGGCGCGCCCATCTTCGAATCCGATGCCGCCAAGCAGGTCTTTCTCGAGATCATCCTCACCGTCGCGGCCCGTTTTTCTTGGCAGCTCCATGCTTATGCCATCATGACGAACCATTTCCACCTCATACTGACCACCCCTCACGGCAACCTCAGCCAGGGAATGCACGCCCTACAGTCCGACTTCGCCAACAAGCATAAGAAATTCCGGGGGTCCATCGGTCACGTCTTCCAGTCCAGGTTCGGTTCCGATCACTATCCCATCGGGTCATTGGCAGGTCAGAAACTCGATTACGTCCACCTAAACCCCGTGAGGGCTGGCATCGTCACGCTTGAGGAACTGCGGGACTACCGCTGGACAAGCTACCGGACGCTCTGGCGTCCGCCGCAGAGAGGAAACCTAACTATCGGTTTCGCCCTGTCGGCGATGCATGGCCTGAGGGACGAGGCTATCGGATGGGAAGCCTACGAGGAAAAGCTTCGCTTCACGCTGGCGACGGAAGATCGACCGGCCACGGACGCGGAACTATTCGGACTGGTCCGGAAGGAAAAATCCGCACGTCTAACTGAAGCCATTAAGATGCCTCAGATTGTAGGCAAAGGATGTGAAATGCTCCTGGCTGAAGAACGACTGAGATGGGAACATGCATTGGCCGCGGAGTTGGTCGTCGCCGGCAGGCAAGCGACGCAGTTAGAGGAGACGCCTCACAACCTTCCATGGAAGATGGCCCTGGCCAAGACACTCAGGGATAAGCACGGTGCGACTTCGTCCTGGATCGCCCAGCGCATGGGTATCCGATCGGCCGCGTACCTACGCAAACTACTCGCCTCAGCCTAAAAGCCCAAGGGGTCAGGCCGTACCCATACGCAGCCTGAACCTAAAACAGCGTAGAATCTCCGATTTTAGGTTCAGTCAGAAAAAGGTACGGCCTGACCCCGTGTTCGGCCTGGACTGGTCCGGAAGGAAAAATCCGCACGTCTACCCGAAGCCATTAAGATGCCTCAGATTGTAGGCAAAGGATGTGAAATGCTCCTGGCTGAAGAACGACTGAGATGGGAACATGCATTGGCCGCGGAGCTGGTCGTCGCCGGCAGGCAAGCGACGCAGTTAGAGGAAACGCCTCACAGCCTTCCATGGAAGATGGCCCTGGCCAAGACACTCAGGGATAAGCACGGTGCGACTTCGTCCTGGATCGCCCAGCGCATGGGCATGCGATCGGCCGCTTACCTGCGCAAACTACTCGCCTCAGCCTAAGGGGTCAGGCCGTACCCAAACGTAGTCTGAACCGAAAACAGCGGAGAATCCCCGAGTTTAGGTTCAGTCAGAAAAAGGTACGGCCTGACCCCGTGCTCATCCACCTCGCTGGTCGACATGGCGCACCTCCCGCTGCGAGACGCCCTCGAGAAAGCCGTCCCCATGCCGACCGAGGCCGAGATCAGCCGTCGCTTCGAAGCGTTCCTCCGCGACCGCGCCTGAGGTATTCCTCTCAAGTACTCTTACCCATGAGCCAATTCGAGCCCCGCATCCCCAGAGACCTTGCCGTGCGCCTCGGCGAGGAAGCCGTCGTGATTTCCAAGGTCGGCCGATACGTCGGGCCGGCCGGTGAGGTCGAGATCACGGCCCACGTGACCACCTCCCTGAAGAAGACCCGTTACTACGCGCCTGAGCACGTCCACTCAGTACCACAGAAGGGAACCCACCAGACGCGGTTCGAGGTCACCAACGAGACCACCCTCTCCGCCCATCGCCGTCATCAGGCCAAGGGCCATAATGTTGTCTCGCTTAACTTCGCCTCCGCCACCCATCCCGGAGGCGGCTTCCTCAGCGGCGCCCGCGCCCAGGAAGAATACCTATGTCGGTCTAGTGCATTGTACCTGACCCTCAAGGACTGGCCCATGTATGGCTACCACCGAGCCAAGGGTGGCTGCCTCTACAGCGACGCCATGATCTACTCGCCGGAAGTCCCGGTGTTCCGGGATGACGAGCACGACCTGCTCCCCGCCCCTTACCACGCCTCCTTCATCACCTCCGCCGCTCCGTTGGCCAAGCACGCTAGCCCTGCGGAGTTCGCCCAGCTCCCGGTGGTTCTACGCGACCGCATCGCCAAGATCCTCTCCGTCGCCCAGGCCCACGGCCATGACTCCTTGATTCTCGGCGCCTGGGGTTGCGGAGCCTTTGGTAACGACGGCCATCAGGTCGCCGAGCTATTCCATCGCGCCCTCACCGTCGACTTCGCCGGGGCCTTCAAGGAGATCACCTTCGCCATCGTTGATACCTCGCCCGAGGAACGCTTCATCAGCCCGTTCGCCCAGCGCTTCGCGTCTCCCGAAAAGCCCGAAGAAGAAGTAGATATCAATCCGCTCTGGGAAATCGTCGCGAAAGAAGTGGTCGGCAAGGCCAACGACGAATGGAGGCTGGTACGTTCGACCAACCCGCAGGTCACCCATTTCCTCCAGATGGGCCTGCATGGCACCAACATGAAGTGCCTCTTCATCCCGAAAAAAGGAGAGGAAGCGGGCACCGGCCAGGTAATCCTCAACGTCGGGCCTAACGACCTCAAAGGCCTCCTCGAGTATGCCGCGGCCCATCCCGAGGCCATGCGCGTGCCGCCCCTTAACTTCCCGCTCAATCTCGAAGGCAACGGGGACAAAGCCGGCGAACCCACGCGATGGGAGAACGGCGGAGCCGTCTTCGCGCATGCCCACCTCGTATCTCCCGCCGGGCCCGAGCTCTATGGGCGCCTTGGCCCTTGGTACGCCGCCGCCCTCGAAGGCATCTGGGATCTCATCGGTAAAGCCGCCCGCTGGCATCAGGAACGGACGAAATGAGCGACGAACGGGAATTCCGGGACAAATGGCAGCGCCGGATCGACGGCTGTGGCCCTTATTGCAGCTGCCTCGTGATCATCATCGTCCTGGTATTCGCCTTCTTCGCCTTCGTACTCCGCTAAACAAAGGGGTTATA
>JBILXR010000183.1:0-3680 GCA_044378215.1 Opitutales bacterium
CCGTCACCGAAAAGTGGCTCGCGCGTTTCCCCATGTGGGATTGGGTCGGCGGCCGTACGAGCGAGATCGGTCCGGTCGGGCTGCTGCCGGCGGCCCTGCAGGGCCTGGACATCCGCGGCCTGCTCGCTGGCGCCCGCGAGATGGACGCCCTGACGCGCGTTCCTGACGCCGCCCGTAATCCGGCCGCGGCGATGGCGCTGGCCTGGCATCACCTCACCGAAGGGCGCGGAAGCAAGGCCATGGTCGTTCTCCCGTACAAGGACCGCCTCCTGCTCTTCTCCCGTTACCTCCAACAGCTCGTCATGGAGTCGCTCGGCAAGGAACATGACCTCCAAGGCCGCCAGGTCTTCCAGGGTCTGACCGTCTACGGCAACAAAGGGTCGACCGACCAGCATGCCTACGTGCAGCAGCTCCGCGACGGTGTGAATAACTTTTTCGCCGTCTTCATCGAAGTCCTGAAGGACCGCGAAGGCCCCTCGCCGGAAGTCGAGCCGGGTGTGACTTCCGGCGACTACCTGCAGGCCTTCCTGCTGGGCACCCGGGAAGCCCTCTCCGGCAGCGGTCGCGCCAACATCACCATCACCCTCCAGCAGGTGGACGCCCGTGCCATCGGCATGTTGATCGCGCTTTTCGAAAGGGCCGTCGGACTCTACGCCAACCTCCTTGGCATCAACGCCTACCACCAGCCCGGCGTCGAAGCCGGCAAAAAGGCCGCCTCCGAGACGCTGAAAATCCGCGCCTCCGCCCTCGCCGCCTTGGCCAGATCCAAGGGCAAATGGCTCTCCGCTCGGCAGGTTTGCGGGGAAATTGCTCTTGAGGGACGAGAGGAATTGG
This sequence comes from Opitutales bacterium, assembly GCA_044378215.1. GTDB lineage: Bacteria > Verrucomicrobiota > Verrucomicrobiia > Opitutales > UBA953 > UBA953. The sequence goes on from JBILXR010000183.1 coordinate 835, forward strand.
TGTTCAAAGTCCTCCTGCATGTTTCCGCCAACCCCGGGGCGATCACTAGACAGGATACTCCTGACCCTGGGCTCACACTTTTTCGTCATTCCTAACCCCTTTCCCCGCCCTACCCCATGAAACCGAAGCTCAACGCTTTCCTGCGCATCCTGACGGTCGTGCTGGCCCTCGTCGCCGGTGCCGTTGCATTCCTCTTAAAAGGAAAGATGGACATCGCTCTCACGAACACCGCCTGGGCCGTGACCGACCCCGAAGTGAAGGCCGGCAAGGAATACGACGCCCGCATGACCTCCTTGGCCGCCGTGAAGGGCATCCTGGACGCCAAGCGCAAGGAGATCGAAGAAGCCAACTTGGCCAAGAAGGACCTGGCCGCCGACATCGCCGACAAGAAGACCAAGATTGAAGGTCTCACCGCCGCCAATACCACCCTGGAAGGAGAACGCGCCGAACTCACCCGCAAACGCGACGAACTCGCCGGCCAACTGACCGACGCCAACAGCAAGAAGGACGGCGCCGTCGCCGAACTGACCACCGTCAAGGAAGACCTCGTGCGAGCCACCGAGAAGGCCGCCGGCATGTTCAGCAAAGAACAGCTCGCCGAAATCGAAACCAAGGCCACCACGGCCGAAGAACTCGCCGCCGCCCTTCGCGGCAAGTACGCCGCCCTGCATGCTTGGGCCTCCCGTGCCGCTGAAAACAATGCCCCGGGCGGTTTCCAGCGCGACCCCTTCGGTGCGCCCGCCAAGGAAGGCGAAGCTCCGACCGCCGCCGCCGTGACGATCGAAGCCGCCACCGATGCGGTCCTGACCAGCATCCTCGCCCTCGACGCCAGGTCAGGCATCGTCGCCTTCTCGGCCGGCGAAGCCAACGGTATCAAGGATAAGGCCGTCTTCGATGTTAAGGTCGACGGAAAGAAAATCGGCCGGGTCCAGATTTCGTCGGTCAAAGGCGCCCTCTCCTACGGCCAGCTCCAACCCGACAAGGACCTCGACCTCGGCGCCATCGCCAAGGCTGCCGCGGTCTCCCTGGTGCCTTCGACCAAGCTCGCCAGCAAGTAAGATGACCATCCGCCTCAACATCGCTTTAGCCCTCCTTGGCTGCCTCGCCGGCCTAGCCGGCTGCGAGACCGTAGAGAAGCCGGCCGACTCCATGCTGCCTCAGTCTCAGCCCGCCAGCTGGCAGGGCGGCCTCCCTGGCGTCTCGACGCCAGGTTCTGGCTACCGCCGCTGATGGCCGCCCGCGACGCAGGCGCCGACGGCCGCCCGGCCGGTCGGCTCTGGGTCGTGGCCACCCCTCTGGGCAATCTAGGTGACATCACCGCCCGGGCCAAGGAAGCCATCGCGGAGTGCGATCTGGTGGCTTGCGAGGACACACGGGTGACCGGCGGACTCCTCCGTCACCTCGCGGTCTCCAAGCCGATGCTCGCCTATCACGAGCATAACGAAAAGGACGCCGCGACGCTCATCGCCGACAAGGTGGCCGGCGGAGCCCGCATCGCTTTGATCACCGACGCCGGTACGCCCGGCATCAGCGACCCCGGCTTCCGCGTGACCCGCGAGTGCCGCCGCCGCGGATTGACCGTCACACCCCTGCCCGGCCCCTGCGCCATCGTCGCCCTGCTCTCCGCCTCGGGCTTGCCGACCAATGCCTTCCGTTTCGTCGGCTTCCTGGCGCCGAAATCGGCTGCTCGGCGCCGTTTCCTCGAAGGCCTCAAGCCCGCGGACGAGACCGTCGTGCTGCACGAATCTTGCCACCGGATCGCCGACTTCCTCGACGAGATGCTGGAGATCCTCGGCCCGGCCCGGGTCGTCTGCGTCGGCCGCGAACTCACGAAGTTGCACGAGACCATCCGCACCGCGCCGCTGGCCGAGCTGGTGCCGGCGTTGAAGAGCGGCTCGCTCAAGGGCGAATTCACGGTGGCGATCGCGCCGGCCGACTTCGTGCTCTGAGTCTTATCGCGGGTTGACCAGCCGGGCCGTTCGACCGCATCCTAGCGGCCAATGGCGGGTTTCGACGACAGTCTGGTCCGCGAGTATTTCGAGATGAACGGCTTCTTCGTGCGTCAGTCGCGCAAGTACGCCGTCCAATCCCGCCGGAAACGCGCCGACGAAGAAGGTGACCTGCTGGTGATCAATCCTTCGCCGCGCCGCGGTGGCGAGACCCCCTTCCAGCTTTTCAGCTCCGACCTGCCCGGCCTGTCCGCCGCTGTCGTGGCGGTGAAGGCCTGGCACACGACGAAGGCCATCACGCCGACGATGATCAAGAAAGGCGACCTTCTGGAATTCGTCCGCAAGGAAGCGGTCGAAGCGGCCAAGGAGGCCTTCGCCGACCTGACGCCGAACGAGGGCCAGCCCCTCGCCAAGGTCCTCGTGCTCCCGGGCATCCCGGCCGCCGAGCCGCAGCGCTCCGAAAGCATCACGCTGCTCCGGGAGAGCGGCGTGGACCATGTGCTCACCTTCCGAACCATCCTCGAGAACCTGGTCCAGGCGGTCGAATCGAACCAGAGTTACGCGAAATCCGACACCTTGCAGTTGCTCCGCCTGCTCCGCGTCTACGATATGGTCAAGGCCGCCCAGCTCGAGCTGTTCGGCTCCGCCCTCCCCCCGAAGTGATCCATTCCTCCGCCCAGGTCCACCCTTCCGCCCGCCTCGCGCCCGACGTCGAGGTCGGTCCGTTCGCGATCATCGAGGCCGGCGCGTTGGTCGGGGCCGGCTGTCGCGTCGCGGCGCACGCGATCGTCAAAGCCCGCGCCCGCCTCGGCGCCGGCGTGCGCGTCGACCACTTCGCGGTCGTCGGCGGCGATCCGCAGGACCTTTCCTTCGACCCCGCGACGGACTCCGGTACGG
>JBILXR010000184.1:0-3663 GCA_044378215.1 Opitutales bacterium
GCTTCGAACTGGCTCGCGCGTCGGCTCGAGATCCTGTCCTCGCGGCTCGACGTCCTCGTCGAGGCGCTCGAAGCCCGCCGCCGATGAGCCTCGTCGTCGCCCGCCGCCGTCGCGCCGAGATCAACGTGGTGCCGCTCATCGACGTGATGGTGGTGCTGGTGTTCTTCCTGCTCCTGAGCGGCCGCTTCGAACAGACCCGCGCGCTCGCCATCGTACCGCCCACGGCCTCCGCAGGCACGGCCGGCGCCGAAGCGTCTTCGCTCGTCGTCGGGGTCGACCGCGACGGCAAGCTCTACCTCGAGGGCAAGCCCATCGCCGCTGACGCCCTCGCCAAAGCCCTCGTGGACCACGCGCTGAAGTCGCCCGGCACCGAAGTGATCATCGTCGCCGACGAGCGTTCGCTCACGGGCGCCGCGGTCGGCGCGCTCGACGCCGCCGCCAAGGCCGGCCTGAAGCCGCGCCTACAGACCCGTCAGCCGCGCTGAGATACGAGGACGCGAGGACACGAGGGCACGAGGGCACGAGGACAAGAGGACAAGAGGGCAGGAGGACACGAGGACAAGAGGGCCAGGGGGCACGTGGACAGGAGGACACGGGGACACGGGGATACGAGGTCGCGGGGACAAGATGGCAGGAGGACCTGATGTTAAGTCCTCCTTCATCTTACCTCCTGCTAACCCTGTATTTCCCTCGAGTCATCCGGCCCTCATGCCCTCGAGTCCTCCAACCTCGATTGCCTCGTGTTTCCGAGCCCTTGCCTTCACGAATTTCTCCTGCATCTTACCTACCGCTAGCCCTGTTTTCCCTCGAGTCCTCCGGCCCTCCGGTCCTCGAGTCCTCCATCTTCCATCGTCCATCCTTCGCCTTTCATCTTTCATCTCAGACCGCTTCCTCCCATGTCGACCCGTCTCCCCGAACTCCTCCGCCTGCTCGAAGATTACACGCAGGCCCACGGCACGTCCGGACACGAGGACGCGGTCCGCGCGATCTTCGTGCGTGAGCTCCGCGGCCGCGCGTTCAGCGCCGACGGCCTCGGCGGCGTGCTCGCTTCGCCCTCGAAGGAGAAGGGCGGCCCACGTGTGGTGCTCACGGCCCACATGGACGAGATCGGTTTCCTCGTGCAGGCGGTCACCCCTGACGGTTTCCTCCGCCTGGTGCCGGTCGGCGGCTGGCCTGACGGCGTGCTCGCCGCGCAGCGTCTCCGCGTCTGGTCGCGCTCCGCGCGCAAGGAATTCCTCGGCATCGTCGCGGCGCTCCCGCCCCATCAGGGCGGCGCCCAGGCCGCCTCTGCCGACAAGGTGCTCGTCGACATCGGCGCGCGCTCGGCCGAGGCCGTCGCGCGTCTCGGCATCCGTCCCGGCGATCCGGTCGTGCCGGAAGGTCCGTTCACGGCTCTCGCCGAACCGGGCCTCTACGTCGCCAAGGCTTTCGACAACCGCGTCGGCATGGCCGCGCTCACGCTCGCCACGCACGCGCTCGACGCCGCTCCGCCGGCGGGCGACCTCCTCACGGTCGCGACGGTGCAGGAAGAAGTCGGCTGCCGTGGCGCAGTCGTCGCCGCCCGCCTCGCGAGACCCGACGTGGTCATCGTCCTCGAAGGCCCGCCGGCCGACGACCTGCCCGGCCTCGCCCCGCATGGGGAGCAACAAGGCGCCCTCGGCGACGGCGTGCAGGTGCGCGCTTATGATCCGACGGCGATCATGAATCCGCGCCTCGTCGACCTGGCTTTGCAGGTCGCGGCGGAGCAGGGCATCCTGTGCCAGCTCGCGGTGCGCCGCACGGGCGGCACCGACGCGCGTTCCTTCCAGGCCCACGAGCTGGGCCTGCCGGTCATCGTGCTCGGCGTGCCGGCCCGCTATATCCACACGCACAACGCGGTCATCGACGTCGCCGACCTGCAGGCCTGCGTCGACCTGGCCGTGGCGCTGGTCCGCCGGCTCGACGCGCCGACGGTCAAGGGACTCACGCAGTATCTCTGAGCGGGACGGACGCGGTTTCTCGCCCGGAATCCGCACAATCCGCTTGAGAGGGAAGGGGGCAACGCTGACAGTAGGCCCATGTGCGCGGACAAGAAACCCGCCTCGGCTTCCGGGAAGGAAGGCTTCGAGGCCGAACTCAAGCAGCTCGAGCAGCTCGTCGAGTCCCTCGAGTCCGGGGATGTCTCGCTCGACGCGCTGGTCGCGAAGTATGAGGAAGGCATGCGCCTCCTGAAGTCCTGCCAGAAATCGCTCGAAGCCGCCGAACTGCGCATCGAGCAGCTGGGCAAGCGCGGCGAAGACTCGCAGGGCTGATGTCGCTCCTCGCCTCCATCCGCGGTCCGGCCGAAGTCAAGGCCCTCGCGCCCGAGCAGCTCCCGCTCCTCGCGCAGGAGATCCGCGAACGCCTCGTGGCCGTCACGGCCAGGAACGGCGGCCACATCGGTCCTAATCTCGGCGTGGTCGAGCTCTCGATCGCCCTGCACCGCGTCTTCGGCACGCCGCAGGACAAGTTCGTCTTCGACGTGGCCCACCAGGGTTACGTCCACAAGCTCCTCACCGGCCGCAACGGCGCCGACTTCGACGGCATCCGCACCACGGGCGGCCTGAGCGGCTTCCTCAACCGCGAGGAGAGCCTGCACGACGTCTTCGGCGCGGGCCATGCCGGCACGGCGCTCTCCGCCGCCGTCGGTCTCGCCAACGCCCGCGACCGCCTCGGCGAGGATTCGCACGTGGTCGCCCTCATCGGCGACGCGGCCCTCACCTGCGGTGTCACGATGGAGGCGCTCAACAACGCCGCGAAGTCGACCAAGCGCCTGGTCATCGTGCTCAACGACAACGAGTGGTCCATCGACCGCAACGTCGGCGCGGTCGCCGACATCCTGAGCCGCCTGATCGTCACGCGTCCTTACAACAACTCCCAGCAGGGCTTGAAGCGCTTCCTCAGCCGGAGCCGCGCGGGTACCAAGCTCCTGGACTTCGGCCGCACTTTCAAGCGCGAGGTGAAGGATCTCTTCACGCGCAGCTCCTCGCTCTTCGAGCAGTACGGCGTGCGGTACGTCGGCCCGATCGACGGCCATGACCTCGGCGCGCTCGAGCGTTACCTCAATTTCTGCAAGGGCTCCCAAGGCCCGATCCTCCTCCACGTCCGCACGGAGAAAGGCCGCGGCCTCGGCGCCGCGCTCAAGAATCCGGAAAAATTCCACGGCACGGGCGCCTTCGATCCCGAGACGGGCGACTCGCTCGCTTCCGGCGCCGCCGGCGCCCCCAAGGCCTGGCAGGACGTCTTCGGCGCGCTGCTGCTCCGCGAAGCCAAGGCCGACTCGCGCGTCGTCGGCATCACCGCCGCGATGCCCTCGGGCACCGGCCTCAACCAGCTGAAGAAGGAGCTGCCCGCGCAGTACCACGACGTCGGCATCGCCGAGGAGCACGCCACGCTCTTCGCCGCCGGCATCGCCGCCCGCGACCTCCGCCCGGTCTGCGCGATCTACTCCACGTTCATGCAGCGCGCCTACGATATGGTCATCCATGACGTCTGCCTGCAGCGCCTGCCGGTCACCTTCTGCATGGACCGCGCGGGCGTCTCGCCCAGCGATGGCCCCACGCACCACGGTCTCTTCGACATCGCCTACCTACGCTGTGTCCCGAACGTCACGCTGATGCAGCCTAAGGACGAGGACGAGTTCGC
>JBILXR010000185.1:0-3620 GCA_044378215.1 Opitutales bacterium
AGTCCCTATCCGCCCATGGCGGCGGGAAAATCGACACCGCCTTCACGAACATCGTCGGCTCGCCCTACCTCCTGGCCCATGGCCTCGGCCAGCCCGTCGGCGACGCCACCGGCACCGTCCGCATCCCCACCGCGGGCGAATACCGCGTCTGGGTGCGCACGAAGGATTGGGTCGCCCACTGGAACGCCCCCGGCACGCCGGGCCGCTTCCAGCTGATCGTCAACGGACAGCCCGTCGCCACCGAGTTCGGCACGAAGGGCGCCGAGTGGCATTGGCAGGAAGGCGGCAAGGTCACGCTGCCCGCCGGCGACGTGAAGATCGCCCTGCATGACCTCACCGGTTTCGCCGGCCGCGCCGACGCCATCCTCTTCAGCAAGGACGCCTCCTTCACACCGCCCGAAGGCGATGCGCTCGTCGCCGCCCGTTCGAAGTGGAACAGCCCCAAGGGAGCCGAAGACCAGGGCGACTTCGACCTCGTCGTCGTCGGCGGCGGTTACGGCGGCCTCGGCGCCGCGCTCTCCGCTTCCCGTCAGTCCCTCAAGGTCGCTTTCATCCAGGACCGTTTCGTCCTCGGCGGCAACGGCAGCTCTGAAGTCGGCGTCTGGGCGATGGGCGGCACCACCCGCGGCAAGTACCCGCACCTCGGCGAGATGATCGAAGAGATCGGCGACCGCTCGCCGGACAGCCCGGGCCGCGTCGACAGCTTCGGCGACGAACTCAAGGAACAGGTCATCCGCAAGGAGAAGAACGTCAGCCTCTTCCTCGGCCACTTCGCCACCGGCGTCGTGATGGACGGCAACCGCATCGCCGCCGTCAAAGCCATCGACGTCAAGACCGGCCGCGAAAAACTCTTCCGGGCGAAGTTCGTGGCCGACACCACCGGCCACGGCTGGGTGGGCGCCTATGCCGGCGCGACCTATCGCACCGAGCCGAACAAGCGCATGGGCATGTCCAACATGTGGTTCTACCAAGACGAGGACCAAGCCTCGACGTGGCCCGCCACCCCGTGGGCGTTGCCCCTCGAGATGGGCGACTTCCCGCTCCTCCAGAAGTCCAAGTCCCGGATCGACGACAAGCCCTTCATGAAGGCCGAGTGGTTCTGGGAATCCGGCTTCGACCAGGACCCGATCAAGGACCTCGAATATATCCGCGACTGGAACTTCCGCGCGATGTACGGCGCCTTCTCCGCCCTCAAGAACGGCGCGCAGAAGGAAAAGTACGTCAACTCCCGCCTCAAGTGGGCCTCGCACGTCGGCGGCCCCCGCGAATCACGCCTCTTCGACGGCGACCTCATCCTCACCAAGCAGGACATCGTCGAGCGCAAGGACTTCGAGGACGGCTGCGTGCCCACGACCTGGGACATCGACCTCCACTACGCCCGCGAGGAATACGCCAAGAAGTTCCCCGACAACCCGTTCATCTCCCGCGCGGCCTTCGGCTACGTCGACGCCAGCGGCAAGCACATCGCCGCGGTCGACCGTCGCAACGGCTACCCCCTGCCCTACCGCCTGTTCTATTCCAAGAACATCAACAACCTGTTCTTCGCCGGCCGCCACATCTCCGTCACCCACGAGGCCCTCGGTACCGTGCGCGTGATGCGCACCATCGGCATGATGGGCGAAGTCGTCGGCAAGGCCGCCTACCTGGCCATCCGCGAGAACACCGATCCGCGCGGCGTCTACCAGAAGCACCTGCCCGACCTGATCAAGCTCATGGAACAGCCCGGCCGCATGCGCCGCACCGACCTCCGCGCCGACCTGTTCCTCGATACGTCGATCGCCGACTACAAGGAGCTGCCCACTCATCGCGCCGCGCTCGACCTCACCAAAGGGACGCCCAGCAAGCTCTCCCCTGATGACCTCAAGGAGCTGGCCAAGCTCGGCGGCATCGTCGTCGACGACGCCCAGGCGAAGTACGAGGGCAAGTGGACTGAAGGCCGCGGCATCCCGCACCTCGGCGCCGGCTACCACTACGCCAGCGGCAAAGGCAACCGCGCCACCTACGCGTTCGACGTCAAGGAAGCCGGCAAGTATGAGCTCCGCGGCTATTGGGAAGGCCACGAGAACCGTTCGGGTAACTCCCTCCTCACCATCAACCGCGTCGGCGAGAAGCCCGTGGCCCTCCGCCTCAACCAGAAGGTCGGGGCGGTCGAAAAGCCGACGACCCTCGGCAAGTTCACCTTCGCGGCCGGCGCCCACACCCTCGTGCTGTCTTCCGACGGCTCCAAGGGCAGCGTCCACGCCGACGCCTTCCAGCTCGTCCGCGTCGAGTAAGCGATGCCTTCGCCCCGCGTCAGCGCCTGGCTGGTCAGAGGCTGGCGTCTCGGGGCGTTGTTGCTCGCCGCCCTGCTGCTGCAACGCACGACCCCGGCCACGGAGTCGGCGTTGTCGCGGCTGGGCCTCGCCGACGCCAAGGCCTTCTTCCCGGAGGCTCGTCGGCTTAAGTCCGGCCCAAGTCAGACACTCCTCGTCGAGGATCAGTTCGGCAACCGCCTCGGGCGGCTGCTGACCACTTCACCGGACGCCGACGCGATCCTCGGTTACGCGGGCCCGAGCAACGTGCTCGTAGCCCTCGACCTGCGCGACCAGATCGTCGGCACCCGCATCCTCTCCAGCCAGGACACGCCGGAACACGTCGAACAGCTGCGTCGTTCGAAGTCCTTCGACGACTCCTTCAAATCCTGGCGGCCCGCGGCGCAGCCCGCCCCGAAGCTCGACGGCTACGCCGGCTCGACGCTCACGGCCTACGCGATCACCGAATCGATTCAGCAGCGGCTCTCCGGCAACTACGTCTCCCTGCGCTTCCCCCTCCCGCTCACGCTGAAAGAGATCCAGACCGCCGGCTTCCCGGAGGCGACCAGCTTCGAGCCCAACATCCCCCGCCTCGGCTGGAACCTCGTGCGCGGCCCCAACCGTGCGCACGTCGGCTACGTCGTGCGCTCGTCGCCCTCGGCCGACGAAGTGCTCGGCTACGCCGGGCCGAGCGAGACGCTCATCGCGATCGAACCCGACGCCCTGCGCCTGCGCAAGGTCGTGCTGCGTTCCACCTACGATACTTCCGATTACGTCAGCCGCATCCAAGACGAGGAGCCCGATCCGCAAGGCCGCACCTACCTCTCGAAGCTGACGCAGTGGAACGTACGCGAGTGGGCGGAGTTCGATTTCCGTAAGGCCGAGCTCGACACGGTCGCCGGCGCGACGCTCACGAGCTATGCGCTGGCGAAGGGACTGCAGACGCGCTTCGCGGACGACCAACACGGCGGTCGGCGCGACCGCGAGGCGGCCGCGAAGCTCTGGAAATCCATCGCCCTCGGCGGCTTCATCCTCGGCGCGTTGCTGATGACCTTCACCTCGCTCCACGCCCGTCCGTGGATCCGCCGCACGTGGCAGGTGCTCCTCGTCGGCGGCCTCGGTCTCTGGCTCGGCCAGCTGCTCTCGCTCTCCCTCTTCGCCGGCTGGGCCCGCCACGGCGTGCCTTGGGCCACCGCCCCCGCCCTGCTGGCCCTGGCGGCCGTGGCGCTGCTCATCCCCTGGGGCGCCCGCCGGCAGACCTATTGCCACCAAGTCTGCCCCCACGGGGCCGCCCAGGAGCTCCTCGGTGGCTTCAAGCGCCTCCATGTG
>JBILXR010000045.1:0-13037 GCA_044378215.1 Opitutales bacterium
GGGTCCCCGGTTCAGCCACTGCCATCATGGAAATGAGCGCGGCCAGCGGCTTGGCGATTGTCCAAGATATCGAACTTAACCCTTTCAAAGCCAGTACTTTAGGAACAGGAATCCTCATTCTATCCGCTCTCCAAAAGGGCGCCAAGCGCCTGCTGATCGGCATCGGGGGGAGCGCCACCAACGATGGCGGGCTGGGGGTCGCCCTCGCCCTAGGGTATCAGTTCAAACGCCAAGGCCAGGACTTCTCCCCTACCCTGGAGACCCTCCTTGAAGCGGACCAGGTCGTCCGGCCAGCCACCCTCCCCTCCTGCGAGCTCATCGCGGCCTGCGACGTCGATAACCCCCTGCTCGGCCCCCGCGGGGCCACCCGGGTCTACGGACCCCAGAAAGGCGTCCGTGACTTCGCCTGGTTTGAACAGCGGCTCGAACACCTGGCCGATCTGGCCCGGCGTGACCTCGGCGTCGATCCGCGCGACATCCCCGGCGCCGGCGCCGCGGGCGGCCTCGGCTTCGGTCTCATGGCTTTCCTCGGCGGACGTCTGGTGAGCGGCTTCGACATGGTCGCGGCGCAAGTCGGATTGGAAGCGCGCGTCGCCGCCGCCGACCTCGTCATCACGGGCGAAGGCCGACTCGACGAACAGAGCCTGCAAGGCAAAGGCCCGGTCGGCGTCGCCCGGCTCGCGCGCCGGGCCGGCAAGAAGATCGTCGGTGTCGCCGGCTCGGTCGACGACTCGGCCGGCCTGCGCGCGCAGTTCGACCTGCTCATCGGCATCAAGCCCGCGGCGATGCCGCTCGACGAAGCGATGCGTCGCACCGGCGAGCTCCTCGAGTCGGCCGTGCGCGCGCACGCCGCGCCGCTGCGCGCGCTCAACCCTTGAAGATCGGAATCGGCACGCCCTTGCCGTCGACGGTCGCGTAGAAGGGCCGGCCTTCGACGTCGAACGCGGTCTTGGGGCTGATACCCATCGCGCGGAAGATCGTGGCGTGCATGTCGCTGATCGAGACGGGGTCCTTGATCGCGACGAGCGGACGCTCATCCGCGGTGGCGCCGTAGACATGGCCTTTTTTCACGCCGCCGCCGAACATGACGACGCTCGTGCCGCCGGTGAAGTGACGATGCAGGCCGTAATGGTCGGGGCTGGTGATGACGCCGGACTTGTTGAAGGCCTGGTCCTTGGCCTGCGAGCCGGGACGGCCTTCGATCATGGCGTCGCGGCTGAACTCGCTGGCGATGATGACCAAGGTGCGGTCGAGCATCCCGCGCTGCTCGAGGTCGCGGACGAGGCGCGCGATCGGGCGGTCGATCTCGGCGTGCATCTTGGCGACGGTCTCGTGACCCTTGCCGTGCGTATCCCACTGGAAGAACGGGACGTATTCCGTGGTGACCTCGACGAAGCGCGCGCCGTTCTCGACGAGGCGGCGGGCCAACAGGCAACCGCGACCGAAGCGACCGGTGTCGTAATCCTTCTGGACCTCGGGGGTCTCGAGGGAGATATCGAACGCCGCGCGCTCCTTGGCGCTGAGCAGGCGGTAGGCGTTGTCCATCGAACGCAGCATGGACTGATGCTGATGGTCGCTGAGCAGGTCACGGTCGGGGGTCGCGTCGACGAGGCGACGGAACTCGCGGTCGCGGTTCACGAAGCGGCCGGCGTCCATGCCCTTGGGCGGGCGCACGGCGGCGGCGGCTTCTTCGGGGAACGGGAGGTTCATCGGGCCGTATTCACCGCCGAAGAAACCGGCGGTGGTGAAGGCTTTGAGCTCCTCGCTCTCGCCGACGCCTTCGAGGCGCTGACCGATGTTGATGAAGGCCGGCATGACCGGATTACGCGGGCCGAGCACGCGGGCCATCCAGGCGCCGATGTGCGGGCAGGCGACGGTCTGCGGCGGGACGTAGCCGGTGTGCCAATGGAACTGGTGGCGCGAGTGCAGGATGCTGCCGAGGTCGGGCTGCACCGCCGAGCGGATCAGCGTGCCGCGGTCCATGACCTGCGCGATGTTCTCGAGGCCCTCGCAGATCCGGACGCCGTCGACCGACGTCGGGATCGCCGGGAAGGTGCTGAGGACGCGATCATAGGTGAGACCCTTCTCGTAAGGCGCGTAACGCTTCGGATCGAACGTCTCGGGCGCGGCCATGCCGCCGGCGAGCCAGATGAGGATCACCGCATCGGCCGTCGCGGTCGGCTGCACGACTTTCTCGCTTTCGGCGAGGAGACGCGGAGCGCCCATCGAGAGCGTCGCGGCGCCGGCGGCGCCGAGCATCCGGAGGAATTCGCGCCGGGCGAGCGGCTCGGGCAAGGACGGGTCAAGCGGCAGCGGAGAGGACATGGGCATCAGCGGATGGTCTGGAATTCGGGGAGCATGCACACGGCCCAGAGGAGGTCCGCGATGCCTTGTTCGGAAAGATCGGCGCCGACGATGCCGGCGGCGACCTTGAGTTCCGCGGGCGCAGGCTCGCGGCTCAGCGCGGAGAGATAGAGCCAGCGGGCGAACCCTTCCGGCGAAGCCCACGCGCGGCGCTTCAGCTTGGCGGCGCCGGCGGCGAGCAGGTTCGTCAGCGCCTGGCCGTTGGAAAGGTCGATGGCCTCGAGCGTGCTGAGTTCGTTGGGACGCATCGAGACGATCTGCTCGCGGTTCGGGCGGCCGAGCGCGCGCTGCAGGAGGTCGGACTTCACCAGACCCGCGCGGGCCGGCAGGCTGCTCGTGCCTTCGACGCCGGCGAGCATCTCGGCCATGCGGGCCTGCGCCTTGCGCCAGGCCCCGCTCTTGACAATCGCGACGGACTGCCAGACGGGCTCCGCGGCCTTCGCCTTGCCCTTGCCGGCGGCGAAGACCCCGCGGGCATTGGGCACGCTGGTCGTCCACTCCCACGCCGCATCGGAAGCCATCTTCACGCGCGCACCGCCCTTGAGCGTGACGTTCACCTGGAAGAAGAGCCCGGCGGTGTTCGGTCCGGAGCCGGCGTTGCTTCCGACGACGACGATCTGGTTCGCGCCTTTCAGCAGCGCGACCGAGAGGTCGAAGTTCTGCGGGTCGGCCCAGTTGTCGCCGCCGCCGATCTTCTTGCCGTTCACGAACAGTTCGTAACCATTGTCGCAGGTCACCACACAGGTCGCGGCGTCCACGTCGGCGGCGAGCAGGAGCTGACGGCGGAACGTGCGGGTCTCACCCGCGGCGGGCACGCGGCCGCCGGCGATGTCGCCCGACCAGATCGGCGCGGCGACGAGCGGCTCGACGACGGGCTTCTGCCTGGCCGCGGCGACGGCCGGCGCGGCGCGCGGCACCTTGGGTTCGATCTTGGAAGGCGTGGTGCCGGTCAGCCGCCAGACGGCGTCGACGAACTGTTCGGCGGTGAGTCGCTTGGCGCGCGGACCGCGGTAGGCGTAACCTTTGTCGTCGGCGTCGCGCGTGAGGACTTCGGCGCGGGACTGGTAGGCCTGCGAGGTGGCGATGAAGGCGAGCACGGCCTTGAGGTCATAGCCTGACTCGACGAGGCGGTTGGCCAGCACGTCGAGGAGGTCCTGGTTCCACGGCTCGGTCTGCATCGCGTCGACGGGATGGACGATGCCGCGACCCATCAGGCGATGCCAGAGGCGGTTGACGATGGTGCGCTGATAACGGCCGTTCTCCGGATGGGTGATGAGCGCGGCGAGCTGGGCGAGGCGCTCCTCCCGCGGCTTGGCGGCATCGACCTGACCGAGCTCAGGGAAAGGCCAGGCGGCGACGGCCGGCTTGCCGGTCGGGATGTCGCAGCGGACGAGCTCCATCGGCCGGTTCGCGTAGACGGCGGCGAGGCCGTAAGCGTCGCGGAGCTTCCAGCGGTCGGTGAAGCTGTCGTGGCACGAGGCGCACTTCATGTTGATGCCGAGGAACGTCTGCGAGACGCTCTGCGAGAACTGGAGCTCGGGCACCTGGCCCGCGCTCACCGCGCCGCGCCAGACGATGCCCTTGGCGAAGCCTTCGCTGTCGGCGGACGGCGCCACGAGCTCGCGCGTGAAGCGGTCGTAGGGCTTGTTCGTGAGCAGCGAGAGGTAGAGCCAGTTGGTGATCTGCTTACGGCCGCCGTCGATGTAGCCGGTGCCGGCGTAATCATTGCGCAGCAGGTCGTTCCAGAAGACCATCCAGTGGTCGGCGTAGTCGACATCGCGGGCGAGCAGCGTGCGCACGAGCGTCTCGCGTTTATCGGGCCGCGTGTCGGCCGCGAAAGCGCGGGCCTCTTCGGCGGAAGGCAGCAGGCCGACGAGATCCAGCATGACGCGGCGCTGGAAGGTCGCGTCATCCGCCGCCGGCGGCGGCGGGGCGCCCTTGGCCGCGAGCCAGCCGTCGAGCACGCGGTCGAGCGGATGCGTTCGACCGGACTTCGCTTCGGGAAGCACCGGACGGCGCGGTCGCAACGGCGGCTCGTAGGCCGGTTGCTTGAACGCGAACCCTTCGGTCCAGACGGCGCCCTGCTCCACCCACTTGCGCAGGACGGCGACCTCGGCCGGACTCACGCGCGCGCCTTTCGGCGGCATGCGCTCATCGGGATCGTCGCTGACGATCGATGCGAGCAGGCGTCCCTTCGACGCCTGACCGGGGAAAAGCGCCGCGCCGTTCTCGCCGCCTTCGAGCAGCGAGGCGCGGGTGTTCATCGAGAAGCCGCCCTTCTTCTTGTCACCCGTGTGGCACTCGCCGCAGTGCTTCCGCAGGATCGGCACCACCTCATGGGCGAAGTCGACCGGCGCCGCCCCGAGGGTGGTCGTCAGGAAGAAACCGGCGAGCAACGGACCGCGCATCAGCAGCGTAACCTCAGGGGACGAAGACGACCGCGGCGGCGGCCGGGGCTTCGACCGCCTGCTTGGTGTCGGTGAGCTTGCCGTCGCGGCCGATCTTGTAGGCGTTGAGCGTGCCGGACTTCTGGCCGGCGCAGACGAGCCAGCGGCCGTCGGCGCTGAGACCGAAACCGCGCGGCGTGGCCGGCGTGCCGAGCACGTGCTGAAGGAGGGTCAGCTTGCCGTCCTGGGCGATGGCGTAGACGGCGATGGAATCGTGACCGCGGTTGGAGACGTAGAGCGTCTTGCCGTCGGGGCGGACGAAGATCTCGGCGGTGGAGACGCCCTTGATGTCGGCGCCGGCGGGCAGGGTCGGGAGGCTCTGCAGCTGCTTCAGGCCGCCGTTACGTTCGATGATGAAGGCGACGACGTTGAGGCCCATCTCGGTGTTCACGTAGGCGAATTTGCCGTTGGGGTGGAAGGCGAGGTGGCGAGGTCCTTCGCCGGCGGTGACGCGTCCGGACTTCGGCTTGTTCGGCGTGAGCAGGCCTTTCTCGGCGTCGAACTTGTAGATGAAGATGTCGTCCGTGCCGAGGTCGGCGACGTAGGCGCGGCTGTTCTTCGGGTGGAAGTAGACGCCGTGAGCGTGGGGGCCGGACTGACGGCCGGCGTTCGGGCCCGTGCCGACGTGCTGGAGCGAGGAACTGGCGGCGGCGAGGGACCCATCGGCCTTGATGGGCAGCGCGGTGGTCGAACCCGAGCCGTAGTTGACGACGACCAGGTTCTTACGGGCGGCGTCGACGACGAGGTGCGTCGGGCCCTTGCCCTTGGAGGCTTCGGTGTTGAGCAGGCGGAGCTTGTCGCCTTCGGCCGCGTAAGCGGCGACGGCGCCTTCGGCAGCCTCGGCGGTCGCGTAGAGGAACTTCGCGTCCGGGCTGAGCGCGACATACGAAGCGGACTTCGCTTCGGCGGCGATGGTCGGCGCCGAGATCTTGCCGGTCTTGCCGTCGAGCACGCAGCGGAGGATGCCCTGGGCCTTCGCGCCGGCGGTTCCGACGTAGAAGACGTACTGCGCGGGGGCGGGCTTGGCCTTCGGAGCGGCCTTGGCGGCGGCCTTCGGAGCAGGGGCGGGCGAGGCGGTATCGGCGGATTGACAGCCGACGAGCGCGGCGGCGAGCGCGACGAGGAGGAAGCGGATGGTGTTCATGGGATTGGAAATCAGGAAGGGGATCAGCGGCCGGTCCACCAGCCGTCGAGCTGGGTCGTCAGGCGCTTCACGTCATCGGGACGTTCGGCGGCGAGGTCGCGGAGTTCGTGCGGATCGGCCTTGAGGTCGAAGAGTCGCGGCGGCTCGATGGCGTCGTCGCGGGAGCCATGCACCACCCGACCCGTCTGGAGTCCGCTGGAAACAATCAGCTTGAGGTCGCCCGATACCAGCCAGCGGTAACGCAAACTCGCCGCTGGGCGGCCGAGCTCCTGGATGTCGTGCGTGGAGTTCTGACCGGCGACGAAGGGTCGGGACTTCAAAGCGCGGTCGTCAAGCAGGTCGATGCCGTCGCCATCCGCCGGCACGGGCGCACCCACCAGCTTGAGTAAGGTCGGCATGATATCCACCGCGCTGGCGGCTTCATTGATCGTCGCCGGCTTGATGTGGCCGGGCCAGCTCACAAAAATGGGCGTACGGACGCCCCCATCAAAAGGTGACTGCTTGGAACGGGTGAAATCAACCGCCGGCAGGTCGGTCCGCGGGATCCAGCCGTTGTCGGCGATGTAGATGATGATCGTATCACGGGTGAGGCCTTCCTTCTCGAGATGGGCGCGGATCTCGCCGATGGTCTCGTCGAACCACTCGACCATCGCATGGTATTTGGCGGCTTGGGGCGTCGGCGACTTATCGCGATACTTGGCGAGCAGCCGTTCGGGCGGCGTGTGCGGGTCGTGCGGCATCATGGGGGCATACCAGGCGAAGAACGGCTTCCCATCCTTCTTCGAACGGCTGATGAAATCCGTGAGCGGCGCCAAGGTCTTGCGGCCGATGTCGAGCCCCTCATCGCCATGGCGGCCACCCTTCGTCATGCCCTCGGTGAAACCGCCCGTCTGGTACGGACCCATCCACCACTTACCCGTCTGCAGGCTGACGTAACCTTGCTCGCCGAGGAGGCGGGGCAGGATCGGCGACGTTTGGAAGAGCTTGATCATCTGGGCGCGCCCTTCGAGGAAGGCGGCGCTCTTTTGTTTAGCGGCGGCAGCCTTGGCGGCTCCCTTGGCGCCGGCAGCGACGGCGACGGGGACGAACGGGTCGTTACCGGTGATGCCGTGGCGATGCACGTGGCGACCGGTCAGCATGGAGGCCAGGCTCGGCCCGCAGAGGGAGTTCGTCACGTAGCCGCGCGGGAAGGTGCGCGATTCCGCGGCGAGTTTATCGAGATGGGGCGTGCTGACCGCCTTCGACCCCATGAACCCGTAGTCGAACCAGGCGTGGTCGTCCGAGACGATCATCAGGATGTTCGGGCGTTCGGCGGCGGACAGCGACAAGCCCAGACAGGCGAGCAAAGCGACGCAAAGGGGTAAGAGGCGGGGCATGTCTTATAGACTCCCCAAACCAAGGCCCGTTCCCATCCAAAAAATCCGCCAATCTTCATCATTTAGAGGAAGATCGCCCAGAAACCGCCGCCACCCCCTTTGACGAACCTCAGACCCGGGGCATAATGAGCGACGTCGGCAGCCCTACACCCCCGGTGACCCCACCCCGGAGGCTCCCTCTATAAAATATAATACGTTTTTATCTGACTGAACTTCAGTCACTTAGGGAAAGACGTCTCTCTTAACCCCTGTTTTCAGCCCTATATATACAGGCCCCTTTCTTTTTCCATGATCAACCACATCCCGCACCGCACCGCCAAGAACGATACCCTCACCTCCCTCCTCCGCTCCGACTTCCCCGATCTCGGTGAAATCGAGGTCTCCCGCCTCGAGACGGCCCCCGACCGCTCCGGCGAGGCGGACGGCCTGACGGTCTACCTCAACCAGGCCGCCCGCTGGCCCCGCCTGAGCCCCGAAGAGGAACTCACGCTCGGCCACCGCATCAAGGCCGGCAAGCTCGCCGACGGCAGCCTGACGCCGGCCGGCCAGGCCGCTTTCGACGAACTGGTGAACCGCAACCTGCGCCTGACCTACTACGCCGCGAAGCAGATCAACGTGCCCCGCGAGGAGATGCTCGAACTCGTCGCGGCCGGCAACGTCGCGCTCATGGAGGCCGCCCGCGCCTTCAACGCCGACCTCGGCCATCGTTTCAGCACCTACGCGTTCTGGGGTATCCGCAGCGCGGTATTCCGCCACCTCAACTTCCTGCGTCGCACGGTGCGCCTCCCGCGTAACCTGCACGAGCAGATGGCCAAGCTCCGCAAGGCCGAAGCCGCCCTCCTCCAGAAGACCGGCCGCGAGGCGACGGAGGACGAACTGTGCGCCCTCCTGGCATGCTCGCCCGAGAAGATCGTCGAGCTGCGCTGCTACCAGCAGCACGGCCAGTCGCTGGACGCGCCGATCGGCGAAGATAGCGACACGACCTTCGGCGACACGTTGGCCGATCCGGAGGCTTCGACGCCGGCCGCCTACGCCGAGGCCGCCGACCGCCTGGCCGCGCTGGCCGAAGTGATGGCCCAGCTCACGCCCCGCGAACTCGAGGTGATCCGCCTCCGCGCCGGCCTCGACGGCGAGGAACTGACGCTCGACGCCATCGGCCAGCGCCACGGGGTCTCCCGCGAACGCATCCGCCAGATCGAAGCGGAGGCCCGCCGTAAGATGCGCCTCATCATCCGACGCTGAGCCGGGTCTTGTGTCCGGAGGAAGGCGCGCCATCGTCGACGCGTGCCTTCCTCCGCGCCACGCCTGCTGCTCCTCGGCCTCGCCGGTTTCCTGACGCCGCACCTCTCCGCCCAGCAGGCCGAGCCGTTCGAGGAACCGCCGATCCAGTATTCGGCCACCGAGGCCAAGGACCGCGCGACGGCCCTGAACGCCGCCCACCAGGCGCGGGCGAACGCCATCCGCTCCCTGCCCGCGAAGAAACGCCTGCAGTGGCTGCTCGATGAATTCAAGGTGCCGGCGGAATCCCAGCTCTTCGTCTTCAGCAAGACGAGCCTCCAGCGCGACCTGATCACGCCGGAGACGCCGCGCGTGCTCTACTTCTCCGACGAGGTCTACGTCGGCTGGGCGCCCACGGGTTCTTTCGAGGTGACGGTCTTCGATCCGCAGCTGGGCGCGATGTTCTACGTCCTCGACGCCCACGAGACCGGCCCGGCTCCCCTGCTCGTGCGCGACAATGACTGCCTGCTCTGCCATGCGCGCCATGAGCACACGCCCACCTTGCGCACGCGGTCGGTCTTCCCCGACACCAGAGGCGAACCGCTCGGCGGGTCGGGCGGCGCCAACATCGCCCCGTCGACCCCGCTCGAAGAACGCTGGGGCGGCTGGTACGTCACCGGCGGCGGCCCGGGCCTGCGTCACCGCGGCAACCTGACCGGCCGGCGACTCGAAGATTTCGAAGGAGAATCGGCGCAGCCGACGCGCAACCTCGACTCGCTCGAAGGCATCGTGGACACCCGTCGTTATCTCCTGAAGACCAGCGACGTCGTGCCGATGCTCCTGCACGACCATCAGGTCCACGTGCACAACGTGATGTCCACCGCCCTGCAGGACGCGCGCATCGCGCTGCATCGCTGGCCGGCCATGCGCGCGATCCTCGGCCTGCCCGCTTCGGCTCCGCCCCAAGGCTCCTGCCTCGTGGTCTTCGAAAGCCAGGCGGAGAAGCTGCTCGACGCCCTGCTCTGCCGGGACGAGGTCGCATGGCCGGCCGAGGCGCTACGTTCCGACGGCGTCTTCGCCGCCGCGTACGCCAAGACCCGCAAGGCCGACGCCCTAGGCCGCTCCCTCCGCGACCTCGACCTGCGCACGCGCCTCTTCCGCTACCGATGCAGCCCGCTCATCTACTCCGAAAGCTTCGCGCACCTGCCGGCGCAGCTCCGGGAGATCACCCTGCTGCGTCTTTCGTCCGGCCTGCGCGCCTTCCCGCCCGCGCCGGCCTTCGGCCACCTCGAGCAAGCAGAACGCGTCGCGATCCACGAGATCCTCACGGCCACCCTGCCCGACCTGCCCGCCGGCTGGGGCAAGTAAGCCGGACACGCAAAGGGCCGGCCCTCGCGAGAGGACCGGCCCGGTTTCAGCGCCTCAGCGCGGCTTACCTGACGAGCGCGGCGAGCGGCTCGCGGATGGCGTCGGCCCAGATCTGGTAGCTGACGGCGTTCAGGTGCAGAAGGTCCGGCATGACGGACTTCTCGAGCGTGCCGTCGGCCGTGAGGAACTTGGCGCCGATGTCGAGGTAACGGACCTTCTGGCCGTCGTCGAACTTCGCGATGAGGGCGTTGACGGCCTGGTTCTTGGCGCGGCCGGGATTATTGGCCTCGGTGGCGCCGCGCGGGAAGATCGCGAGGAGCAGGACCCTGGTGTTCGGCGAGCGCTGGTGGATCGCGGCGATGATGTTCTTGATGCCGGCGGCGATCTGCTCAGGGGAGTTCTCGGCGACGCCGGAGTTATTCGTGCCGATCATGAGCACGACGGCCTTGGGCTTGATGCCTTCGAACTCGCCGTTCTCGACGCGCCAGAGGACATGCTGAGTACGGTCGCCGCCGATGCCGAAGTTGGCGGCCTTGTACTGGCCGAACTCCTTGTCGAAGATGGCGGCCTGACGACCCCAGCCGGCGGTGATGGAATCGCCGAGGAAGACGACCTGGGCCTCGCCCTTCTTGGCGACTTCGACGAACGACTCGTGCGACGTGAGGAAACCGCCGCTGACCTGGCCGGTCTTGGGATCGAACTTGGGCGCAGCGACGTCGGCGGGCTGCGACGGGAGCTTCACGGCCGGAGCGGCGGCTTTCTTGGCCGGAGCCTTCTTGGTCTCTTGGGCGACGAGGGAGGCGCCGCCGAGAAGGCCGATCGCAAGCAGGAGGGAAAGGATGCGTTTCATGGGGTGGGGGTGACCGATGTTTTCGCTCCGACACAGGCACGTGTCAACGCCGGCCACCGATGCTTGCCGAACGGCGCTCCCGTGCGGTAGCCTGCCTCATGACCCCACCGCTGCGATTCGTGACCAAGGCCGAGGCCATCAAGGAAGAGTACAAAGGCCGCACCAATTACTGGCTGACCCGCCCCGAACTCACCGGCGCCAAGGACCTGCAGGTCTGCGAGGCGACCCTGCCCGCCGGCGAAGGCCACGCCTTCCACACCCACCCGGAACTCGAGGAGATGATCTACGTCCTCGCCGGCGAGGTCGAACAGTGGGTCGAGCAGGAGAAGCGCGTCCTGAAACCCGGCGACGCCGCGCACATCCCGGCCGGCGTCGTGCACGCGACCTTCAACGTCTCCAAGGCGGACGCCACGATCCTCGCGATCCTTTCGCCCGGCGCGAGCGAGGGCCCCTTCATGGTCGACGTCAGCGGCGAGTCCCCGTGGAAGGACCTGCGTGCCGGCGGATGAATTTCTTCGCCCGTCATCGCGGCCTGCTCGTCTCGTCCACGCTGCTGTTGGCCGGAGCGATCATCCCTTGGATCATCTGGGGCGACGCGCTGGACGCGACGTTCACGGTCGAAGGCTCGCGCGCCTGGATCGCCGGCTTCGGCGCGGCCGGTGGTCTCGCCGGCGCAGGCCTCCTCGTCGCCGATCTCCTGCTGCCGATCCCGAGCACGCTGGTGATGTCGGCTCTCGGCCTCGCCTACGGCACGCTCGTCGGCGGTCTCTACGCCGCGGCCGGCACCATCGTGGCCGGCCTGCTCGCCTATGGTCTCAGCCGCTGGCTGGGCCGCCCGCTCGCCATGCGTCTCGCCGGCGCCGACGCGCTGGAGTCCGGCGAGAAACTCTTCGCGGACGGCGGCGCCTGGCTGGTGGCGGGTTCGCGCTGCCTCCCGATCCTGCCCGAAGCGATCGCGTGCCTCGCGGGACTACACCGCATGCCCTTCCGGACGTTCTTCTTCGCGCTGCTCTGCGGCGGCGTGCCGACGGGCTTCCTGTTCGCGGGCATCGGCGCGCTCGGCCAGACCGAGCCCACCTGGGCGCTGGCGCTCAGCGTGGTCGTGCCGGTGCTGCTCTGGCTGCTCGCCCGCCGCTGGCTGCGCCGCTGATCAGCGCAGCTCCTTGATCCGCACGTTGCGATACCAGACGCGCTTGGCCTCATCCTGGAAGCCGATGTGACCGTCGACGGGGCGGTCCTTCATCGGCGAAGCGGCGAGGTCGAGCACGATGGTGCGCTCGCCGTTGAAGTCGACGGTGAGACGGCGATCCTTGAGCGTGAGCGTGTAGCGGTTCCATTCGCCGGCAGGCTTCACCATGTTCTTCGCCGCAGCCATCGCGCGGATGATGCCCCCGCAATCATGATGACCGGGCTTGGCGAGGCCGTGCGTATCGAGGATCTGGAGCTCGATGCCCTTCGCGACGGGATCGAGCGGATCGGCGACGCAGAAGAAGACGCCGGAATTACCGGTGGGCTCGAACTTGAATTCAAGATCGAGGACGAAGTCGCGATACTTGCGCTCGGAGAAGATGTAGGCGTCGAAACGCTTCCAGCCGGTCTCGCCCGCGCGCGGCTTCAGCGTGACGGTGCCGTCGGTGTCGTAGACCCAGTTGCCCTTGGTCTTCCATCCGGCGAGATCCTTGCCATTGAAAAGCGAGACGAAGCCCGGGGCGTCAGCCGCGGGGTGCGGTACAGGCGCGGCGGCGGGGCTCACGGGATAAGGTTCGGACGCCGCGAACAGGGCGAGGGGGAGGAGGCAGGCCAGCAGGGGTAGGCGGGGCATGCCTTCCGAGGTAGCCATCCGGCGCCGGAGGTCGAGCCTCCGCCTTGGCTGGCGGCCCGGACCCCATGAAAACCCCGTAAATCGGTAGGTTATTATTTTGCGGGCTATGACGGGCGAGCCTCTGGACAACCCGGCGAGCCTGGGCATAGTAGCGGTCTCGAACAGTTCTCCGCCCACCCCGGCGTCCCTGTCCGAAACTCCATTCCACTGATCACGCTTCCAGCCGCGCACCGTTTTCCCACGGACCGCACGGCAGGGACACCCTCTCTTCCTTTTTCCAAACTACTCATGAAACGCCGCTCCGCCGCTCCTGCTCGCCCGCGCCCCCTCCTCCGCCGTCGCTTCGACACCGCCCTTCAGCCCGCCGATGTCCGCACCCGTCTCGAAACCCTGGCCTGCGCCGGCACGGTCCTGCCCACGCTCTTCGTCCTGCCCTCCGTCGGCGAGT
>JBILXR010000186.1:0-3560 GCA_044378215.1 Opitutales bacterium
CCCTCGCACTTCTCCTTCAACGCCGGCGAAGGCCGCTGCGAACGCTGCGGCGGCGCGGGCTGGGAGACGGTCGAGATGCAGTTCGTCTCGGACGTCGCGCTGCCCTGCCCGTCCTGCAACGGCAAACGCTTCCGCGACGAGGTGCTGAGCTTCCATTATGATGGTAAGTCCGTCGGCGACCTGCTCGCGATGTCCGTCACCGAGGCGCGCAAGTTCCTCGGCGAACGCACGCCCGCCTCCGCCCAGCTGGCCTGCCTCGAAGAAGTCGGTCTCGGCTACCTCTCGATGGGCCAGCCGCTCACGACGCTCTCGGGCGGCGAAGCCCAGCGCCTCAAGTTGGTCCGCTATCTTTCCAAGATCGATGCTCGCAAGAGCGGCGCGCTGCTGCTCCTGGACGAACCGACGACCGGCCTGCACCGCGAGGACGTGTCCCGCCTGGTCGGGCTGCTCCATCGCCTGACCGAAGCCGGCCACTCGCTCATCGTCGTGGAACATCACCTCGACGTGCTGAAGTCCTGCGACTGGCTCCTCGAGATGGGTCCGGAAGCCGGCCCCGCCGGCGGCCGCCTCGTCGCCGAAGGCACGCCCGCCGAAGTCGCCCGCGCGGGCACGGTGACGGGACGCTTCCTCGCCAAGGGCGACGACGCCTTCGCCGCCGCCTCGACCGCGCCGGGCAAGCCTCGACCGACGGCGATTTCCCTCCGCGGAGCCCGTGAACACAACTTGAAGGACGTCTCGCTCGAGATCCCGCACGGCTCATTGACCGTGATGACGGGCGTGTCCGGTTCGGGCAAATCCTCCCTGGCCTTCGACATCCTTTTCGCCGAAGGGCAGCGTCGCTTCCTCGAATGCGTCTCGGCCTACGCGCGCCAGTTCGTCGAACAGCTCCCGAAACCTGACATCGATTCGCTCACAGGCCTGCCGCCCACGGTCGCCATCGAACAGCGCGTGACGCGCGGCTCCGCGAAATCCACCGTCGCGACGGTCACCGAAGTGGCCCAATACCTCCGCGTGCTCTTCGCCCGCGCCGGCGTGCTGCATAGTCCGACGACCGGCGAACCGCTCGAAGAGATGACCGAAGACGCGGTCGTCCGCCTGGTCGCGAAGCAGGCGAAGGCCTTGAAGAAGGGCTCGCTGCTCATCGCCGCCCCGCTCGTGCGCGCCCGCAAGGGCCATCACCGCCCGCTGGCCGAATGGGCCGAGACGAAAGGCCTCCGCCTGCTGCGCTGCGACGGCAAGCTGTTCAAGGTCGACGGCTTCGAAGGCCTCGACCGCTATTCCGAACACGATGTCGACGCGGTCTTCGGCGAACTCCGCGCCGACGGGCTCATCCGCCTGCCCGACGAGACCGAAGAATCCGGCGAGAAGGCGCTCCGTTCGCTCGTGCGCCAGGTGCTTTCGGCCGGCAAGAACGCGTGCGTGCTGCTCGCCCCCGACGGCCGTCAGGTCGCCTATCTGTCGACGTCGCGCAGCGACCCCGCCACGGGCGAATCCTTCCCGGAGGTCGACCCGAAGCATCTCTCCTGGAACTCTCCTCGCGGCTGGTGTCCGGATTGCCGCGGCCACGGCCTCGAGGTCACGATGTTCTCCTCCGACGAAGAAGAGTCCATCAACGAGAACGCGATCGCGGACCGCGTCGGCGAAGCGGTCTGCCCGACCTGTCACGGCGAACGCCTCGGCCCGATCGGCCGCTCGGTGAAGCTCGCCGGCCCGAAGGGACGCTCGTTGTCCCTGCCCGGCCTGCTGCGCCTCCAGCCTGACGAGTCCCTCGCTTTCCTTTCCGGGCTCAAGCTGGAGGCCCGCGAGAAAGCCATCGTCGGCGCCCTGCTCCCGGAGATCGCGGCGCGCCTGCGCTTCCTCGATTCGGTCGGCCTCGGCTACCTCGCGCTCGACCGCGGAGCCGACACGCTCTCCGGCGGCGAAGCCCAGCGTATCCGTCTCGCGGCGCAGCTCGGCTCGACCCTGTCGGGCGCGCTCTACGTCTTGGACGAACCGAGCATCGGCCTGCACCCGCGCGACAACGACCGGCTCATCGGTTCGCTCAAGGGCCTGCGTGACCGCGGCAATACCGTCTTGGTCGTCGAACACGACGAAGACACCATGCGCGCGGCCGACCTGGTCGTCGACATGGGCCCGGGCGCCGGCGTCCACGGCGGCGAGATCGTCGCCCAAGGCACCGCGGCGGCGCTCGAGAAGCGCGCCGACTCCGTCACGGGCCGCTTCCTGAAGGAAGCCATCCCGCATCCGCTCCGCGGTTCGCGGAGACCCATCGCCGGCAAAGGCGCGCCGGCGGCCTGGGTCCGGCTGAAGGACGCTTCGCTCCGTAACCTCAAGGGCTTCGACGTGCAGATCCCCGTCGGCCGCCTGACGGTCGTCTGCGGCGTCTCCGGCGCCGGTAAGTCCACGTTGGTCACCGACCTCCTCGCTCCCGCCATCCGTGCGGCCATCACGAAGAAGAAAGACGGCCTCACGGGCAAGGAAGCGCTCAGCGTGGTCTCGCACGAGGGCAAGCCGGCCTTCGGCACCCTGTCCGGACTCAAGGGCTTCCGCCAGCTGGTGGTCGTCGACCAGGAGCCGATCGGCAAGACGCCGCGCTCGACGCCCGCGACCTACATCGGTGCCTGGGACCTGATCCGCGAACGTCTGGCCTCCCTGCCGGAAGCGGCGATCCGCGGCCATGGCGCGGGCTTCTTCTCGTTCAACACTTCCGGTGGACGCTGCGAAGCGTGCTCCGGCGCGGGACGCATCAAGCTCGAGATGAGTTTCCTGCCCGACACCTACGTGCCGTGCGAAGAATGCGCGGGCACGCGTTACGGCTCGGCCGCGAAAGCGATCCGCTGGAACGGGAAGTCAGCGGCGGACCTGCTGGCGATGACGTTCGAAGAAGCGGCGGCTTTCCTCTCCTTCGATGCGAAGCTGGGCGACCTCTGCGGACTGATGGTGAAAACGGGCCTAGGCTACCTGACGCTCGGCCAGAGCAGCCCGACGCTTTCCGGCGGCGAGGCCCAGCGCCTGAAACTCGTCAGCGAACTCGCCCAAGGCCTGCCGACCTTCCGCGAGCGTTCGCGCGGCGAGATCCGCCCGAACCTCTACATCCTCGAAGAACCGACCATCGGCCTGCACCAGTCGGACTGCCGTCGTCTGATCGAACTCCTCCACGCGCTCGTCGACCAAGGCCACACGGTCGTGGTCATCGAACATCACCCCGACGTGATCGCCGAAGCCGACTGGGTCCTCGAGATCGGTCCGGAAGGCGGTAACGCCGGCGGGGAACTCGTGCACGCCGGCGACCCGGAGTCCCTCGCCAAGCTGAAGAAGTCGCCCACGGCGCCCGCGCTCCGGCTCACGCTCGAACGGGGCAAAGTCGCCCGAATTGGCTGAAGCGCCGATAATCCACCGCCGAAGGTGATGTTCTTTTGACCAATCCGGGCCGGGCGGCATCCTCTGGCCGTTCCCACGATGGCCAGCCAACCCACTCCACCCAAAAAACCCACGCCCATCCTCGCCCATCGTCGGAGCCAGACGAACTGGCCGTTGCTCCTCATCGGTGGCGCCGTCCT
>JBILXR010000046.1:0-12836 GCA_044378215.1 Opitutales bacterium
ACCTGCATGCCAACCCCGGCGTGATCATCAGCCGGCACAGCCTCATCCACGCCGTCTGGGGCGTGCACGCCGACATCCGCAGCCGTTCGCTGGACCAATACGTCGCCAAGATCCGCGACGCCTTCGAGGACCATGGCCGCAAGCTGGACAGCCTGCGGACGATCCACGGGATCGGCTATTGGTATGAACCGACCCCGGCCAGCGGCGAAAACGGCGGGCGAAAGACCCGCCGGGCTTGATTCTCCGGCGAACCCCGCCATTGGTGGGAGCATGGATATCCGTTGTTACCTCAAACCCAGCTGCGGCTGGAGCAACGGCGTGCGCGCCATCATGGCGAAGTACGCCCTGAACTACGTCGACGTGGACATCATCAACAACCCGGCGAACTACGCCGAGATGGTCGAGAAGTCCGGCCAGCGCCTCTCCCCTTGCGTCGAGATCGACGGCGTCATGCTGCCCGACATCTCCGGCGCCGAAGTGGAACAGTATCTCCTGGCCAACCAGCTCGTCGTCCCGAACGACAAAGCCCCCGCCGTGCCGATCGACGCCCCGTGCACCGACGAGGAGCACGAGAAGATGCGGATCAAGACGATCCGGTTTTTCTGAGCGCGGCGCGAAGCCGCGCGAGTTGATCCGTTGAACCGTTGGCCGGAGAGACGCATCAGCTGGCCAGTTGACAAGTTGACACGTGGACAAGGGAGACAAGAACGAGAGGCTCAGAGGCCCATAGGCTCCGTGGACCAGAGCACGGACAACTCAAAGGGAAATCGGTAATTGGAGGTTTGGCTATGACACAGAGGTAGGGATGCGATTGCCATCGCATCCGTTCGAGACCGAAGCAGCGAAGCCATCGGCACTAGTTAAACTAATCAGACACCAGAGTCGCTCGGCGAACGGACGTGATGGCAATCACGTCCCTACCCATTGCAGCCGCGGGAACCTGAAGCCGGCGGCTGAAGGCTGAACGGCTGATGCCCGAATAGCTGATGCCCCGGTGGCCGTCACCTGACACCTTCAGAAGAATGTCCGCAGCTAACTATCCGGTTTCCGGTCTCCCCTTGAGCGTAACGGATGCGATGTCATCGCATCCCTACCCGTTGCATCCCTTGTCAACGTGTCAACTTGTCAACCGGCCAACTAACGCGCCTTAAGCGCTTTCGCTCCGCGCCTACGGCGCGATCACTCGCTCTTCCCGGCCGCGAAATCGGCGAGCGAATCGGCGACCCACTGGCGTTGTTCACCGGTGAGTTCGGGGAAGATCGGGATGCTGAGGACTTCGCCGGCGAGCTGTTCCGAGACGGGCACGCGGTCGAAACCGCGATACTTCCGGTCGACGAAGCACTGCTGGCGGTGGAGCGGGATCGGGTAGTAGATCTCGCAGCCGATCTTGCGGCCGGTAAGGAAGGCCTTGAGCGCGTCGCGGCGACCACCGGGCACGCGGAGCGTGAACTGGTTCCAGATGCCCTGGCCGGAGAAGTCCACCGGCAGGAGGATCCTGGCGCCCTTGTCGGCGCCGGGACGGTTCTCGGCGATGCCGCGCACGCCCTTCAGCGCCGTCTGGTAGAAGATCGCATTGCCCGCGCGCGCGCAGTTGTACGACGGGAGGTGCGGGAGCTTGAGGTGCAGGAGGGCCGCCTGGAGCGGGTCCATGCGGAAGTTCGCGCCGACTTCGCGGTGAAAATACTTCGGCTGCATGCCGTGGACGCGGAGGATGCGGGCGCGCTCGGCGAGGGCGTCGTCCTGCGTCGTGACCAGGCCGGAGTCACCCATGCCGCCGAGGTTCTTCGAGGGGAAGAAGCTCGTCGCGCCGAAGTCGCCGGAGGACATCGTCGAACGGCCCTTCCAGCGGGCGCCCATCGACTGGGCGGCGTCTTCGATCACGCGGAGCTTGTGGGCGGAGGCGAAGGCCTGGAGGGCGTCGAGGTCGCCGGACTGGCCGAAGAGATGCACCGGCATGATCGCGCGCGTGCGCGGGCCGACCTTCCGGGCGGCGTCGACCAGATCGATGTTGAAGTGGTGGGGGTCGACGTCGACCCAGACCGGCGTGGCGCCGAGACGGGCGACGGAGCCGGCGGTCGCGAAGAAGGTGAACGAGGGGATCAGGACCTCGTCGCCTTCGCCGATATCCAGCGCCATGAGGGCGAGCAGGAGCGCATCGGTGCCGGAAGAGACCCCGAGGGCGTGCTTCACGCCGAGGAACGCGGCGCAATCCCGCTCGAAGGCCTCGAGCCGCGGGCCCATGATGAACATGTTGGAACGCAGGACGTCGCGGAAAGCGGCTTCGAACTGCGCTTCGAGGGCGCGGTTCTGCGGGCCGAGGTCAAGGAGCGGGACGTTCGTCATGGCGCAGGGGGGTTTTCCCACCGTCGGCCCGCACGGGCAACATCATTCAGTCCGACGACGGGCGCGATAGACCAGCCAAGCGCCGAAGGCGGCGAGCGGGAGCGTCCAGAACTGCCCGGCGGTGAGGCCGAGGACGAACCCGTCATCGGGCGAACGGAAGGCCTCGCAGACGATGCGTCCGACCGAGTAGAGCAACAGGAATTCGCCGGCGAGACGACCAGGCGACAGGCGCAAGGGATAGCGACGGAGCACCCAGAGCAAAGGGAGCAGCCCTTCGGCGAAAGCCTCGTAAAGCTGCGACGGGTGACGCGGCTCGGCGCCTTCGCGAGGAAAGATCACGGCCCAAGGGAGATACGAAGGATCGCCGACGAGCTCGCCGTTGATGAAGTTCGCGAGGCGACCGAAGAGGAGGCCCGCCGGGGCGAGGGCGCAGAGCAGGTCACCGACGGCGTAGAAGTCGGCCTTGATCCGGCGCGCGAACCAGGCGCCGGCAAGGAGCACGCCGAGGAAGCCGCCGTGGCTGGCCATGCCGCCTTCCCAGACGCGAAAGAGCATCAGCGGATCGGCGACGAACTCGGCGCGCGCATAGAGGAACACGTGGCCGCAACGGCCGCCGGCGATGACGCCGACCATGACGGCGGTGATGAGCGTCGATTCATCCAGCGCCGAGCGCAACGGGGTGAGGCCCGCGCGACGCCAGCGGCCGAGCAGCCAAGCGGCGACGAGGAAGCCGGCGGCGTAAGCGAGGCCATACCAATGCACGCCGCGCAGACCCCAGCTCTCGGGGAAACGGAACGCGACCGGGTCGAGGTCGTGCGTCCAGGTGGCGAGCAAGGCCGCGTTCATGCGCCGGGCTTAGGGGTCTCCGGACGCCGGCCGACGCGGTGGCCGCGCTGGCGCGCGAGCTCGCGCATGTCGGGATGCGGATCGTCCTTCTCGTAGATCTCGACGCCGAGGAGCGATTCGAAGACGTCCTCGAGGGTGACCACGCCCGCGAACGCGCCGAACTCATCGACCACGACGGCCAGGTGCTGATGCGCCCGGACGAGGTCGTGGAGGGCGTCGGACAGCGTGGCGTTCTCCGGCACCACGTGGGGCTTGCCCATGAGCTCGCGCACGCGGACTTCACGGCGCCCTTCGCCGGCGGCTTTCAGCAGGTCGCGGCGGCGGACGACGCCGACGATGCGGTCCGGGTTCTGCTCCCAGACCGGCATGCGCCCGTGCGGCACGCTCGGGTGGAGACGGAGGACGTCGGCGACCGTGAGGTCGGCTTCGATCGAAGTGACGACGGAACGGGGCGTGAGCACGTGTGAGACCGGGATGTCGTCGAGCCGGACGGCGTTGGCGACGAGGTTGCTCTCGGCCTGCGTGATCTTGCCTTCGCGGGCGGCGGCCTGGGCGAGGCTGCCGATGTCGGC
This sequence comes from Opitutales bacterium, assembly GCA_044378215.1. Taxonomy (GTDB): domain Bacteria; phylum Verrucomicrobiota; class Verrucomicrobiia; order Opitutales; family UBA953; genus UBA953. The sequence goes on from JBILXR010000046.1 coordinate 3,762, forward strand.
GTCGGCGCGGTCCACGCCGGACTCCTCAGGCGGCGCCAGCGAGTCATGCAGCTTGCCGAGCATACGGAGCATCTTGGCGGCGCCGCGCACGAGCGGGAGGGATGAAGCGATGCGAGGGGCCAGCGCCACGCGGAAATGCATGCCAAGCTTGCGCGGAAGCATGATCGTGAGCCAGGCCATGAAGAACGAGACCGCGATGACGACGAGCACCGTGACGAGGGCGAAGCCCCAGCTCTCGCCCACGCGGGGCAGGAACCGGACGCCGACGAGGACGCCCCCGAGCAAGGCGCTCATCCCGACGAAGGCGGCGGACAAGACCTCGAAGGCGGCGAGGGTGTTGCCCTGGTCGCCGCGGCAGCGCTCGAGCGCGACGGCGGCCGTGGCCTGACGGCGGCGGAGATCCTCGAGTTCGGCGTGCGAGAGGGCCGAGACGACGCCGGCGACGAGGGAGATCCCCGCCGCGCTGCCATTGAGGAGCACGAAGACCAGCCAGAGATACCAGACGGATTCCATGTCCTGCTGGGATAGGCGACGGGCGCCGACTTGGCGAGGGAGAATCCCGGCGTTGACCCTGCGGAAGCGGGGGAGATACTCCGCGCATGACCCCTCGCGAGCTCCGGATCATCTCCGCCCTGGCCGTCTTCCTGACCGCCGGACTCCCCGCGACCGCCGGCGCGATCGCCTTCCGCGCGCAGCCGGTGCTCGTCGCCACTATCATCGGTGAACCCGGCCAGTTGCCCGGCCTCACCGGGCTCTTCTTCAACCACTTCACCGGCGCGCTGCTCGGCCTCCTCGCGGTCGGCCTCGGCGTGACGCTCTACGCCGCGCGCGCGCACCTGCGTGAGACGGACGACATCGTACGCATGACCAAACTCCTGGCCTCGACCTGCTTCGCGGCGCTCCTCAGCGTCTCTTTCCTCGCCCTCTTCGTGCTCGCCGCGGCCCTGCCGGCCTACGCGAAGCTGATGCAGCGCTGAGCGCGCCAGGCGGCCAGCGCGCCGAGCAGCGGGCGGGCGGCGGCGGGATCGCCTGACCAGAGCGGCCGGCCATCGACGTCGTCCCAATGCGAGACGGCCGAGCCGCCGCCCGGAAGGGTCGAGCGCAGGACCAAGATCGCGGCGGCGCGGACGGGGACGGCTGACTCGACCTCGCGCGTCGGCAAGCCGGCGCAACGGATCAGCTGGCCGAGCGCCGTGCCCGGCAGGCGGCCGGTGGTCTCGGCCGGGACATGGAGCACACCGCCTTCGACCCAAGCCAGGTTCGAGCGGGAGCCTTCGCTGACGAAGCCACGGGCGTCGAACTGCACGCCCTCGACGCCCGCGCCGGCGCCCAATGTGCGCAGCTCGACGGAGGCGGCCAGGGAATTAGCCCACGGGGCGGATTTCGGACGCGGGAGCCATTCCGCGGCATCGCGCGCCGTGCGTAGTGAACGCAGACGGAAAACCTCCGGCGAAGGAAGCAGCGCGCGGAGACCGAGTTCCTCGAAGTCCGAGCCGACGACGAGACGCAGCACGCCTTCTTGTCCGCCGAGCAGCCGGATCGCCGCGCGCCAGGCCTCCAGGTCTCCAGCAGCGAGCGGGCCGGGCGCGAAGCCGGCGCGAGCCATGCCGGTACGCAGGCGCGTCAGGTGGTCCTCAAGGCACTCTACCGTACCGGCGCGCAGGGCGACCGTCTCGAAGAAGGCCGCGCCGGCGGGGAAGCTGCCCGGCATGGCGTCGCCCTCGGCGAGGACGCCGTTACGGCAGACGCGGCTCATGGGAGGGCCGCGCGGGCGGCGGCGAGAAGCGGGGCCTGGGCCTTGCGCAGGCTCTCGGCGTATTCGCGGGCGGGCACCGAGTCGGCGACGACGCCTGCGCCCGCTTGGACGAAGGCCCGGCCCTCGGCGGACCAGAGCGAGCGGATGATGATGTTGAGGCAGAGTTCGCCGGAGGCGCCGATCCAACCGAGCGAGCCCGTGTAGTAGGCGCGGGCGACCGGTTCGAGTTCCGCGATGACCTGCATCGTGCGCACCTTCGGCGCGCCCGTGACCGTGCCGCCCGGGAAGAGCGCGCGGACCACGTCGGCCGGTCCGGCGCCGGCGGCGAGGTCGCCTTCGACCTGCGAGACGAGGTGCATCACGTGGGAGTAACGTTCGACCGTCATGAACTCCGGCACACGCACCGTGCCGGGACGGGAGACGCGGCCGACGTCATTGCGCAGGAGGTCGACGAGCATCAGGTGCTCCGCTTTCTCCTTCGTGTCGCCCGAGAGTTCGCGGGCCCAGGCGAGGTCCGCCGCTTCGTCGGCGCCGCGCGGCCGCGTGCCGGCGATCGGCCGCGAGGCGACGCGGCCGTCCGCGACCTCGACGAGGAGTTCGGGCGAACCGCAGGCGAGGGACACGCCAGGCAGCCGCACGAAGCCCATGTACGGCGAAGGGTTGTCGGCACGGAGCGCTTCGTAGGCCCGGAGCGTATCGACCGGCGGGACTTCAAGCCGCATGGAGAGATTGACCTGATACGTATCACCCGCGGCGATATAATCCTGACAGCGCGCGACCGCGCGGACGAAGCCCGGTTCGTCGAACGACGCCGCGAGCGGAAGGGCCGGCGCGCCGGCCGGCGGCAGCGCGGGCGCGGGGGCGGCGCAGGCGGCGGACCAACGTGCGGCGAGTTCGCGGGCGCGGGCGCGGGCCGCGCGGAGGGCCGAGTTCGGTGAGCCGACGGGACAGAGCACGACCACCGTGAGCTCCTGCTTCGCGGCGTCGAAGACGCAGGCCTCATGGGCTTCGAGGAAGGCGGCGAGCGGCACGCGGATGTCAGCCAGAGCGGAACGCACCGGCTCGAACTGCGTCGCAAGATCGTAGCCCAGCAGCGCGATCAGGCCGCCTTGGAAGGCGGGCCAGCCGGCGAGACGCGGCGCGCGGACCTCGCGCGACCAACGACGCAGATAAGCCAACGGCTGCTCGGTGGCTTCCTCGTGCGCGCCATCCTCGGCGTGGAGCACCACCCGGCCGTCGCCGAAGAAGAGCGTCGCGCGAGGCGCGGCCGGGACCGCGATCGTCAGGCTGCCCGTACGGCCGCTCTCGAGCACCGCATGGTGGCGTCCCGTGAAGAAGGCTTCCCAGGAAGCCGGCGGACGGTCGGCGCGGAAGCGCGCCAGGTAAGGCAGGTGCGTCCAGCCCGGACCGGCGGCGGTCCAGTCGGCGGCCGTGACCTCGGCCACGATGAGGGGCGCGTCACTCATCGGCGAAGTTCAGCTTGTAACCGAAGAAGTCCGACCCCGAGAGGATCTCGCCCGCGCGGTCGGCCGTGAGGCCGTAGACGTGGAGCTCCTGACGCGAGCCCTTCGAGACGACCGTCACGCGCAGGCCGCCGCCGAGCTTCATGATCTTGATCGAGAGCGTGCTCGCACGGACGCGCGCGCTGATGACGCCGCGGGAGACGCGGCCATGACGCTCGAGGGCTTCGGCCACGGGACGAGCGGCGTCGGTCAGCGACGTATGCGTGCCCGCCCTGCCCCGCCCCTTGGCCATGCTCAGGCGATCTCCCAGTTGTAGGGATGGGAAGACAGCAACTCGCAGCCCTGTTTCGTGACCACCACGCAGTCTTCGAAGCGGCAGCCCCCGATGCCCGGATAGTAGAGACCCGGCTCGACCGTGACCGCATGGCCCGCGACGAGCGGGAGCGGATTGCGCGTGGAGAGCGCGGGGTCTTCGTGGATGTCGTAGCCCAGGCCGTGGCCCGTGCCGTGGAAGAAGCCGACGTAGACGCCCTTCTTCAGGCCGGTCTCATAGCCGAGCGACTTGAAATATTCCTGCACCACCGTGTGGACCTTCGCGCCGGTCACACCCGCGCGGATGGCCTTGATCGCGCGACGCTGGGCCTCGAGCACCGCGTGCACCAACTTCCGCTGCTTCGGGTCGGCCTTCCCTTTCAGGTAGGTGCGGGTCATGTCGCCGTAGTGGTGCGATGCGATGTGGCGGGGGTAGATGTCGCAGACGATGAGCTCGTTGGCGCGGACCGGGCCGGAGCCGGAACAGTGGCAGTCGACCGCCTGGTCGCCGGGCGCGATGATCAGGCCGATGTCGCAGAGGGCGCCCTTACGGAGGATGGCGACCTGCGCCTCCTCCTTGAGGATCTCCGCCGTGAGCGTCTTACCCTTCCACTGCAGCAAGCCCTTCTTGTCGGCCTGGGACTCCGCGAGGACCTGCTCGACGGCCTTGAAGCCGGCGGCCGCCGCGACATTACCCGCGCGGATGCCGGCGAGTTCAGCCTTCGACTTCACCTGACGCTCCGGGAAGAGCTCGGGCGCGCCGCGTTCGTTCTGCTGGGCGCCGACGGCGTGGAGCGCGAGCCCGAGTTCGCGGAGGCGCTGGAAGAGCCCCACCGGGAAATCGGCCGGGACGCGGAAGCGCTGGACGCCGCGTTCGAGGGCGGCGAAGACGATCGCGTCGGCCACGGCGGCCTTCGGGTTGGTCTTGCGCAGGTCGGCGATGATCGCCGTGAGGTTGAGCACCTCGTCGAAGGCGGATTCGTCCTGCGCGCGGCCGACCTCCATGCCGGGAAGCAGGCCGATACGGCGACGGCCGACCGAGAAGGCCGGGAAAGGGTCCGAGGCATGGAAACCGCCGAACCAACGTAGGTCGGCGTTCTTCGAAGGCGTCGCCATCATCAGGACGTCGCGGACGGCGGAAGCGGTGGAACGGGCCATGGGCGCAGGATGACGGAACTCGGCTCCCCGTGAAGCGCAAACGACATCGCCCCCGCCGGCGGATCCGGTCATCGTGGACGCCATGCCCCTCCTCTCCTTGGCCGCCAGCCAGCCCTTTGACGTCGGCACCCTGCTCATCCCCGTGCTTCCGTGGTGGGAGCTCCTGCTGCGCGGCATCATCGTCTACGCCTTCCTCCTCTGCCTCATCCGGATCACCGGCCGCAGGCAGACCGGCATGATGACCCCGTTCGATTTCATCCTGCTGCTCATCCTGAGCAACACCGTCCAGAATGCCATGAACGGCGGGGACAACAGCCTCGGCGGCGGGCTCTTTCTCGCCGGCACGCTGATCGCCATCAACTGGACCATGCTGCTGCTCTCGCGTCACTACCGCCTCGTGCATTGGGCGCTGGTCGGCCGGCCGGTATTCCTCGTACGGGACGGCGACATCCAGGAGAAGGTCATGCGCCGGGAACGCATCACCCACCACGAACTCATGTCAGCCCTGCGGTCGGCCGGACTGGCCAACATCGAGCAGGTCAAGGACGTCATCCTCGAGACCAACGGCACCATCAGCGTCATCCACCGGACGCCGGCTTGACGGGCCGGAGGGCCCCGGCAGGATGACCTGGTTCCTGGCGCCGCGGGTATCGTTCAGTGGTAGGACCCCACTTTCCCATAGTGGTGACACCAGTTCGAGTCTGGTTACCCGCTCCAGGACCGCGGGCCGAGGCTTGACCCCGGCGGTCCGGCCCGGGATAGTAACCGTCCTTGGCCACGCGGGTATCGTTCAGTGGTAGGACACCACTCTTCCAAAGTGGATACACCAGTTCGAATCTGGTTACCCGCACCAAGGAAAACGCCGCTCAGTTCCGCCAAGGGAGCTGACCCGCGGGCGTGACCTCGAGGAATTCCTTCCAGGCCTCGACCTCGTCCGCCGACAACGACGACGCGACCACCAGGCGCCACTTCGGCTTGGCCGGGGCGCGGCGCAGGGTCATGCCGGCCTGCTCCGGCAGGCGGTTGGCCTTGCGCGAATTGCAGCGCACGCACGCCGTCACGATGTTCTCCCAGTTGGTCTTGCCGCCGACGTCGCGCGGGACGACGTGGTCGAGGTTGAGCTCCTCGTCGCGGAACGTCCGGCCGCAGTACTGGCAGGTGTTGGCGTCGCGCAGGTAGACGTTGCGGCGGGAGAAGCGGATCTCGCGGCGCGGGACGCGGTCGTATTCGCCGAGCAAGAGGACGCGCGGGATGCGCAGGACGATGCAAGGAGAGCGCACGGACTCGGCCGCGGGCGGCGGCGACTCGGCCGAGAACTTCAGCCACTCCGCAGCGCTGAGGACGCGGTGGCCGGCGACGGGGTCGGAATAGATGGCCGAGGCGCGGCCGCGGAAGAGCAGGCTCATCGCGCGGAGCACGCCGACGATGTTCACCGGCTGCCAGAGACGGTTGAGGACGAGGACGCGTTGTTCGAGGCGCGGAGGCACTGCGCCCTCAAGATGACCCGTCGTGACGAAGGGTCAACCTCCTCGCATCATCGGCCCTTGGAAGCCGGCACCGGCCGAGGCGCGGGCGGGGTCGTCAGGGGGTCAGGCAGGAAGACCGGCAGCGCGCCTCTGACGTCGGCGGGGAGCGGGAAAGGCACGCCGTCGATCTCGACGCGCAGGTGCTCGAGGAAGGTCGACCGCAGCTCGGTCGGGCCCTTGACGTTGATGACCACCGGCTTGTCGCGGGGCGAGAGCACGCCACGCCCCGGGACCTCACCCGTGTGCTGTTCGATGACCTGATACTGGACGCCGACCTTGGTGGACCGGAGCGTGATCTGGTGAGGACGGCCCGCCGGCGAGACCGGCGAGACGACCGTGGGAGCCGGAGGCTCTGGTCGCCGGGCCGGCGACGGCGAGCTCAGATAAAAAACGCCAGCAGGATCGCGATGACCGCGATGCCGATGATGCCGTAGATCAGCGTGTCGCGGCTGATCGTCAGCGGCGCGCCGCCGGTCTCCGGCTCGAAAGCCGCGTCTTCGTCGGCGCCGGCTTCGAGCGGGCGGCGGGAAGCCTTGGCGGAATGGTGCGTGTTGAAGTCGGCGCCGGCCTTCTCGTCATCGAGGCGCAGGTACTTCGCGTAGACCTTCACGAAGCCGCGCTTATAGACGTCGGCGAGCGGGATGGACTCGAACTGGTTGGCCTCCATGGACTGGAGGTAGTCGGTGCGGATCTTGGTGAACTCCGCGGCTTCGCGGAGGGTCACGCCCAGTCGCTGACGGGCTTCTTGGAGGCGTTCGCCGAGGGTTTGCATGGCCCGACTTTCGCCCGCGGGCGGGAAATAGGCAAGCCTCTCGTGGCCGTCCGGCTCAGGCGAGGAGGCTCCAGAGCCAGAACCAAGGCGTCGCGACCAAGCCGACCGCCTTGTGCATGAAGACCCGAAAGAACGGCAGGTTCACCGCGACGAGCAGGATGATGAACCCCCAGCGGGCGAGCATCAGGAAGAACTCCTCGGAATAGAGGCCCAGCCGGACGGCGATGCGCGAGCCGTCGAGCGGCGGAATCGGGATGAGGTTGAAGACGACCAGGCTGGCGTTGAGGAAGATTCCCATCTGCAAGAAATCGATGATCACCGCCTGCGAGCGGGGGTCAAAGTCGCCCAGGCCGCCGATGGCCGCGAAGACGAAGCAGAGCACCAGGTTCATCGCCGGGCCGGCCAGGGTGATATAGATATCATCCCTCCGGCGGGTCTTCGGATTGGGCAAGGAGATCTGCACCGGCTTACCCCAGCCGATGAGGCCGAACCCCGGGCTGAGGAAGATCATGACCGCTGGGAGGATGATCGTTCCGATCGTATCAGTGTGGGCGAAGGGATTGAGCGTCACGCGGCCCTGCAGGCGCGGGAGCGGGTCGCCACGGAGGTCAGCCATCCAGGCGTGGCCGAATTCGTGGAGACCGATCGAGATGATCAGCAAGATGAGCTGGAGGGCGCCCCAGCGGAAGTGCTCGAGGTCCATCTCAGTGGGTTCCGCTGGTCTTACCGCAGTCGGCGCAGGGGGTATCGAAGATCGGCATGACGGACGACGACGAGCAAACGCCGGCGGCCAGATTAGCCAATCCGAAAGCACCGCCGCACTCGCTCCTTGAGCCATCGGCGGCGGGCGCATAGACCTGCAGCCATGTCGTACGCCGCCCGCACCCGACTCGCCCAGCGGAGAGGCCTCAGCCTGACCGCGGCGCGCACGCTCGCGCGGCTCGCCACCCCGCAGGCCATCCAGGACTTCCTCGTCGATTTCCCGCAGAACTTCGAGCCCGAGGGCGACACCGCCCGCTCGGTCGAGCAGACCCTGAAGCACCGGCGCGCCCATTGCATCGAAGGGGCCATGGTGGCGGCCTTCGCGCTTTGGCTGCAGGGCCACCCTCCCCTGCTCCTGGACTTCAGCGCGCATCAGGACATGGACCACGTCATCGCGCCCTTCCGCGTGAACGGCAAGTGGGGCGCGATCTCGAAGACCAACTATGTCTGCCTGCGCTGGCGCGACCCCGTCTACCGTAGCGTGCGCGAGCTCGCGATGTCGTACTTCCACGAATACGCCAAGGGTCCACGCAAGACTCTGCGGAGCTACTCCAAGCCATATGACCTCAGCCGCCTCCCGGCCGAGAAGTGGGTCAACAACCCGAAGGACTGCTGGGAGATCGCCGACCTGATCACCGCCGCGCCGCACTACGAGATCGTCACCGCCGCCGAGGCCAAGCGCCTGCGGCACCGCGACGACGTCGAAGTGCGCTCCGACAAGGTGACCGCGTTCCCGATCCCGAAGTGGAAGCGCCAGCGGCTCTGAGCCTCAGCGTCGTCCGTCGTACCAGATCTCGCAGTGCTCCGGCCGCTTCGCCGCGCGTCCGGCGGTGAAGAGCATGCGGAAGAAGAAGCGGCCCGCCTCCGTGAGCGTATATAGCTTCAGCTTGCGTGAAGACGTCCGTAGAGGGTGATCGGCGAGGATGACGAAGCGGCGGCCGGAGCGACGGGCCAGCGTCTTCAGCCGGCGGCTGAGGAAGACCTCTTCGCCCGCGTAGTATTCGGTGCCGAAACCGCCCACCTTGCGGAAGGCTTCCGCCTCGACCCAGACGCAGGAGCCCGCGGCCCAGCCCGCGAGTCGGCTCCAGAGATTCCAGAGTCCGCAGACAAAGCGGGCATAGCGTGGCGTGCCCGGCTCGAGCTCGACCGTGCTCCCGCCGCCGAGCGCGCGCCCTTCGGCGATACGGGTCGCGATGGACGCGAAGAGTTCCGCGGAAGGCGTGGAATCCGCGTCGATGAACACCAGCCATTCACCGGTCGCGGCGCGTGCCCCGGCGTCGCGGGCCCGACCGATCTGATTGACCGGCTCGAAGACCACCGTCGCGC